>DASTXN010000090.1:0-42214 GCA_035765515.1 Jatrophihabitantaceae bacterium | reverse complement strand
TCCGACCGCAGCGGCCGGCGCCGTCCGTACGTGGCGATCGCCGCGGTACTGCAGGCGATCGCGTCGTTTCTGCTGACGTTCTTCCCGTCGTTCGGGGTTGCGCTGGTGGCGGCGGCGTTCCTGGGTGCCGGTTACGGGGCGTACATGTCGGTGGACCAGGCGCTGGTCACCGCCGTGCTGCCCGATGCGCTCTCGCGTGCGAAGGACCTGGGCATCATGAACGTCGGCTCGGTCGGCCCGCAGGCGCTCGCCCCGCTCGGCGCGAGCTTGATCATCGGCTCCCTGGGTGGGTATCCAGTGCTGTTCGGGACGGCGGGCGTGACGACCGTGCTGGGCGCCCTGATGGTCTACCGCATCCGCTCCGTCCGCTGATCGCGAGCAACGACTGCGGGGTTGCCGCCGGTGAGAGCGGTCAGTTCGGGAACAGGTTCGTCGTGAACCAGGTCGCGGGATCCTTCGGATTCGAGCTGAACGTCATCCGGCTTGCGATGTTGGTCAGGTCCGCCGCCGAGTAGGTATTCAGCCGTGCCGGGTTCGGCAGCAGGATCGCGGCGTTGTGCGCAGTGAGCGCCACCTGGACCGTCGTGGCCTCACCCCACGGCTGCTTGCCGCCGACGTAGATGCCGTGACCGTCGGTCGTCGTACCGGTCTGGTGAGCACCGTCGAGGCCGGGCTCGACGCCGGTGGCGACCGCGATGGCCGCCGACCCGACGTAGAAGTTGTCGGACTGCTGCGTCTGCGCACCGTCGGTGAATCCGACTTTCGCGAAGATCCCGCCGGGTGAAGCCTTGTCCAGGCCGATCTTGATCGATTCCGGCACCAACCCCGACGGAAGCCGACCGAAGCGGAACGGCAGCGCGATCGGGTAGCTACCGACTTGTACCGCCCTGGCGAGTTCGAGGAGGACGTGAGACTTCGCCCGGACGACGATGGTGCGGCCGTTCTCGGTCCAGACGATGTATTTGCGAGCGTCGTCGACGTCGTGGGCGTAATGGGCGTCCGGGTGACCGGGCACGTTGGCCCGGGCGCCGGTCACGGTGGCCGTCGGCACGAAATCTGCGGCGTAGCTCCGCACCGACGCCAGCCCGGCCGTTCGCGAATCGAGAGTCAACGTCTCCTCTCGGGGCGTCAGCTCGCGGGCGATCGGCGTCGCCTCGTCGCTCGCGACCGAGAGCGTGTAGTGCGTCGGCGCCGGCACGGGATTGCCGTTCCCGTCCAGCACCGGGCAGTGTGCGTTCCGGTTGCACTGCGAGTGACTCGGGTGCGGATGTGCGGGGGATGTCGTGTTTCCTCGCCGCGTGACGGCCAGACCCACGGCGATCCCCACGACGATCACTGCCACAGCCGCCGCAGCGATCAGGCGGTAACGGCGGTGCGATGGGGCGAGCACCTTTCCGGGGTTGCGCAACGCGGTCGGCGCGGCCGACTCGATGTCGGCGAACACGGCACGCAGATCGTCGGTGGTACGCATCAGTCCCGCCCTCCGTTCAGCTGCGAGTCGGCGTCGGCGAGCTCGATCCGCAGGGTGGCCAGGGCGCGTGACGCGTACCCGCGCACCGTGCCGACCGCGCAGCCGAGCACTTCGGCGATCTCGGCATCGGTCATGCCCTCGTAGAACCGCAGCACCAGCACCACGCGTTGCTGCTGGGGCAGCTTCGCCAGCTCCTCGGCGAGCATCGCCCGGTCGGCCGACTGCGCCGCATGATCGCCGTTAGCAGCGCGCGGCTCGAACTCGTCCACCAGGCGCACCCGCGAGAACTTCCGGCGAAACGACAGGTGGGCGTTGACGATGATCTTCTTGACGTACGCCTCGGGTGCGGCCATCGCGCTGATCCGGTCCCAGCGCTGGTGTGTGCGGATCAGCGCATCCTGCACCAGGTCCTGGGCGAGTGACCCGTCCATGCACACGACCGTGGCGAAGCGCAGGAGGGCAGCTTGGCGGTTCGCAACGAATTGCGCGAACTCCGCCTCGGCCACGCCGTCCTCCCGCCTCGTGCCAGCGACGACGTCCCATGCAACAGCGCCGTCACACTGACAACGCATGAGGAGCCCGATCCGCTGTGCGCCTGCCGTCGGGTCAGGTGCGCAGGCCGGTGAGGATCAGCCGGTCGAAGTGCGCGGCCAGGTCGGACGGCGAGAGCTTGCCGCCACGGCGGTACCAGGTGACCAGCTGGTTGATCGCGCCGTAGAGGAAGTGCACCGCGACATCGGCGGGGACGTCCGCCGTGAACGCGCCGGACCGCTGCCCCTCCTCGATCAGGCGTCGCACCCGCAGGTGGTAGCGCCGGCGCTCGGCACGCATGGCCGCGCGCTGGTCCTCGGGCAGTGCGTGCGCCGAACGCAGGTACACGGTGAGCTCGTCCAGGTTCTCGACGCTCGTCGCGATCACGTCCGCCACCACTGCGGTCAGCCGCTGCGCCGGATCACCCGGTCCGGACGCGATCTCCTCCAGCCGCCGGGTCTGCTCGGCGAGCACGCGGTGATACACCTCGAAGAGCAACTCGTCCTTGGACGCGAAGTGGTGATAGAAGCCGCCCTTCGTCGCGCCCGCCGCCTGCACGATCTGCTGGACGGACGTCGCCTCGTAGCCCTGCGCCGCGAACAACTCCGTCGCGACGCCGACCAGCCGGCCGCGCAGCGGCAATGGGGGTCCCCCCGCCAATGGGGGCGTGGCCGGCGGGGGAACCTCAGTCACGGCTGCGCTGCACCTGCAGGTCACCGGACGCGTGCGCCGCGCGCAGCACCTTCTTGTCGAACTTGCCGACGCTGGTCTTGGGCACCTCGTCGACGAACGTCCAGTTCTCCGGGATCTGCCAGCTCGCCACCTTGCCGGTGAGGAACGCGGCCAGGTCGCCGGGCGTGACCTCCGAACCGGATTCGCGCACCACGCAGGCGAGCGGTCGCTCGGTCCACTTCTCGTCCGGGATGCCGATCACCGCGACCTCGGCGACGCCGGGCGCCGCGGCGAGCAGGTTCTCCAGCTCCACCGAGCTGATCCACTCGCCGCCGGACTTGATCACGTCCTTGCTGCGGTCGGTGATCTGGTAGAAGCCGCGGTCGTCGATCGTGCCGATGTCGCCGGTGCGCAACCAGCCGTCGTCGAACTTCTCCGGCACGTCTGCGCGGTAGTACGCGCCGGTGATCCACGGCCCGCGGACCTCGATCTCGCCGACCGCTTCGCCGTCCCACGGCAGCTCGTCCCCGGCGTCCGAGACGATGCGCATCTGCACGCCCGCGATGAGCCGGCCCGACTTCATCCGCCAGTCCAGCTCCTCGGACGTGCCCAGCTCGACGTCGACCGGGGGGTGCGCCATGCCGCCGACCGGTGACGTCTCGGTCATGCCCCAGCCCTGGATGATCCGCACCCCGTACTTCGACTCGAACGCCTCCATCAGCGAGCGCGGCATCGCGGCGCCGCCGGACGTCCCCATCCGCAGCGAGGACAGGTCGATCTCGTGCTGGTTGCCGTACGCCAGGATGCCCGCCCAGATCGTCGGGACGGCCGAGGCGAGCGTCGAGCGCTCGGAGCGCATGAACGCGCAGATCCCCTCGGGCGTCATGTGCGGTCCGGGCATGTGCAAGGTGGCGCCGGAGAAGAACGCCGCGAACGGGATGCCCCAGGCGTTGACGTGGAACATCGGCACGAACGTCAGGATCCGGTCGGCCTCGGTCGCTCCGGTGACGGACGCGGCGTTCGTTGCCATCGCGTGCAGCACGGTCGAGCGGTGCGAGTAGACGACACCCTTCGGGTCGCCGGTCGTGCCGGACGTGTAACACATCGAGGCGGGCGCGCGTTCGTCCAGCTCCGGCCAGGTGAAGCCGGGCTGCTGGGCCGCGAGCAGATCCGCGTAGCGGTGCACCGGGCGATCGCCGAGCGCAGCTGCGTCGCCATCCCCGATCACGACGAATGCCTCGACGGACGTCAGCTGGTCGGCTATCGGCGCGAGCACGGGCAGCAACGTCGAGTCGACCAGGACGATCTTGTCCTCGGCGTGGTTGACGATGTGTGCGAGCTGCGCGCCGGGCAGCCGGATGTTGAGCGTGTGCAGCACCGCTCCCATGCACGGCACGGCGTAGTACGCCTCCAGGTGCTCCTGGTTGTTCCAGCACAGCGTGCCGACCCGGTCGCCGGGGCCGATGCCCAGCTTGGCCAGCGCGGCCGCCAGGCGTTCGGCGTTGTCCGCGACCTCGGCGTACGTCGCCCGCCGCGCGTGATCGCCCTCCCAGGTGACCACCTCGCTGCGCCCGTAGACCCGTCGGCCGTGCTCGAGCAGCAGATGGATCGTCAGCGGGAAGTCGTCCTGCATGGTGCTCGTGATCAACGTCGCTTCTCCCTCTCGCGGAACCGACCGACTAGTCGGTACGGTATCGCCCACAGGCAGGCAAGTGAAGGAGTTCCACCGTGGCACCCACTCCGGACGAGATCCGCGCGCGGGTCGCCGAGTTCCTCACCGAGCACGATCCGGGCGAAGACAGGCTGGCGTTCCTGCGCGCCCGCTTCGACGCCGGGCTGGCCTGGGTGCACTATCCGGTCGGCCTCGGTGGGCTCGGCGCGCCGCGCGAACTGCAGGCCGTGGTGGACGCCGCCCTTGCCGCAGCAGGCGCGCCCGACAACAACCCGCGCCGGATCGGCATCGGCCTGGGCATGGCGGCGCCGACGATCCTCGCGCACGGGACGGACGAGCAGCGCGCCCGCTGGCTGCGTCCGCTGTGGACCGGCGAGGAGGTCTGGTGCCAGCTGTTCAGCGAGCCCGGCGCCGGTTCGGACCTCGCCGCGCTCGGAACGCGCGCCGTGCGTGACGGGGGAACCTGGACGGTCAACGGCCAGAAGGTCTGGACGTCCATGGCGCACGAGGCGCGCTGGGGGATCCTGGTGACCCGCACGGATCCGTCCGTGCCGAAGCACGCCGGCATGACGTACTTCGCCTGCGACATGACCGCGCCCGGCGTCGAGGTCCGTCCGCTGCGCCAGATCACCGGCGAGGCCGAGTTCAACGAGGTGTTCCTGACCGACGTGCGCATCCCGGACGAGCACCGGCTGGGCGACGTCGGCAACGGGTGGCGGGTCGCGCAGACCACGCTCATGAACGAGCGCGTCGCGATCGGCGGCGGCGCGGCGCCGCGCGAGTCCGGGACCATCGCAGCGGTCGCTGCAGCGTGGCGTGAACGTCCCGAGCTGCGCACGCCCGCCGCGCACGACGAGCTGCTGCGGCTCTGGGTCGAGGCCGAGGCGTTGCGGCTGACCGGGTTGCGGCTGCGGCAACAACTCGCGTCCGGCGTACCCGGTCCGGAGGGATCGGCCGCGAAGCTCTCCTACGCGCGGCTGAACCAGGACGTTTCCGGGTTCGAGCTCGACCTGCTCGGCGCGGACGGGCTGCGCTACGACGGCTGGTCGACCGACACCTGGTCCACCGAGCGTCCCGAGGTCGTCGACTTCCTGGGCCGCTCGGCCGGCTACCGCTACCTGCGCGCGAAGGGCAACTCGATCGAGGGCGGGACGTCCGAGATCCTGCGCAACATCATCTCCGAACGGGTGCTGGGCCTGCCGAGCGAACCGCGCGTCGACAAGGACGTCCCGTGGAAGGACCTGCCCAAATGACCGCGGTGAGTGCACCAACGGCCCACGCGAGTGGCGCGTTTACCCCTCGAGTGGCGCGGTATATCGCGCCACTCAGCACCAGAACGCGCCACTCGGCGGAGGTGTTCGGACGATGACCAGCCTGCTCTACACGGACGTCGAGGACCAGCTGCGCGCGAGCGTGCGGGATCTGCTCAGTGCCCGTGCTCCGTGGACGGACGTGCTGGCCCGCACCGAGTCCGCCGAGCCGTACGACCCGGCGCTGTGGCCGGTCCTCGCGCGCGACCTGGGCGTCGCCGGCCTGGCCGTGCCCGAAACCGCCGGTGGCCACGGAGCGTCGTGGCGCGAGGTAGCGGTCGTGGCCGAGGAGCTCGGCCGCGCTGTGGCCGGCACGCCGTTCCTCGGCAGCGCGGTGCTGGCCACTGCGCTCGCGATGCGCGGCGATGACAGTGGGCTGCTGGAGCGCCTCGCCACCGGCACGAGCACGGCGGCGGTGGCGATCGGCCTGGCAACCCCGCCGGGCAGCGGCTTTTCGGCCACCGCGCGCTTCGACGGCGGTGCGCTGAGCGGCGAGGTTCGCGGAGTCGCCGACGCGATCGCGGCCGACGTGCTGCTGGTGCCCGCAGTCGGCCCCGACGGGCCCGTGATCGTCAGCAGCGAAGCCCCGACGACCGCGCCGGTCACCTCGCTGGACCTGACCCGCCCGCTGGCCGACGTCCGCCTCGACGGCATCCCGGGAACGGTGATCGCGTCCGGCGACGCGGCCGTCGGCGCGCTGGACGCGGCCCTGACCGCGGGCGCGGTTGTGCTTGCGTCCGAGCAGGTCGGCCTCGCACAACGTTGCCTGGACATGACCGTCGAGTACCTGAAGAACCGCTACCAGTTCGGCCGCCAGATCGGCTCGTTCCAGGCGCTCAAACACCGCTGCGCGGATCTCTGGGCGGCGATCGCCCAGGCGCGGGCGGTGGCGCGCTACGCGGCGGCGTGCCTCGCGGACGACGACCCCGACCTCGCGGTGGCCGCCGCGCTCGCGCAGGCCTA
The DNA here is from genome assembly GCA_035765515.1 of Jatrophihabitantaceae bacterium. GTDB lineage: Bacteria > Actinomycetota > Actinomycetes > Mycobacteriales > Jatrophihabitantaceae > DASRSS01. Next base: position 35,595 of record DASTXN010000090.1, on the reverse strand, counting down.
CTGCTCGCCGGTCGCGGTGAAGGCCGCCGAGGAGTGCGTCCAGCTGCACGGCGGCATCGGGTTCACCTGGGAGCACCCCGCGCACCTGTACCTCAAGCGAGCCAAGGCGGACTCCATCGCGCTCGGCACCGCCAGCCGGCACCGGGCGCGGCTGGCCGAGCTGATCGACCTGCCCGCCGCCTAATCCCTCAGGGGCCGACTGCGACGACCGCGGTCGCGTCCAGTTCCTCGTCCCGGACGGTCCGCGCCAGCAACCCGGCCCGGGTCGCCAGCTCCGCGGTCCGCGCAGCCTGCAGCCGGCTGGTCTCGATCACCAGGCGGCCCACCGCGCCGAGCCAGTCCGGCGCGGCCGCGGCGACCCGGCGGTGCACGTCCAGCCCGTCGGGCCCGCCGTCCAGCGCCACGCGCGGCTCGTGCAACCGGGCCTCCGGCGGCATCTGCGCGATCGCCTCGCTGGGCACGTAGGGCGCGTTGGCGACGAGGACGTCCACCCGGCCGCGCAGCGATTCAGGCAGCACCGAATACAGATCGCCCTCGTAGACGCTCGCGCGCTCGCCCAGGTTGCGGCGGGCGCAGCGGACGGCCACGGGATCGATGTCCACCGCGTGCAGCTCGACGTCCGGCCGGGCTGCGAGCACCGCTGCACTGACCGCGCCCACGCCGCAGCAGAGTTCGGCGACGATCCCACCGGCGGGAAGCACCCGCAGCGTCTCGGCGACCAGCAACTGCGTCCGCTGCCGGGGCACGAACACACCGGGCTCGACGGCCAGCCGCAGCCCGGCGAACTCCACCCAGCCGAGCAGGTACTCCAGCGGCTCGCCGGCGATCCGGCGCGCGGCGAGGGCGTCGAGCTGGTCCGGCGAGTTCGCCGCGCTGGTCAGCAGGCGGGCTTCGTCCTCGGCGAAGACACAGCCCGCCGCGCGCAGCCGGGCCACCAACTCGGCACCGTGGGTCAGGGCGCCGGCCGGTCTCGTTCGGCCACCACACGGTGCGCCCGGTCCAGCAGACCGCCGATCGCCATGCCGGACAGCACGGTCGGCACCCAGAGCCAGATCAGGTACAGGTCGGTGCGTCCGAGCAGGATCAGCACCGACGTGTAGACCAGGAACAGCAGGACGACCGAGCCCGCGCACCAGAGCAGCAGGCCGGTGTCCGAACGCAGTAGCTGCAGGTCACCGCGGGTGCCCGCGGCAGGTGCCGGCTTCGGCGCCCGCGCGACGGTCGCCGGCTCGGGCCCTCCGGCTGCGGCCGCGGTCGCGACAGCAGCCGAGGCCTCGGACGGGGCGGGCTGCGCGGCCGGGGCCGGCTGCGGCGACGGGGCGGGGTGTGCGGCCAAGACCGGCTGTACGGACGGCGCCGGCTGCGGCGACGGGGCAGGTTGTGCGGAGGGGACCGGCTGCGTCCACGCAACGGGCGGCGCGGACGGGACGCGGCGCGCGGGCGGGCCGAGACCCTCCTCGTCGGTCTCCGGTGCCGAATGCCGTCCCATGTGGATCAGTGTCCCAGAACGCAGCTGGCAGCGGGCGCAGAAATCGCAGCCTTCCTGGCGCGGCGCAGCACGACCGGATACCCGAGGGTCGCCGACCGGTCCTCGCCCCCGGCGCACGTACCTCCGCGCCGTCGCGCCCGGGTAGGTTGCTCTCCATGCCCGAGATCGACGCCGCGTTCCTTTCCTATCCGGCCCGCGAACTCGCCGGGGTGGCGCTCGAGCGGGCGACCGAGCTCGGTGCGGAGCACGCCGACTTCCGCCTCGAGCGCATCCGGGTGGCGAACCTGAACCTGCGCGACGCGCAGCTGGAGTCCAGTAGCGACTCCGAGGACGTCGGCCTGGCCGTGCGAGTCGTGCACGACGGCGCGTGGGGTTTCGCCAGCGGCATCGCACGCACCGCCGACGCCGCGCGGGCTCTCGCCGAGCAGGCGGTGGCGACGGCCAAGGTGAGCCGCGTGCTCAGCAGCGATCCGGTCGTCCTCGCCCCGGAGCCCGTCCACGCCGACGTCACGTGGATCTCCTCCTACGAGATCAACCCGTTCGACGTTCCCGAGGCCGAGCGGGTCGGACGGCTCACCGAACTGTCCGAACGGCTGCTCGCGGCCGACGGCGTCGACCACGTCGACGCCAGCCTGATGCAGGTGCTGGAGAACAAGTTCTACGCCGACACCGCGGGCACGATGACCACGCAGCAGCGGGTCCGCGTCCATCCGACATTCACCGCGGTCAACGTCGACCGGGCGGCCGGCGCGTTCTCCTCGATGCGCTCGCTCGCACTGCCGGCCGGGCGCGGCTGGGAGTACCTCGTCGGAACCGGCTGGGACTTCGACGCCGAGCTGGCCGAGCTGCCCAGCCTGCTGCTCGAACACGTGAAGGCACCGAGTGTCGAACCCGGCCGCTACGACCTGGTGATCGATCCGTCCAACCTGTGGCTGACCATCCACGAGTCCATCGGCCACGCCACCGAGCTCGACCGCGCGCTCGGCTACGAGGCGGCCTACGCGGGAACGTCATTCGCCACGCTCGACCGGCTCGGCAGCCTGCAGTACGGCAGCCCGGTCATGAACGTGACCGGCGACCGCACCGCCGAGCACGGGCTGGCCACGATCGGCTACGACGACGAGGGCGTGGCCACCCAGCAGTTCGACCTGATCAAGGACGGTGTGCTGGTCGGCTATCAGCTGAACCGGCAGATGGCGCACGCGCACGGCTCGGCGCTCGGCACCACCCGCTCGAACGGCTGCGCGCTGGCCGACTCGCCCGGCCACATCCCCTTGCAGCGTATGGCGAACGTGTCGCTGCAACCCGATCCGCAGGGCCCGTCGACCGAGGAGCTGATCAGCCGCGTCGAGCGCGGGATCTACGTCGTCGGGGACCGTTCCTGGTCGATCGACATGCAGCGGTTCAACTTCCAGTTCACCGGCCAGCAGTTCCATCGCATCGAGAACGGCAAGCTGGTCGGCCAGGTCCGAGACGTCGCCTACCAGGCGACCACCACGGACTTCTGGGGCTCGATGGAGGCCGTCGGCGGACCGCAGACCTACGTGCTGGGCGGCGCGTTCAACTGCGGCAAGGGCCAGCCCGGCCAGGTCGCGGCCGTGTCACACGGCTGCCCGTCCGCGCTGTTCCGGAACGTGAACGTGCTCAACACCAAGACCGAGGGCGGGCAGTGACCGAGCGTAGCGAGCGAACCAATGGGCACAGCGCGATTGGAGCTTCGCGCCGACCCGAGGAACGAGGGGCGGCATGAGCATGGAGATTCAAAACCTGGTCGAGCGCGCGCTGGCCGCGTCCACCGCGGACGGCTGCATCGTCGTCGGCAGCGAGAACACCCAGACCAATCTGCGCTGGGCCGCAAACAGCCTGACCACGAACGGCCAGATGAGCTCGCGCTCGATCACCATCGTCTCCACCTTCGACGGTCCGGACGGAACGAGCGCCGGCGTCGTCACCCGCGCGGTCTCCACCGAGGACGAGCTGGACGAACTGGTCCGCGCGTCGGAGCAGGCCGGCCGCGACGCCGGCCCGGCCGAGGACGCCGCGCCGCTGGTGGAGAACTACGAGCACGGCGACGACTGGTCGGCCGACCCGGCGCGCACCGACGTCGAGGTGTTCAACACGTTCGCACCGGCTCTCGGCGCCGAGTTCGAACGCTGGCGCAAGGCCGATCGGCTGCTGTTCGGATACGCCGAGCACGAGGTCACGTCCACGTTCGTCGCCACGTCGACGGGCCTGCGCCGGCGCTTCGACCAACCGGACGGCATGGTCCAGCTCAACGGCAAGAGCAGCGACTACGGCCGCTCGGCGTACGCGAGCATGCACACGAACGACTTCGCCGACGTCGATGCTGCCGCGCTTGCGGCTGATGTCGAGCAGCGGCTCGACTGGGCCGCGAACCGCATCGACCTGCCGGCCGGCCGGTACGAGACGATCATGCCGCCGAGCACCGTCGCCGACCTGATGATCTACGCGTATTGGACGGCGTCGGCGCGGGACGCCGAGGAGGGGCGCAGCGTCTTCGCCGGTCCGAGTGGGGGAGTAGCCGCCGGAGGAGGCGGGAGCCGGATCGGCGACGAGCTGTCCGCGCTGCCGTTGCGGCTCTACTCCGACCCGGCCTATCCCGGGCTGGAGTGCGCACCGTTCGAGATCGCCACCGAGTCCGGTGGTGGCCTGCAGTCCGTGTTCGACAACGGGCTGCCCACCGCGGCCACAGACTGGATCCGCGACGGACGGCTCACCGACCTGATCCGCACCCGCGCCTGGGCCGCGCGTAGCGGTGCCGAGCCCCGGCCGGGGATCGGCAACCTGATCCTCGCCGGCGCCGGCGGCGGCCCGTCCCAGCAGGAGATGATCGCCAACACCGAGCGTGGCCTGCTGCTGACCTGCCTCTGGTACATCCGCGAGGTCGATCCGCAGACGCTGCTGCTCACCGGGCTGACCCGGGACGGCGTGTACCTGATCGAGAACGGCGAGGTCACCGGCGCGGTGAACAACTTCCGCTTCAACGAGTCGCCGATCGGGCTGCTCGGCCGGGCCACGGAGGTCGGCCGCACCGAGCTCACCCTGTCGCGCGAATGGGGCGACTACTTCACCCGCACGGCCATGCCCACGCTGCGGATCCCGGACTTCAACATGTCGACCGTCAGCCAGGCGTCGTAAGACGCCGCCGCCACAGTGCAGCCGCCACGCAGCGCGGCTCAGTACTCGTTACGGCGGCGCATCCGCCACGGCCTGCCGTCCGGGTCGTAGACCGTCCGGTACAGCGCCTCGCTCCACACCCTGGTGTGCCACGGCATCGGGTCGAGACGGTACGGGCGCAGCCGACCGGGCGGACGCTCGCCGCGACGCCCGCCGTCGTGCCACGCCTGCAGCCGGCGCCCGCTCTCGGCAAACGCCGCGAAGGCCGAGCGCGGGTCGAGCAGGTCCCCGTCGTCGCCCTCGGCACGATCGAGGTGCTCGCGCGCGAGCGTCAGCCGCAGGTCCCGGGCGAACCGGCGGGCTCCGTCGCCGAAGCGATCCAGCACGCGCGGCTCCCGCCCGTCGCGCGCATCGTCCAGCACCGCGCAGGACAGTTCCGAGTCGTGGGTCCACGAACGCCGGTTGACGTTGTCCGAACCCACCGAGGCCCATACGTCGTCGACGACGCACACCTTGGCGTGGACGTACACCGGCGTGCCCTCGTGGTTCTCCACGCCGTACACGGCGACCCGGTCACCGCCGGCCTCGGTCACGGCGCGCAGCGCCCGCGCACGGCCGACCAGGTTCGGTGGCAGCGAGAACCGTCCGTCCTGGTCGGGAAAGCGCGGGATCACCACGATCAGGTGCAGTTCCGGCTCGGCGGCCAGGGCGTCGGCGAAACACTGCGCCACGTCGTCACCCCAGAAGTACTGGTCCTCGACATAGACCAGGCTCTTGGCCTGGGCGAGCACCTTGCGGTACGCGCGCGCCACGCTGCGCTCCCCGTCCGGGGCGAACGGATAGCCGATGCGCCGGTAGGGATACGTGCGCAGGATCTGGACGGCCTGCTCTCCGCACCGATCCGGGTCGGGGGGCTGCGCGGACAGCGGATCGGGCTCGTCGTCGTCGCCGCGGCGGGTCATATCCATCAACCGGTTCAGCGGGTTGCGGGTGACCGCGGCCGGGTCGCGCCAACGCTCACGGAACGTCGCCTCGAGGTCCCCCACCGCGGGGCCGCGGATCATCAGCTGCGCGTCGTGCCACGGCGGCCGGTCGCCGTACACGGCGGCCATCGGCTGTCGCTGCCGGTCGCCGGCGTGCGTCGCGTCGTCGTTGCGGCTGTGGCACAGGTCGATCCCGCCGGCGAATGCGACGTCCAGTTCCGGGCGTTCCCGGTACCGGAGCACGACGAACTTCTGGTGGTGCGAGCCACCGGTGCGCACCCGCATGTCGCGCACGCACTCGCCGCCCGCGGTATTGAGCTCCTCGCCGAGGTGGCGGTTCTCCTCCTCGCTGAAGGAGAACCGGTCCAGGTGCGAGCGCCAGATCAGGCCCTTGACGACGACGCCGCGCTCGGCGGCCTCACAGAGCACGCGTGAGATCTCGGTGCCCGGTCCGTCGAGCAACTCGTCGGGGTCGCCGCGCCAGTCCGTGAACAGGAGCGTGTCGCCCGCCCGCAGCTCACGCACGCAGCGCAGCAGCTCGGCGAAGTACGTGGCGCCATGGATGAGCGGCCGTACCTCGTTGCCGACCGTCCAGGCCTGGCCGGGATGGCGGTGGTCGAGCACCGTGTGCGGGTTCGCCCGCTCGTCCACCGTCAGGAACCAGCGATCGAGGGACATGCGGCTTCTATACCCAAGCGCCGCCGCCGGGGTGCCCGCCTGGCATTAAGCGTCCGTGAAACCACGGGCCTGTTGTGAGAATGCCCGCAGCGCCTCAGCAGTTCCGACAACGCTTCCAGCGGGTAAGTTCCGAGCCATTCCACGTAGCGACCGTGGCGGCAGCATTCCTGCGAAACCCCCTGGCCGGCCGCCGCGCAGTCGACGTTGACTGTCGAGGAGATTACGCATGACGGCTAGCACGATTCCCGGTCTCGATTCGGCTCCGACCACGCACGCCAAGCTGGTGGCCTGGGTTCGGGAGATCGCCGAACTCACCCAGCCCGAGCGTGTCGAATGGGCGGACGGCTCGCCCGAGGAGTGGACGCGGATCACCGACGCTCTGGTCGAGGCGGGCACCTTCGTGCGGCTCGACGAGAGCAAGAAGCCGAACTCGTTCTACTGCGCCTCCGACCCGGCCGACGTCGCGCGCGTCGAAGGGCGCACGTTCATCTGTTCGGTGAACGAAGCCGACTGCGGACCGACCAACAACTGGATGGACCCGAACGACATGAAGGCCATCCTCACCGAGCGCTTCCGCGGCTCGATGAAGGGCCGAACCATGTACGTGCTGCCGTACTGCATGGGTCCGCTGGAGGCGGAGAAGCCACAGCTCGGCGTCGAGATCACCGACTCGGCGTACGTGCTCGCTTCGATGCACATCATGACCCGCATGGGCGCCAAGGCGCTGGCGAAGTTCACCAACGACGGCGAGGACCAGCCGTTCGTCGCCGGCCTGCACTCCGTCGGCGCGCCGCTCGAGCCGGGCCAGTCCGACGTCGCGTGGCCGTGTGACGAGACGAAGTACATCGCGCACTTCCCGGAGGAGCGGGCGATCTGGTCGTACGGCTCCGGTTACGGCGGTAATGCGCTGCTCGGAAAGAAGTGTCACTCGCTGCGCATCGCGTCGGTTCAGGCACGCGACGAGATGTGGATGGCCGAGCACATGCTCGTCCTCAAGCTGACCAGTCCGGAAAACAAGTCGTATTACGTCGGGGCGGCGTTCCCGTCCGCCTGCGGCAAGACGAACCTGGCGATGCTCGACCCGACGCTGCCCGGCTGGAAGGTCGAGACGCTGGGTGACGACATCGCGTGGATGCGTTTCGGTGAGGACGGCCGGCTCTACGCGGTCAACCCCGAGTACGGCTTCTTCGGTGTCGCGCCCGGCACCAGCATGGAGACGAACCCGAACGCCATGCGCACGATCAACAAGGGCAACTCGATCTTCACCAACGTCGCGCTGACCGACGACGGCGACATCTGGTGGGAAGGGATGGACGGCGACAAGCCGGCGCACCTGACCGACTGGAAGGGCCGCGACTGGACACCCGAGTCGGAGGACAAGGCCGCGCACCCGAACTCGCGGTTCTGCACGCCGATCGCCCAGTGCCCGACCCTCGCACCGGAGTGGGACGACCCGAAGGGCGTTCCGATCGACGCGCTGATTTTCGGTGGCCGCCGCCGCGACACCATCCCGCTCGTCACCGAGGCGCGCGACTGGCAGCACGGCGTGTTCATGGGCGCGACGCTGTCGTCCGAGACCACGGCCGCAGCGACCGGTGCGGTCGGCGTCGTGCGCCGCGACCCGATGGCGATGCTGCCGTTCATCGGCTACCACGTGGGTGACTACATCAACCACTGGATCGAGATCGGCAAGGCCGCGAACGCCACCAAGCTGCCGAAGATCTTCTACGTCAACTGGTTCCGCAAGGACGACGAGGGCAAGTTCGTGTGGCCGGGCTTCCGCGAGAACATCCGCGTGCTCAAGTGGGCGATCGACCGGATCGAGGGCAACGCGTCGGCGGTCGAGACGCCGATCGGCTACGTCCCGGCTGAGGACGCGCTCGACGTCGAAGGCCTGGACATGAGCGCCGAGGACCTCCAGGTTGCCCTGGCCGTCAAGCCCGACGAGTGGCGTCGTGAGCTCCCCGGCATCGAGGAGTGGTTCGCCAAGATCGGCAACAAGCTGCCGTCCTCGATGCGGGACGAGCTTGACGCGCTGCGGCACCGCCTGGACGGCTGACCGCTGCTTGATCAAAACCCCCTCAGCCACATTCCGGTGTGGCTGAGGGGGTTTTCATCTGTGCAGCTCGAACAGCGCCAGCGCGGCGACGCTGTGCGCGTCGGCGAACTCGCCGCGTCCGATCATGGCGCGCACCTCGTCGGCGGCGAACCAGCGGTGCACCATGTCCTGCTCGGTGTGCTCGCGGTCGGGCGCCCCCTCGGTCAGTCCCGTCGCGAGGAACACGTCGTAGGACTGGTTGCTGTACCCGTACGCCGCGAACAGCCGGCCGAGGTGGGTGAACTCGCCCGCGAGCAGGCCGGTCTCCTCGGCCAGTTCGCGTTCTGCCAGTTCGCGTTGCGTCCCGGACGATCCAGCCGGCCAGCCGCCCTGCGGGAACTCCCATTCGCGGCTGCCGACCGGGTACCGGTACTGCTGCACCAGCCAGAACCCGTCGTCGGCGTACGGGATGACAACCGCGAAGTCCTGCTTCTCGACGACGGTGTACTGCCCGCCTGATCCGTCCGGGAACTCGATCTCGTCCTCGCGCAGCCGGAGCCACTTGTTCGCGTAGATCTCGCGGGACGACCGGCACCTGATCTCGTCGCTGCGCACGCGATCACCCTGCCACGCTTGCAGAGCAACAGCGCGCTATCCGAGCGGGACTCCGGGTGCTCCGTCCACGCGCAACCAGCCTCGCTCCTTCGTCGCTCGGCGGCCAGGCCCATCCACGCGCGCGGACGGATCACCCTGCGTCCCTGTGCAGTCGACGCCGAGTATTCGCTGGCGCGGCGCGCGTAACGTCATCCAACCGTGACTGACGATCCGGTACTCGCTGCCGAACGCGAACATCTCCACCTGGCGCGGCAGTGCCTGAAGGTCATGCAGTCGGAAGCCGAGCGGATCGCCGACTACGGCGTGGACGAGCTCGCCAGCCAGGCCCTCGGCAGGCTTCGTGCGCAGCGGCTCGCCTCGCTGCGGGCGGATCCGGACGCGCCGCCCTTCTTCGGCCGCACCGACCGCGACCCGGACCCCGCGCATCCCGCGGGCGAGGTGCTGCACGTCGGTCGCCGGCACGTCCGCGACGAGGCCGGCGACCCAGTCGTGATCGACTGGCGCGCCCCGCTCGCGCGCCCGTTCTACCGCGCGACTCCGGCCGATCGGCAGGGCGTGCGGATGCGTCGGCGCTTCGGCTTCCACGCGGGCGCGCTCACCTCGTACGAGGACGAACACCTGGACCGCGGCGAGGAGTTAGGCCTCGCCTCCGACCTGCTGCGCGAGGAGATCGAGCGCCCGCGCGTCGGCCCGATGCGCGACATCGTCGCCACCATCCAGCCCGACCAGGACGAGCTGGTGCGCGCCGACCTGGACACCTCGCTGTGCATCCAGGGCGCTCCGGGCACCGGCAAGACGGCGGTTGGCCTGCACCGCGCCGCGTACCTGCTCTACACCTACCCGGAGCGGCTGCGGCGCTCGGGAGTTCTCGTCGTCGGCCCGAACAAGGCGTTCCTGCATTACATCGCGCAGGTGCTGCCCAGCCTCGGCGAGGGCGGCATCGAGCAGACCACCGTGGACGAACTTGTCGGCACGGACGCCGAGCACGGTGAACCGGCCGAGCTGGCCACGCTCAAGGGCGACGCGCGGATGGCGGACGTGCTGCGCCGCGCCGTGCTCAGCCACATCGCCAAGCCGGCCGATGACGTCGTCGCGATCGTCGGCACGAAGCGCTACCGCGTCGGCGCGCACCATCTGCGGCGCTATGTCGACGACGCCCGCCGCGCGCTGGGTGAGGGGCTGCGCTGGACGGACGCCCGCGAGCGGATCCGGATGCAGGTCGCCGAGGACGTCCGCCGCCAGCGCGAGGACGCCGGCAGTGCGCCGAGCGATGCCGAGACGGCGAAGGTGGCACGCTCGGTAGCCGTCCGCGAGTTCGTCGACACGGTCTGGCCCGCACTCACTGCACCAGCGCTGCTCGCCCGCCTCTATGCCGAGCCGGAGTTCCTCGAGCGGTGCTCCGCCCGCGAGCTGACCGATGCGGAGCGGGCGCTGCTCCAGCGGCCGGCGGCACGCTCGCTGCGGGCGACCAAGTGGACGGCCGCCGACGCGGTGCTGCTGGACGAGCTCGCCGGGCTGCTCGAGACGGGCAGCGGCTACGTGCACGCCGTGGTCGACGAGGCGCAGGACCTGTCCCCCATGCAGTGCCGGGCGATCGCGCGTCGCTGCCCGCTCGGGTCCGTGACCGTGCTCGGGGACCTGGCCCAGGCGACGACGCCGTGGGCGCCGGGTGACTGGACGCTCACCCTGCGGCACCTGGGTCACGACCGCGCGGCGATCCGTCCGCTGACGGCCGGCTACCGCGTGCCCGGCGAGGTGCTGGACGTGGCCAACCGGCTGCTGCCGCACATCGCCAGGGACGTCCCACCCGCTACGTCCATCCGTGCCGGCGACGGCGCGCTGCGGTACCGGCCGGCCGACGCGCTGGTGGCCGAGGTTCGCGGGTGCCTGGCCGAGGAGGGCTCGGTGGGCGTGATCGTTCCCGATGCGCGGGCACGCGCCGTCCTTGAGGCCCTGCACTCCGCCGGCATCGACGCGCAACCGCTGGCGTCCGATCTCGACGCGCGAGCCACGGTCGTCCCCGCGTCGGACGCGAAGGGTCTCGAGTACGACTCGGTGGTCCTGCTGGAGCCAGCGCAGGTCGTGGCGGCCGAGCCGGATCGCACGTCCGGGCTCCGGCGGCTGTACGTGGTGCTGACGCGCGCCGTCTCGCGGCTGGTCGTGCTGCACGACGAGCCGCTGCCGACCGAACTGGATGCGGAACTGGGGGCAGCGGATCGCACGTTGAACGGGTAGGAAGGAAGAACACCGCCCACTGCGAAAAGGAGAGCGATCATGGGATTCCTCGATCGCGCCCGCGAGAAGGCCGAAGAACTGTCGAAGAAGGCCAAGCCGATGGCCGAGGACCTTTCGAAGAGGGCCCGGCCGATGGCCGAGAACGCCATGGAGAAGGCCAAGCCGTACGCCGAGAAGGCCCGCGTGCACGCCGAACGCGTCGGTGAGCAACTGAAGGAGTCCGCGACCGGCTTCCGCGAGGGCCTGCAGGCCAAGAACGAGGCCGCGAACACCGCTCCGCCTGCGGCCGCGAGCCCGGCCCCCACCGCGCCCCCAGTGCCGCCCGCAGCGGCCACGGCACCCCCGGCCCCGCCGCCGCCCACTCCTGAGCCGGTGCCCTCGCCGCCCGCTCCCCCGCCGCCGCCGCCGGAGTCGGACGAACACCCCCCAACCGTCTCCTAGGAGGGGACGCGCCGACGCTGCCAGGCGTCGAAGCGGTGACCACGCACGCGATGAGCGCTCGCGCGAAGAGCCCGCGCGCCGCGCGACGAAGGAGCTTGCGGCTGGCGTTTGTCGATCCACCCCGTTCTTTGGGGTGGTCGGCAAATGCCATCTGGCGCGGATAAGCACCGCGCGGGTGATCGGGGTCACGGATATGGTAGGAACCCCTGGATAACTGACGACGTACGCCACCCCTGTACCAAGTCAGTTGCCCAGCCCAGTGACGGCATCGTGCGGAGACCCCGGCGGTGCTACGACCGCGAGGAGCTCGCCGATGACTGAGCACGTCCACGCTGTGCACCCCGAGCCGGACATGGTCCAGCTTCTGACTCCGGAGGGTCAGCGGGTCGAGCACCCGGACTATCCACTCGCGATCACCGATGACGAGATCGCCGCGCTGTATCGCGATCTGGTGCTGGTGCGCCGCATCGACACCGAGGCCATCGCGCTGCAACGCCAGGGCGAGCTCGGCCTGTGGGCATCGCTGCTCGGGCAGGAGGGCGCGCAGATCGGCGCCGGTCGCGCGCTGCGTCCGCACGACATGGCGTTCCCCAGCTACCGCGAGCACGGCGTCGCCTGGTGCCGGGACGTCGACCCGCTGACGCTGCTCGGGCTGTTCCGCGGCACGAACCTCGGCGGGTTCAGCCCGTACGAGCACAACTTCAACAACTACACGATCGTGATCGGCGCGCAGACGCTGCACGCGGCCGGCTACGCGATGGGCGTCGTCCGCGACGGGTCCGTCGGCACCGGCGATCCGGACCGCGACACCGCGGTGCTCGTGTTCTTCGGCGACGGGGCGTCCAGCCAGGGCGACGTGAACGAGGCGTTCGTCTTCTCCGCGGCCGGCAACCTGCCGGTCGTCTTCTTCTGCCAGAACAACCAGTGGGCGATCAGCGAGCCGGTCACCACACAGAGCCGGGTGCCGCTGTACCGGCGCGCATCCGGCTTCGGCTTCCCCGGAGTGCGGGTGGACGGCAACGACGTGCTCGCCTGCCTGGCGGTGACCCGCAAGGCGCTGGACGACGCCCGCAGCGCGCAGGGGCCGACGCTGATCGAGGCGTTCACCTACCGGATGAACCCGCACACCACCAACGACGACCCGCGCCGCTACCGGCTGGCGAGCGAGGCGGAGACCTGGAAGCTGAAGGACCCGATCGAGCGGGTGCGCGCGTATCTGGCGCGCGAGGCCGCGATCTCGCCGGACTTCTTCGCCTCCGTCGAGGACGAGTCCCGCAAGCTGGCCGAGCACATCCGCACCGCCAGCCGGGTGCTGCCGGACCCGGGCGCCGCCGACGTGTTCGACAACGTCTACGTCACGATGCCGGACGAACTGCGCGAGCAGCGCGAGGAGTTCGCGGACTTCCTGTCCTCGATCGAGGGAGCGTCCGCATGACCGCATTGACGATGGCCAAGGCTCTGAACGACGGCCTGCGCAAGGCCATGGAGGCCGACCCGAAGGTCGTGCTGATGGGCGAGGACATCGGCAAGCTCGGCGGTGTCTTCCGCGTCACCGACGGCCTGCAGAAGGACTTCGGCGAGGACCGCGTCATCGACACCCCGCTGGCCGAGTCCGGGATCATCGGCACCGCGGTGGGCCTGGCGATCCGCGGCTACCGGCCGGTGTGCGAGATCCAGTTCGACGGCTTCGTGTTCCCCGGTTTCGACCAGATCGTCAGCCAGGTCGCCAAGATGCACAACCGGTCGGCCGGCCAGGTGAAGATGCCGATCACGATCCGCATCCCGTACGGCGGCGGCATCGGCGCGGTCGAGCATCACAGCGAGTCGCCGGAGGCGTACTTCGCGCACACCGCCGGCCTGAAGGTGGTTGCGTGCGCCGATCCGTCCGACGCGTACTGGATGATCCAGCAGGCGATCGCCGACGACGACCCGGTGATCTTCTTCGAGCCGAAGCGCCGCTACCACGCCGCGAAGCAGGAAATCGCCGACGAGCCGACGCCGCTCTACAGCGCCCGGGTGGTCCGTCCGGGCACGGACGCCACGCTCGTGGCCTACGGCTCGATGCTGACGACGGCCCTGGAGGCGGCGTCGGTAGCTGCCGAGGAGGGCCGCGAGTTGGAGGTCATCGACCTGCGTTCGGTCTCGCCGCTGGACATCCCGACCGTGTTGGAGTCCGTCCGGCGGACGGGACGGCTGGTCGTCGTACACGAGGCGCCGGGCAGTTTCGGAGCGGGTGCGGAGATAGCCGCCCGCGTGCAGGAGCAGGCGTTCTCCTCGCTCGAGGCGCCCGTGCTGCGGGTCACCGCGTTCGACACCGCCTACCCGCCGAGCCGGCTGGAGAACGAGTGGTTGCCGAACGTGGACCGCATCCTCGACACCGTCGACAAGTCGCTGGAGTTCTGAGCCATGGCTGACGTGCGCCAGTTCAAGCTGCCCGACCTCGGTGAAGGTCTGACCGAGGGCGACATCCTCAAGTGGACGGTCGCGGTGGGCGACACCGTGGACGTGAACGACACCATCGCCGAGGTGGAGACGGTCAAGGCGGCCGTCGAACTGCCGTCACCGTGGGCCGGAGTCGTGACCGCGCTGCACGCGGCCGAGGGTGAGACGGTGCCGGTCGGCAGCCCGATCATCTCGATCGACGTCGCCGGATCGGCGGGCGGTGCGGCGGACGGTGCGTCAGGAGCTGCCGCAGCCGCCGACGAGCCGGCCGGTGAGCCTGCCGAAGAGAAGCAGATGACCCTGGTCGGGTACGGCCCGCAGGAGGGCGGCGGCGGGCGGCGGCGACGGCGCGGCACTCCCGCGGCCACGGCCGGCGTCAACACCTCGTTCAACCTTCCGCCGTCCGCGGCGCAGCGTCCGCCGCTTCCGGAGCCGGAGACCGAGCCTGTGCCGCCGCCTGCGTCCGCAGCCCCGGCCGCGCGGCACGCCCACCGGGTGTTGGCCAAGCCGCCGGTGCGCAAGCTGGCCAAGGACCTGGGCGTGGACCTGGGCGTCGTCGAGCCGACCGGCCCGAACGGGACGATCTCCCGCGAGGACGTGCACACCGCCGCGTCCGGCGCGCGAGTGGGCAGCTACGCGGCGAGTGGGCAGCTGCAGGTGCCCACCGGTGACCTAGGTGCCCACTCGGGGAGGGAGACCCGGATCCCGATCAAGGGCGTGCGCAAGCACACCGCGGCCGCGATGGTGGCCTCGGCGTTCACGGCGCCGCACGTGACCGAGTTCGTGACCTGCGACGTCACCGCGATGATGGAGCTGCGCGAGCGGGTGGCCGCGCGCCGCGAGTTCCGCAACGTGAAGGTCTCGCCGCTGCTGTTCGTCGCCAAGGCCGTGCTGCTCGCGGCGCGCAGGACGCCGGAGATCAACGCCAGCTGGGACGAGCAGGCCGGCGAGATCGTCCTGAAGCACTACGTGAATCTGGGCATCGCCGCGGCCACCGAGCGCGGGCTGATCGTGCCGAACATCAAGGACGCCGACCAGCTGTCGCTGCTCGAGCTCGCCGGCGCGATCGGAGCCCTGACCGAGACGGCACGCAGCGGCAAGACGCCCCCGGCGGACCTGTCCGGCGGCACGCTGACGATCACCAATGTGGGCGTGTTCGGCGTGGACACCGGCACCCCGATCCTGAACCCCGGCGAGGCGGGCATCGTGGCCTTCGGCGCGGTGCGGCGCATGCCGTGGGTGGTGGTCGACAGCGAGGGTGCCCCCGGCAGTACGGGCGCAGCCGCCGGCAGGGGCACCGAGCGCATCGAGCCGCGCTGGGTCACCCAGCTCGCGGTCTCCTTCGACCACCGGTTGGTGGACGGCCAGCAGGGCTCGCAGTTCCTGTCGGACGTCGCAGCGGTCCTAACAGACCCAGGGCTGGCCCTGCTGTAGGGCGCGTGACGTTAGCCACGTCCGGGCATTCTGCTTTGGATTCTTCGGTTGTAGCCGACAGAATACTTAACAGATAACTCAGATGGAGGCCAACGATGTCCACCACGACCAGCAAGCTCAGCCGCCGCATCCGCGCCCGCCGGGACTCGCGCGAGTTCGAGCGCGCCCTGCGCTCCGCCTCGCCGGCGATGCGCCAGGAACTGATCGCCGCCGCCGCGCGCGACTTCAGCCGCTAAGACCTTCACTTTGGCCCCCCCCGGCTGGCTGTGATCGACCCCCGATCCACAGCCGGCGCGGGGCAGAGGTGGAACACGGGCCAGCGCGATGCGTTGCACTGACGTGACCCCTGTACGCGTCAGAGCGCCGGAACTTCCGGCCGGCGGCGCCTGGTTCAACTCCGCAACACCACGAACGCTCGCGTCCCTGCGCGGGCGTTTTGTGTTGCTGGACTTCTGGACGTTCTGCTGCGCCAACTGCCTGCACGTCCTGGACGAGCTGCGTCCGGTGGAGGAACGCTTCGCCGACGTGCTGAGCGTGATCGGCGTGCATTCGCCCAAGTTCGCGCACGAACGTGACCCGCGGGCCGTCGGCGCGGCGATCGAGCGTTACGCGGTCGACCACGCGGTGATCAACGATCCCGAGCTGCGGCTCTGGCAGCAGTACGCGGTGAAGGCCTGGCCCACGCTGGTGCTGATCGATCCCGAGGGATACGTCGTCGCGCAGGCGGCCGGCGAGGGCCAGGCCGACGCCCTAGCCGCCAACATCGAGCAGCTGATCCCCCACTACGAGGCGCGCGGCACCCTGCGCCGCGGGGCTGACCCTGTGCCGGGCTCCGCGCCACCGGAGACCACGCTGCGCTTTCCGGCCAAGGCGATCGTGCTGCCGGCCAGCCGCACCGGACGTGACCGCGACACCCTGCTGGTCGCCGACGCCGGCCACCACTCGCTCGCGGAGTTGACCACGGACGGCACGGAACTACTGCGCCGGATCGGTGACGGCAGCCGCGGCCGTGCTGACGGTCCGGCCGCGACCGCGCGCTTCGCCGAGCCCAACGGGCTGGCCCTGCTCCCACCCGGGATCGCGCCTTTCGACGTGGTCGTCGCGGACACCGCCAACCACGTGCTGCGCGGAGTCCGCCTGGCCGACGGTGCCGTCGTCGCGACGATCGACCTGCCCGCCGGGCTGGCGGACGCGCGCACGGTCACCGGCGCCGTGCCTGCCGTGCTCTCGCCGTGGGACGTCGCGTGGTGGCCGGCGCTGAACCGGCTCGTGGTGGCCGCTGCCGGCGTGCACATGCTGCTCTCGGTCGATCCGGTCGCCGGTGCCGTCGAGATCCTCGCCGGCACCACGGTCGAAGGGCTGCGCGACGGGCCGGCCCGCGACGGGTGGCTGGCCCAGCCGTCCGGCCTCGCCGCGGACGGCGACCGGCTCTGGTTCGCCGACGCGGAGACGTCCGCGCTGCGCTGGGTGGACGCGTCCGGCGAGCTGCACACGGCCGTCGGCGAGGGGCTGTTCGACTTCGGCCACGTCGACGGGCCAGCCGCTACCGCGCGGTTCCAGCACCCGCTCGGAGTGACCGTGCTGCCCGACGGCGCGGTCGCGATCCTGGACACCTACAACGGCGCCGTCCGCCGCTACGACCCGACAGCCCGCACCGTCGCCACGCTCGCGACCGGGCTGGCCGAACCCTCGGGCGCGGTGATCCTGGACGGCCGGCTGCTGGTGGTCGAGTCCGCCGCCCACACGCTGGCCGATGTCGGTACCGAGCCCCAGGCGGTGGACGGGGCGGCCCAGCGCACGAACCGCCCCGTCACCGAGCTCGGGCCCGGCGCGATCACCCTCGATGTCCGGTTCGAGCCCGCGCCGGGCCGCAAGCTCGACGAGCAGTGGGGGCCGGCGACGCAGCTGACCGTCAGCGCCAGCCCGCCGGAGCTGCTGCTCGGCGGCGCGGGTGAGTCCGTCGAGCTGCAGCGCACGCTCACGCTCGCCGCTGCGGGCGCGGTGCCCGGCGGGATACTGCACGTGACCGCGCAGGCGGCGTCGTGCGACGCCGAAGGCGAGCACCCCGCCTGCTACCTGGCGCGACAGGACTGGGGCATCCCGGTGCGCGTCGTCGCCGGCGGGCCGGACCGGCTGGAGCTCCCGTTGCTCGGTTGAGGGCGCCGGTAGCGTCGAAGGTATGACAGAACGACGCATCCGAATCGCGCTGCAGCTGCAGCCACAACACGCCGACTACAAGACGATCCGCGACCGGGTCCGGGAGGCCGAGGACCTCGGCGTGGACGTGATCTTCAACTGGGACCACTTCTATCCGCTCTACGGCGACCCGGACGGCAAGCACTTCGAGTGCTGGACGATGCTGGCCGCCTGGGCCGAGCAGACCAGCCGCGTGCAGTTCGGCGCCCTGGTCACCTGCAACAGCTACCGCAACCCGGAACTGCTTGCCGACATGGCCCGCACCGTCGATCACATCAGCGACGGACGGCTGATCTTCGGCATCGGGTCCGGCTGGTTCGAGAAGGACTACACCGAGTACGGCTACGACTTCATGACGGCCGGCAAGCGGCTGGACGCCCTGGCCGAGGCACTGCCGCGCATCGAGTCGCGCTGGTCGAAGCTCAACCCCGCGCCTACACGCAAGATCCCGGTGCTCATCGGCGGCGGCGGCGAGAAGAAGACGCTGCGCATGGTGGCTCAGCACGCGGACATCTGGCACTCCTTCAGCGACGTGGAGACGCTGGTGCGCAAGTCCGCGATCCTCGACGCGCACTGCCAGGACGTCGGGCGGGACCCATCCGAAATCGAGCGCTCGGTCGGAACCCCGGACGGCGAGCCCGCCGCCGTCGTGCAGCCGCTGCTGGACGCCGGCGCGACGCTGTTCACGGTCGGCGTAGGCGGCCCGGACGTAGACCTGACCAAGCTGCGCGCCTGGATCTCCTGGCGCGACAACCGGTGACGAATGCGAAGCGACCCAGGATCGGCAAGTTCCCGGCCGAGTGGCGCGCTTCGGTACCGAGTGGCGCAAAATTTCGCGCCACTCGAGGGGGTAACGCGCCACTCGCGTGGGTAGTTCGGGTAACCCGCGCAGGGCGTCGTTAGCAAGCACGAAGGGCCCCGGCGCGATGCCGGGGCCCTTCGTGTCCGTACTTGGAGTCAGACCTTGCGGTCAGACCGGGCGGACGTTCTCCGCCTGCGGGCCCTTCTGACCCTGCGTGACGTCGAACTCGACCCGCTGGTTCTCGTCCAGCGAGCGGTAGCCGTCCGACTGGATCGCCGAGTAGTGGACGAACACGTCCGGTGCGCCACCGTCAGGAGCGATGAAGCCGAAGCCCTTCTCGCTGTTGAACCACTTGACCGTGCCCTGAGCCATTTTGCCGTTCTTCTCTCTGTGCTGCGGGAACCGCACCGTGCGAGTCCCATCGGTCACCACCGGGCGAACAACCACTTCCCGACAGCCGAGAGTAGGTAGACAACCGATTACCCAGGCCGGAACCCCGGCGCTGCGCGGCAACCAGCGCATAGCGTAGCAAGGTTCGGGGCACACTGAGCAACAGGAAGTTCGGCAAAATCCCGGACCGCCGGTTAGCACTGCGAAAAAGGGAGCAGCGTTGAACGAGAACCCGACCGATCACGGGATCCTGGAGCGGATCCACGAGCTGGTCGCCGAGGAGAAGCAGCTGCGCGCCGGCGGCCACGGGCTGGCCCACGCGGACCGCGAGCGGCTGCGGGTGCTGGAGGTTCAGCTGGACCAGGCGTGGGACCTGCTGCGGCAGCGCCGGGCCCGCGAGGAGACGGGCGATGATCCCGACGGCGCGAGCGAGCGCAGCGGCAACGACGTGGAGTCCTACCTCCAGTAGCGGGTCGGCGCTCCGACCGCGAGCACGAGCAGCGCGGCGAGCAGCACGAAGGCGGCGTTTCCGACCAGCAGTGCGGTGTTGTTCACGCCGTACAGCGTGGCCGTTCACGCGCCCGTAGCGATGTAGGCGCGCCGTTAAGTCCGGTGCGGCTCAGGTCACGTCCGGGGTGTCCGCGTCGTGGTCATGTCGTCGGCCGACCAGACCGCGCGCATGCTCGTGATCTTGCCGGCATCGTCGAACACCATGATGTCCGCGGGTGTCAGCTCGACGGTGGTGTCGCCGAAGACGGTCACGATGCGGAACTCGAAGACCGCGGTGTCGGCAGCGGCGTGCAGCGAAACCAACTGGGCCGAGCGCTCGATCGGCTCGATCACCTTGTAGAACTCGCGGATGGCCGCGCGGCCCGTCTTCGGCTCGCTGCCCACGGGGTCCTCGAGCGTGGCGTCCTCGGCGTACAACCCCGCCAGCTCCTCGGCGGTGCCGTGGTCGACCAACTCCAGGTAGCGCTGAACGGTGGTCTTGATCTGTTCGACGGACGGCACGCCGGCCTCCTTGACTAGAACACGTTCCAGTCAGCGTAGCGGCGAGGCGGGCGGACGTCAGCCCGCGGCCGCGAACAGCTCGGCCGGCTCGACCGATCCGCTCAGCACCCGCCCGTCCGAGGTGATCAACACGCACAGCAGCGGCGTGTCCAGCAGGTAGCCGCTGCCCCACGAGCCGGATACCGGATGCATGGCCGAGCGGAGCTGACCACCGGGTGAGCTGTCGGTCGCGGTGTCGCCGTCCACCGCGTTGGTCAGTCGGAACGCGGTGATCGCCGACCAGCCGGTCTCGACCGAAACCTGGCCGTCGACCGGGCCGTCGACCGGGCCGTCGACCGGTTCGGGACTGGCGATGCTCGCGGCGTCGACGTGGACCCGTCCGTTCGCCGAGACGAGCTGCGGCTGGACGCCTCGGCGCACGGTGGCGCCGGGCGGCGGCGTGAAGTCGAAGTACTGGGCGTCCGGCATCCGGTAGGAGATGCTGGAGAACGACACGTCGATGGACGGCTGCCGCTGGCCGCGCGCATAGACCTGCACACCGAGTGGGACGTCGTGGCCGGCGTCGACGTCGATGCGCACGGCGGCGATCCGGGTTCCGTCCCGCTCGCCCGGGCGCAGGACCAGCTGGTAGGTGGGGTGCTCGGCGATCGTCGGGCCGCCGGACACGTGCACCGTCGTCTGGGCGTCAACCGCAGCGAGGGCGCGAGTGGTCAGCTGCTCGGGCGTGAGCGCCGCGAACGTCAGCGGCGCCGGGAAGACCGGCGATCCGATCGCGTCCGCCGCGAGGGTGGGCAGGGTCGAGCGGGTGGCCACGTTCGTCGCGCTGTTCCACTGCCAGACGTTGGTGCCGGTGTAGAACACATCCGACTCGCTGTCGGTGTCCGTGAGAGCGACCCGCTGCCGGTCGGTGCCGCCGTACCAGTAGCGCATCGCGTGGGCGCCGGCCATCAGCAGGATGGGCGTCTTGCTGCCGGCGGCGTCCGCGGAAACCGGCAGGTTCAGCGTCATCTGCGCGACGAGCGTGCCGGAGTAGCCGGTGGTGCCGGAGCGCTGCAGCCCGGAGATCAGTGCCTTCGGCGTCGTGTCGGCGAGCCGGTCAGACGTGGTGCGGAACACGCCGACAGTGACAGCGGCGGCGGCGATGCAGAGGACCCCGGCAGGTACGAACCACCGCAGCGCGGGGTGTCGTTGCACGACCCGGGGGGTTCTCACTGCATCGAGGATGACTTCGAGGCACTGTGACAGGGCTGAGGTTTCGCCGCACGTGCGAGGCTTCACAGTGGCAGGCTGGCGAACGACAGTGAGGAGACGAGGGTGCGGCTACTGATCGTCGAAGACGAAGTCCGTCTCGCGTCCGCGTTGCAGCGCGGACTGTCCAACGAGGGATTCACCGTCGATCTCGCGCACACCGGCCCCGACGGCCTGCATCTGGCGCAGGAGAGCACGTACGACGCGCTGATCCTCGACATCATGCTGCCCGGGCTGTCCGGCTACCGGATCATCGAGCAGTTGCGGGCGGCCGAGAACTGGGTGCCGATCCTGATGCTCACCGCCAAGGACGGCGAATACGACGAGGCGGACGCGCTCGATCTCGGCGCCGATGACTACCTGACCAAACCGTTCTCGTTCGTGGTGCTGCTGGCCCGGCTGCGCGCGCTGCTGCGCCGCGGCGTTCACCCGAGGCCGGCCTCGCTCACCGTGGACGATCTGGTGCTCGACCCGGCCGCGCACACGGTCATGCGCGGCGACTCCCCGATCGAGCTGACGCCCAGGGAGTTCTCGCTGCTGGAGTTCCTGATGCGCCGGGCGGGCGACGCGGTCAGCAAGGCGGACATCCTGCACCACGTGTGGGACGCGAACTACGACGGTGACGCGAACGTCGTCGAGGTCTACGTCGGGTACCTGCGGCGCAAGATCGACACACCGTTCGGCAAGCAGAGCGTGCAGACCGTTCGTGGCGCCGGCTACCGACTGACGGCGGAGAGCGGCAGCACGGCCGGCTGATGACGGCCGGGGGGGCCGCGCGGCGGGCCGGCGCCGTGCGCAAGGTCGGTGCCCTGCGTCGTGGCCTGCGCCGCAGCTGGCCGGCGCGATGGTGGGCGCGGCAGTCGCTGCGGGCGCGGCTGACCCTGCTGTCGACCGCGCTGTTCACGTTCGCGGTGGCGACCGGCGCCATCCTGCTGCTGGTGCTGCAGCGGTACGCGCTGACCCGGGTGCTGGACTCGTCTGCGCTGCGCACCGCGTCCGACATCGCGCGCCAGATCGAGGAGCACCCGTCGCTGCGCAACCTGCCGCCCACGTCCGGTGGGGTCTCATCGGTGCAGGTCGTCAACGCCGCGGGCCGGGTGATCGCGTGGACGCCGAGCGCCGACCACCTGACGCCGGTACTCGACCCGGAGCAGCTACGGGATGCGCGCGCGGGTCAGCGCTTCGACATCACCAACCAGGCCGGAAGCGGACGGCTGCGGGTTCTCGCGAAGCGAGCCGGCGCCAAGACGGTGCTGGTCGCCACCGACCTCTCGCGCGTCGACGACAGCCAGCGCATCCTCACCCGTGCCGCACTGATCGGCTCGCCGTTCGCGGTGCTGCTGATGGGGCTCGCCACGTACATCGTGGTCGCGCTGACCCTGCGCTCGGTGGCCGCGCTGCGGCACGGCGCCGCCGACATCACCGCGGCGGGCCTGGCCGACCAGCGGCTGCCAGTGCCCGATGCTCGCGACGAGATCCATCGCCTGGCCGTCACGCTGAACGCGATGCTGGACCGCATCGATTCGGCCACCGCGCGCCAGCGCACGTTCGTCGGCGATGCGGCGCACGAGCTGCGTTCGCCGTTGGCGTCGCTGCGGGTGCAGCTGGAGGTCGCGCAGCGGCTCGGGCCCGAGACCGACTGGAACGAAATCGTCGACGACGTCATGGTTGACGTCGACCGGTTGGACCGGTTGGTGGGCGACCTGCTTGCGCTCGCCCGCATGGACGAGACCCGCGAGCTGCGCCGCGAACCCGTCCGCCTGGACGAACTGGTGGACCGCGTGGTGAGCGGCTACGCCCACGCGCGCATGCCCGTCACGGTCACCGAACCGTCCGGGCCGAGCGAGGAGATCGTGCTTCAGGGTGACCCGGACGGGCTGCACCGGGTGATCGTGAACCTGGTCGACAACGCGGTGCGGTACGCCCGCAGCGAGGTGCGGGTGGAGCTGCGCCGCGGTCGGCTGGCCGGACGGCCCATCGTGCGGCTGACCGTGACCGACGACGGTCCCGGCATCGCGCCCGCCGAGCGCGAGCGCGTGTTCGACCGGTTCTACCGGATCGAGGAGTCGCGGGCGCGCGAGTCCGGCGGCACCGGCCTGGGGCTGCCGATCGTGCGCGACCTGGTGCGCGCGCACGGCGGCAGCGTCCGGCTCACCGATCGTCCGGGCGGGCAGCCGGGGCTGCAGGCGCTGGTCGTCCTGCCCCTGGAACCGCCCCCCACATCCGCCTGATCAAGAGCGCGCTCGGGCGGCTGGGGCAGCCGCACGTTGCTGTTGATCAGCGGGCTGGTGCGGGGACGGGCGGCCCTACGGCGTACTGCAGGGCGGTAGTACGGGGCCGGTCGCCGGGGCGCTGCCGGACGCACCTCCGGACGGCAGCCCACTGGTCGGGGCGCTCGCCCCGCCCGTCGGCGCGACGCTGCTCGTGGTGCACGTGGGCGCGGCCGGCTGGTACTTGTACACGATCAGCGTGATCTTGGTGCTGGGGTCGTAGGCCTTGCCGGGCTGCGGCGACTCTTGGACGACCGTCTGATCCTTGGCCTGGTCGTTGGTCACTCGGGTCTGGCTGTCGTCGATGTTGTTGAACTTGCCGTACAGCTTGTTCTCGGCGTCTGCGACCTTCATGCCCGTGACGTCCGGCAGCCGGAACTTGCCGGTGGTCACCGACAGGGTGACCTTCGAGCCCGGCGTGACCGTGGTGAACTGCTCGGGATCCTGCGCAACGACCTGATTCGCGGTGCCGCCGGCGTTCACGGGCTTGCGTACGGGCTCCAGCCCGAGTCTGTGGATCTGGTTGGCGGCGTCGTTCCAGGACTCTCCTGTCACCGGGGGCACGGAGACCTTCTTCTCGACGTAGGTCTGGTAGTAGACCGTCGAGCCCTGGACGACCTGGTCGCCCTCCTGCACCGGCTGGCTGTTCTGGAACAGCGTGCAGACCACGCCCTCGGTCGTCGGCGTCGAGCCGTCGGCGCACGGGCCGTTCGTGGTCGCGCCCGCCGGGTCGGACAGGAGCTTGAGGTGCGCGGCGGTGAACTGCGCCTTCGCCTGGGCCGGCTGCTCGCCGACCACGCCCGCCGGGATGGCCACCTTGGGCTTGCCGTTGTCCTGACCCTTGCTCACCAGGATCACGGCGACGACGCCACCGATCACCACCAGCATCGCGATCACGATCGCCAGCCAGACCAGGCCGGTGCGCCGGTGGTGGCCGTCGTCGATCGGCTCGTCGACGTCGCGGTGCGGCAGCGCGACCGGCGGGGCGGGCGTGCGCGCGATGAACTGGGTGCGCTCGGCGTCCGTCATCACGGCCTCGGCCGTCACCGGCTGGTTGGCCAGCGCGCGCTGCAGGTCGCTGCGCATCTCGCCGGCCGACTGGTAGCGGTTCAGCTGGTTCTTCGCCAGCGCCTTCATGACGATCGAGTCGAGCGCGCGCGGGACCTCGGCGTTGCGCGCGGACGGAACCGGCGCGTTCTCGCGCACGTGCTGGTACGCGACGGCGACCGGCGAATCGCCTTGGAACGGCGGGGTTCCGGTGGCCAGCTCGTACAGCAGGCAGCCGGTCGAGTAGACGTCCGAGCGGGCGTCGACGCTCTCACCGCGCGCCTGCTCCGGCGACAGGTATTGGGCGGTGCCGATCACGTTCGCGGTCTGCGTGACGGTCGCCGAGTTGTCGGCCACTGCGCGCGCGATGCCGAAGTCCATCACCTTCACGGCGCCGGCGGGCGTGATCATCACGTTGGCGGGCTTGATGTCGCGGTGCACGATCCCGTTGCGGTGGCTGAAGTCCAGCGCGGCGCAGATGTCCGCGCCGATCTCCATCACGCGGCGGGCGGGCAGCCGTCCCTCGGCCTTGAGCACGTCGCGCAGCGTGCGGCCCTCGACGAACTCCATCACGATGTACGGCTGCGTGGTGCCGTCCGGGCCGACGTCCTCGCCGGTGTCGTAGACGGAGACGATGGACGGGTGGTTCAGACCGGCAGCGGCCTGGGCCTCGCGCCGGAACCGGTTGAGGAAGGACGGATCGCGCGCCAGGTCGGCGCGCAGCACCTTGATCGCGACTTCGCGTCCGAGACGTACGTCACGGCCGCGGTGCACCTCGGCCATGCCGCCGTAGCCGATGAGCTCACCGAGCTCGTAACGGCCGCCGACCAGTCGGGGTTGGCTCATCAGATTTCCTCGCTCGTTGGTTGTGCGCGCACTAGTGTCCCCCACCCGACCTCAGGTAGGCCTCCATGACGGCTTTGGCGACGGGCGCGGCGGCCAGGCCGCCGGTGACCTCGTCGCCGCTGACGCCGGCGTTCTCCAAGATCACCGCGACGGCGATCTTGGCCTCTCCGTTCTTCAGCGCGAACCCGGTGAACCACGCGTCGGGCTGTGTCTTCGCGCTCTTGCTGTACAGGCCGGTGTCGGCCGTGCCGGTCTTGCCGCCGACGGCCACACCCGGGATGTCGGTGATCGCGGCCGGGCCACCCGTGCCCTCCGGCGCGGTGACGACCGACTCCATCATCTGCTGCAACTGCGCATCGAGGTCCGGGCTCAACACCTGGCTCAGCTGCGACGGCTGCGTCCTGCTCAACGTCGACAGGTTCGGGCTCAGTTCCCGTGCGACGAGATAGGGCTTCATCAAGACACCGTCGTTCGCGACCGCGGCCGAAATCATCGCGGCCTGCAGCGGCGTCATCTTCGCGTCCTGCTGCCCGAACGCGGTGTGGGACAGGCTGCCCCTGTCGTCGAGGTCACCGGTGCTGCCGACCGTCGAGTTGCAGACCGACAGCGGCACCTCGAGCGCGGGCGGGTCGCAGAAGTCCGGTGGGTTGCCGGTGTCGGCGTACGGCGCGGCGAACCCGAACGCCTTGGCCATCTCGGCGACCTTGCTGCCACCGATCTTGTCGACCGCCAGCGCCGCGAACGCGGTGTTGCACGACTTGGCCAGTGCGAACTCCAGCGTGGCCTGGGTGCCGCCGGCGCAGCTCTCGCCCTCGAAGTTCTGCACGCACGAGGACGCCGCGTTGCTCGGGCAGGCCGACGTCTTCTTCGGCTGGAACGGCCAGTAGCCGACCGGCGCGAACACCTTCGTGTCCGGCTTGTAGCCCTCCTTGAGCGCGGCAGCCGACACGATCACCTTGAAGGTGGAGCCAGGCGGATACAGCTGCTTGAACGCGCGGTTGAGCATCGGCTGCGACCGTTTGTCGTTCAGGTGCTTCCAGGCCTGCTCGATCGCGTTCGCGTTGTGCGAGCTGAGCACGCTCGGGTCGTAGGACGGCGTGGACACGACCGCGAGGATCGCGCCCGTCGTCGGGTCGAGCGCGACCACCGCACCGCGGCGCATCTTGCCGGACGAGTCCTTCATCGCGTTGTACGCGGCGCGCTGCGCGGCCTTGTTCAGTGTCAGCTCGACGCTGCCGCCCTTCGGGTTCCGTCCGGTGAGCAGGCTGGACAGCTGGGTGCCGAACAGGCGTGGGTCGTCGCCGGAGAGCACGTCGTCCTCGGCCTGCTCGATGCCGCTGCGGCCGTAGACGTAGGAGTAGTAGCCGGTGACCGGTGCGTAGATCGGGCCCTCCGGGTACTTGCGCAGGTACTTCAGCTCGTCGTCGGTCTGCTTGCTGACCGCAATGTTGGTGCCCTGGACGACGATCGCCCCGCGCGGGCTGGCGTACTCGTTCAGCAGCACGCGCTTGTTGCCGTCGGCGTTGCGGTAGTCGCTGCCCTTGACCACCTGCACGTAGTTGAGGTTCAGGAAGATCGCGGCGAACAGCACTGCGAGCGCGGCCGCGACCTTGCGGATCGGCCTGTTCAACTCGTGGTCACCGCCTCGGGTTTCGCTGCCTTCGCCGGCGGCGTCGTGGCCGGGCGGCGGGCGGCGTCCGAGATCCGCAGCAGCAGGGCGAGCAGGGCGTAGCTGCCGATCAAAGAGGAGCCGCCGTAGGACAGGAAAGGCGTGGTCAGCCCGGTCTCAGGCAGCAGCCGGGTGACGCCGGCGACGACGACGAACAGTTGCAGCGCGAACAGGAACGACAGCCCGGTCGCGAGCAGCTTGCCGAACGCGTCCCGCACGGCGAGCGCCGCGGACAACCCGCGCACCACGAACAGCACGTAGAGCACGAGCAGGCCGATCAGTCCGAATAGGCCGAGCTCCTCACCGAACGAGGAGATGATGAAGTCGGTGGACGGCAGCGGCACCAGCTCCGGGTGCCCGTTGCCCAGCCCGCTGCCGAAGATGCCGCCGGTGCCGAGTCCGTACAGCGACTGCTTGAGCTGGTAGTACGGGTCGATGCCCGCGTTGATCTGCGCCTGGGTGAGCTGGGCGAACGGGTGCAACCACACCTCGACCCGCGTCTGGACGGTGCCGAACAGCTGATACGCGACATAGGCGCCGACCGCGAACAGCCCGAGGCCGACGAACACCCAGCTGGCGCGCTCGGTCGCCGCGTACAGCAGCACGATGAACAGGCCGAAGAACATCAGTGACGTACCCAGGTCGTGCCCGCGCACGAGCACGCCGATGCAGACGAGCCAGGCGAGCAGCAGCGGACCGAAATCGCGCCCGCGCGGCAGGTCCAGGCCGATGAACCTGGAGCCGATCCTGGCGCCGACGCGCCGGCCGGCCAGTGAGAGCACGTCGCGCTTGGCGACGAGGTACCCGGCGCCGAAGATCGTCAGCAGGATCTTGGCGAACTCGCCGGGTTGGATCGAGAAGCCGGCGACACGGATCCAGATGCGCGCGCCGTTCACCTCGCTGAACCGGGCGGGAAGCACGGACGGCAGGATCAACAGGATCAGTCCGGCCAGCGCGAGCGTGTACGAGTAGCGCTGCAGGGTGCGGTGGTCGCGGACGATCACGATCAGCGCGATGAAGACCGCGACGCCGAGCGCCGTCCAGACGACCTGGGTGGGCGCGGCGGGATCGTTGAAGGTTCCGCCGTTCTGCCGTGCCTGTTGGGCCAGGCCGAGGTCGAGGCGATGGATCATCACCAGGCCCAGCCCGTTCAGCAGGACCACGATCGGCAGCAGCAATGGATCCGCGTACGGTGCGACCTTGCGGATCACCAGGTGAGTGACCAGTCCGACGACGACCGGTACCGCGCCGTACGTGATCAGCCGGGTGGACAGGTGCCCGTCGCGGGTTGCCTCGACAACGCCCTCGGCGGCGATCACCACGACGACCGCGAACAGCAGCATCAGCAGTTCGACACCGCGTCGCTTGGGCACCCGCAGCAACGGGCTCAACGTGCTCACGGCGCCGTCCGGCAGTCGACGCCCGGCACCGGCGTGCGGGTGACGGACGCGGTCAGTGGAGCGGTCGTGGTCGGCGGGCTGCTCGCGGTGCTGCGGGTGGCCGTGGAGCGTGTGGTGCCGCGCGACGTGGCGTGTGCGGTGCTGTGCGCGCTCGTCTTCGCCGTGCCGCTGGTCGCCCCGCCGGACGGCGTGGCACTGCTGGGCAACATCGTCGGAGCGCTGCTGGTCAACGTCTGGCACAGCGGCAGCAGGTGCCCGTTGCGCAGCCGGCGGACGATCTGGCGCGCGTCCTTCTTGTTGTGCGCCGCGATCCCGCCCTCGACCTGTGAGCGCGAGGACTGCTCCAGCTCGTCCAGCCTCAGGTCGGTGTTCTGGTCCACTTCGTAGAACTTCAGCGGCCCGAAGGCGGTGTTCACCCCGTGAAAGATCGCGACCTCTGAGCCGTCACGCCCGACGAAGTAGTACGTCTGCGTCCAGGCGTATACGCCGGTGAGCGCCGCAGCGATCACGACGAGCACGCCAACTATCAGCAGCGGTGTGCGCCAGCGACGGCGCCGCTTCGGCTCGTCGGGTGCGGCGCGGGTCGGCAGCCGCGGGCGTGAGATGGCCGCGGCACGCTCGGCAGGAGTGTCGGTGCCGGGGACGTCCGCGGCGGACGGATCCACGAACGCGCCGGCGATCACCGGCACGTCGTTCACGATCTCACCCAGGCGCGCCTCGACGACGTCGGCGACGATGACAGTCACGTTGTCCGGCGCGCCGCCGCGCAGCGTCAGCTCGACGAGCCGGTCGGCGCACTCCTGCGGATCGGGCAGGTTGAGCGTTTCCGCGATCGTCTCGGCGGAGACGACGTCGGACAGTCCGTCGCTGCACAGCAGGTAGCGGTCACCTTCGCGCACCTCGCGGATGGACACATCCGGGTCGACGTCAGCGCCACGCATCGCGCGCAGGATCACCGACTTGCGCGGGTGATCCTTCGCCTCCTCCGCGGTGATCTTGCCGGTGTCGACGAGGTACTGGACGTACGTGTCGTCGTGGGTGATCTGTGTCAGCAGGCCGCCGCGCAGCAGGTAGCCGCGCGAGTCGCCAACGTGGACGAGACCGACGCGGTTGCCGACGAAGCGCAGCGCGGTGAGCGTGGTGCCCATGCCGTCCAGGTCGGGATTCTTCTCGACGGCGTCGGCGATGCGCTGGTTCGCGTCCAGCACCGCGTCGCGCAGCGCGGCCATCAGGTCGCCGAGCGAACGGTCCTCGTCCAGGCTCTCCAGCGTGCCGATGACGATCTTGCTGGCGACCTCACCGGCCGCGTGCCCGCCCATGCCGTCGGCAACGGCGAGCAACCGGGGACCGGCGTACACCGAGTCCTCGTTGTTGCCGCGCACCAGACCGAGGTCCGAGCGGACGGCGTACTTCAGGATGAGAGCCACTAGCGCAGCTCCAGCACCGTCTTGCCGATGCGCAGCGGGACGCCGATCTCGAGGGGGACGGGTCCATCCAGCTTGCGCTGGCCCAGGTAGGTGCCGTTCGTGGAGCCGAGGTCCTCGACGATCCACATGCCGTCCTGCAACGTGATTCGCGCGTGCCGGGTGCTGGCGTAGTCGTCGGTGAGCACGAGCGTCGAGTCGTCCGCCCGGCCGATCAGCACCGGTGCTCCGGTGAGCCCGATGCGGGTGCCCTTCAGTCCGCCCTCGGTGACGATCAGCTGCGAAGGCCCGCGCGCGGGTGCCGCGCTACGTTGCTGCGCCCGGCCCTTACGCGCCGGCGGGGTGGCGATACGCGGTTGGCCGGCCGTGCGCAGGTCGGTGCGCACGACGCGGATGGCGATGAACACGAACAGCCACAGCAGGGCGAGGAACCCGAACCGCATCAGCTGCAACGCGAGCGCGGAGTTCATGGCGCCACCACCGTCCGGACGAGCGAGTCGCCGCGCACGCTCATCCGGGGGCCCCGCGAAAGCCCCTGGGGGTCCCCCCGCTTTCGGGGGAGCTTTTTGCGGAGCAGTTTCGTGGGGTGATCATGCTCGATCCTGTTGGAAGACCAGCCTGGTGTGGCCGAGGCGGATGACGTCGCCGTGGCGCAGCACCTGGCTGCCGACCTCGTGCCCGTTCACGGCCGTGCCGTTGGTCGAGCCGAGGTCGTAGGCGGTGGCGAAGTTGCCGTCGAACTGGATGTCCAGGTGCCGGCGCGAGATGCCCTGGTCGAGCAGTTGTAGGTCGGCGTCGCTGCCGCGTCCGATGATGTTGCTGCCCATGCGCAGCTCGAAGCGCTCGTTGGTCTGGTCGATCACCACGGCGGCGGCAGCCCGGCTGTCGCCGTGGTTGCGTGGCGGCGGCGAATAGCGCGGCTGGGGCTGCTCCGGACGCGGCGGCGGAACGTACTGCGGCTGCGGCGGCGGAACGTACTGCGGCTGGGGAGCGGGCGGCGCGTACTCGGTGGCCGGCAGGCCCGGGACGGCCGGCATGGACAGCGAGTCGTGCGGACGCCGGCGCGGCGGGGCGGCGGCCTCCATCCGCGACGCGACACCGAAGACGCCGGTGTGCAACTCGTCGTCGCGGGCCAGGTAGACCTCTATGTCGCCGATGGTCGACCACTGGTTCTCGTCCAGGTAGTCCTGCAGCAGTTCGGCGAGCGAGTTGGTGAGCTGCTGCTCCCACGGCTCGAGCCGCTCGAAGTCGGACGGCGCCAGCGTCACGCGGTAGCGGTTCGGGCACATCAGCTGGCCGTTGCCCATGACGCTCTTCTTGTCGACGGCCTCGCGCTGCAGTGCCGAGCCGATCTCGACGGGCTCGACCTGACCCTTGAAGACCCGGGCGAACGCGCCGCCCACGAGGCCCTCGAGTCGGCGCTCGAAGCGCTGCGCCAAGCTCACGGGCTACCTCCTCCGGCGGGCATGCGTCTGGGGCGTGACTGCCCATTGGCTACTCACGTCTGCTCACGCGACCGGGCCCGAGTCTAGCCGGGGGCCGCTGAGGGCCCGGCAGACGCCGCTGTGGATCGTGCTACCGTTTTGCGTTGTCATCGGTGGCGGCCTTTAGTGCGGCACCGGCCCGGGCAAGTGGCGGAATGGCAGACGCGCACGGTTCAGGTCCGTGTGTCCGAAAGGACGTGGGGGTTCAACTCCCCCCTTGCCCACTTCAAGTACGTGCAGATTCTGGGGAAACGCCCCGGAATTACCGGACCCGCCCTGTGCCGTTCGTCTCGCGGATCTCACCTTCTGACCCCGGTTGGCGATAGGAAGAGCAGCCGCGCCAACCGCTGAAGGATCTCGCATGCTCGCTCGCCGTCGCAGCCGCGGCGCACTCCGCGCCGCCGTCGCCCTGCCCGCCGTCGCCCTGGCCGCGCTCTCGCTCAGCTTCGCGCCCGCCGCTGTCGCGTCCGCTCCTGACACGCCGCACGTCGCGCGGGTCACCGCCGTCTCGTCCACCTCGTTCACCGTGCTGGTGCGGCCGACGGCGCGCGCCCGCGGCTTCGTCCTGTACGCCTCGACGGTCCACGCGAACCTCTTCGGTACCAACGTGAAGAAGGCTTACCGCAGCCGGCTCACCGCGTCGCGGCACGTGACGGTTCGTGGCCTGCCCTACACGGCGAAGGCGTACTACTACCGGGTGGAGGCCTTCAACGGCGGTTCGCACCGGTGGGAGCCGCCGAGCTGGCAGTCGGTCGGGCTACGCCCGGCCAGGCCGACGTCGCTCCAGGCGCACGCCGGAACCGCGGGGACGTACCTGACCTGGCACAAACGCACGGTGACCGGCTACCAGATCGAGCAGGCCTCCGACGAGGCCATGACCGCGAACCGGCACATCATCACCGTCCGCCGGCCGAACACCACCCAGTACAGCCCGTACGGCCTGATCAAGGGCCAGCGTTACTACTTCCGGGTGCGCTCGCTGACCCAGCACACGCCGTCGTCGTGGACGGCTCCGGTCACGGCCGTCGCGCAGGTGGCGCAGCAGCCGATGACGCTGATGACCTACAACGTCTTGGAGAACACCCTCGCCGGCACGTCCGAGGGCGGGCAGACGATTCCGCAGTGGACGCTGCGGCAACCAGCCGCGGTGGCGCTGATCCGTAAGGCGGACCCGGACGTCATTGCGGTGGAGGAGGCTGCGGCCTGGATCGGCATGCCGGAAGGCCTCGGCGGCACCCGGCAGGTCGACGCACTGCAGCAGGCCCTCGGCGACTACTCGCTCGCCGAGACGGAGACGCCGCCGACCCAGCACAAGTACCACCGGCTGGGCGACTACATCCTCTACAAGACGGCGGACTGGCGGGCGGTAGGCACCGGGGACCACTGGTCGATCGGCGACAACCACTGGGGCGTCTACCAGGAACTGGAGAACCGGTCCACCGGCGCGCGGATCATCGT
Organism: Jatrophihabitantaceae bacterium; assembly: GCA_035765515.1. Classification (GTDB taxonomy): domain Bacteria; phylum Actinomycetota; class Actinomycetes; order Mycobacteriales; family Jatrophihabitantaceae; genus DASRSS01. The sequence continues at coordinate 2,857 of DASTXN010000090.1, read as the reverse complement.
CGTCTGCACGCACACGATCCCGACGCGCGGAACGACAGCCGACAACACCCGCGAGCAGGAGACGCTGACCCTGATCGACCAGGCACAGAGCCTGGCGCAGAGCCGTGGCGTTCCGCTCGTGTACGCCGGGGACTTCAACTCCGAGCCGGTCAGCCACCACCCGGACGGCCCGGGCGTGGCCATGCAGCAGAACCAGCTGACCGACGCGCACGATGTCGCCCAGCACCTGGTCAACGACAAGTACAACAGCCAGAACCAGTACCTGCGCACGGCGCCGACGGCCCATTCCATGGTCGACCGGGTGTTCGTCCCGCACGGCGTCGGCGTCGAGTCGCATGCGGTGGTGCTGAGCCTGTCGCACGGCAAGTTCGTCGGCGTGATGCCTTCGGACCACAACCCGGTGACCGTGCGGCTCTGGTACCCGTACTGACCCCTCTGCGCTCAAGCCCTAAATCCCGGATCCACCGGACCGGAGGCGAATGCAGGATTCAGCCGCCGCGCGGGTTTGTAGGGCCGTCGGGCGGGCTCCCCTGAACCGGGAGTTTCCGCCATCCGTTGCGCCAACTAATCTTGAGCCCGAGATGTTGTGAAGCCAGCGAGTACATCTTATGGCGAGCGACAAACATCAAAATGCAAGCGACAAACGAGCAAGCGGCTAGCACGACTCCGATTACGACAAGTATCGGCCAATGCTCCCATATGCCGACTACGATCGACGGGAACCAGACGACTTCAGGCACTTGGGCGAGCACTCGAAGGCGCGCAGCAGTCCACCGCGCCTCGGCCGCCTCGGCACCCATACGAGCTTCCCAATACCGGATATAGGCCTGCCGGTTGCTGCCGAATAGTCGATAGACGCCGTCAGCTGTCATGACAGTCACCTCCTCGTTGTGAAGCGCGCGTGTTAGCAGGCTCAAAATATCGGAAGTTAGTTGTCTCCCTCGTCCCAGGCGCAATGAGCTCGCGGAACTTACCGCCAGGAGGACTCTCCGCGAGGACGAGGACACGATGGTCCGTCGCTGGAGCCGGGATCCAACTTTTCATTGATCATGATCATCAATGCATCGAGCGTGGTCGTACCCGCTCCGATCGATGCTCCGAGTGCTTTCGCAAGGTTGTGGATGGTCTCACCACCGAGCTTCGTGGCCGCCGCTGTGCCAGCGGTAATTGCGATCATTCCCGATATGCACCCAACCCACTCCTTCTTGGCGCAGGCAGGGAGATCGGTCGCTCCGGCGGCGATTGCTGTGGCAGTCGCTACGCCGCCTAAGGCGTCCGCGAGTTCAAGACTGCCTGCTGCAAGCGCCGCCAGCTCGCCGATTCCCGTGGCGAAGGAGACGACGCCGAGTGTCACTCCGGCGACTTCGACGATGCCCCGCCAGTGTTTGGTTACACCGTGCAACTCACGAGAGCCGCGGCAGGACCCGTTTGGGTTGTGTCCGATCAAACAGAAAGGGTCCGTCAGAAACTTTGTGTAAGCACTGGTCGGCGTGACCTCCACGGCTTCGTGCTGTGGGCTGGAGATGATCGCGCATGGCGCGCAACGAGAACGATGCATCGAGCGGAGCCGGCACCGAGCTTGAGCTGGCCTCAGATCCCGGTTTGGCGGTGTTGGCCGAGCGGTTGGTCGCCGCGGCCAAGACTCAGGGCGTGCAGCTGACCGGGCCGGGTGGGTTGCTGTCCGGGTTGACGAAGCAGGTCTTGGAGACCGCGTTGCAGGTCGAGATGGCAGAGCATCTCGGTTACGAACGCGGCGATCCATCGGGTAACGGTAGCGGCAACTCACGAAATGGCACGACTGCAAAGACGCTGCGTACCGACATCGGCGAGGTCACCGTCGAGGTGCCTCGGGATCGTGCCGGAACCTTCAGCCCGGTCGTGGTTCCCAAGCATCAGCGCCGCTTGAGCGGCTTCGACGACGCGGTGATCTCTCTGTATGCCAAGGGCATGACGACCGGCGACATCGCCAACCACCTGTCCGACGTCTATGAGACGGAGGTGTCACGGGAGCTGGTCTCCAAGGTCACTGACGCGGTCGTGGAGCAAATGATCGAGTGGCAGCACCGGCCGCTGGACCCGATCTATCCGGTGATCCTGATCGACGCGATCGTGCTGAAGATCCGCGACGGCCAGGTCGCCAACCGGCCGGTCTACGTCGCGATGGGCATCAACCTTGAGGGCCGGCGCGAGGTGCTGGGCATGTGGGTCGGACCCTCCGGAGGAGAAGGAGCCAAGCAGTGGATGAACATGCTGACCGAACTGCGCAACCGTGGAATCCTCGACGTGTGCATCGTGTGCTGCGACGGCCTCAAAGGCCTGCCGGTCGCCATCACCGCGACCTGGCCGGACGCGGTCGTGCAGACCTGCGTCGTGCACCTGGTGCGCAACAGCCTGCGCTACGCCTCCAAAGCCGACTGGCAGAAGCTGACCACCGACCTGCGCGCGATCTACACCTCGGCGACCGTCACCGCGGCCGAGGCCCGCTTCGGCGAGTTCTGCGAACGCTGGGGCACCAAATACCCGGCCATGATCAGCATGTGGCGCTCGAGCTGGAACGAGTTCGTCCCGTTCCTGGACTTCCCGGTCGACATCCGCAAGTTGATCTACACGACCAACGGCATCGAATCGCTCAACGCCCGCTTCCGGCAGTCCACCCGTCGACGCGGACACTTCCCGAACGAGCAGGCGGCCATGAAGATCCTGTACCTGACGATCATGGAACGACGACCGAACCGGCCCAACGCCAACGGCCAGGTCAACGGCTGGAAATCGATCTTGAACACCCTCGCACTGACCTACGGCGACCGCCTAGGCCTCAACTAGCCGATGGTGCTTACACAGAAAATCTGACAGACCC
>DASTXN010000089.1:0-18406 GCA_035765515.1 Jatrophihabitantaceae bacterium | reverse complement strand
GATCAAGGAGTTCGACCCGCGCTTCAACGTCCGCTACCGCGACGACAAGTCCTACCCGTCGCTCGCCGTGACGCTGTACGAGGAGTTCCCGCGGCTGCAGGTGATGCGCGGGCCGAAGCGCAAGGGCGTGCGCTACTTCGGGCCGTACTCGCACGCCTGGGCGATCCGCGAGACGCTCGACCTGCTGCTGCGCGTGTTCCCTGCCCGGACGTGCAGCGGCGGCGTGTTCAAGCGCGCGCAGCAGATCGGCCGGCCGTGCCTGCTCGGCTACATCGGCAAGTGCAGCGCGCCGTGCGTCGGACGCGTGAGCGCCGAGGAGCATCGCGAGATCGTCGAGGACTTCTGCGACTTCATGGCCGGGCGGACCGACACCATGATCAAGCGGCTCGAGCGGCGGATGTCCGAGGCCAGCGAGCGGCTCGAGTTCGAGCTCGCGGCGCGGCTGCGTGACGACGTCGAGGCGCTGCGGCGGGCGATGGAGAAGCAGGCGGTGGTGTTCGGCGACGGCACCGACGCCGATGTCGTCGCCTTCGCCGAGGACGACCTCGAAGCTGCCGTGCAGGTGTTCCACGTGCGTGGCGGGCGCGTGCGCGGCCAGCGCGGCTGGGTCGTCGACAAGCTCGACGACACGTCCACCGGCGACCTCGTCGAGCAGTTCGTCACGCAGTTCTACGGCGAGGAGACCGAGGAGGGCACCGGCATCCCGCGCGAGGTGCTCGTGCCGGCGCTGCCGGAGGACGCCGAGGCACTCGCCGAGTGGCTCGGCGTGCGGCGCGGGGCGCGGGTGCAGCTGCGCGTGCCGCAGCGCGGTGACAAGCGGGCGCTGGCCGAGACGGTCGCGCGCAACGCCGCCCAGGCGCTCACGCAGCACAAGCTCAAGCGCGCTTCGGACCTGACCGCCCGCTCGCGCGCGCTCGGCGAACTGCAGGACGCGCTGGGCCTGCCGACCGCGCCGCTGCGCATCGAGTGCTTCGACATCAGCCACGTGCAGGGCACCAACGTGGTGGCCAGCATGGTGGTGTTCGAGGACGGCCTTGCGCGCAAGAGCGAGTACCGCCGGTTCGCGATGCGCACGGTCGGCGAGGGCACCGGCGACGTCACCTGGATCGCCGAGGTGATCCGCCGGCGCTTCGCCCGCTATCTGGATCAGCAGGTAGAGCGCGGCGCGGACTCCGACGACGAGCCCGAGGCCGACGCCGACCTCCGTCCCGGCATCGACGATCTGACCGGCCGACCGAAGAAGTTCGCCTACCCTCCCAACCTGGTGGTGGTCGACGGCGGCGCTCCCCAGGTCGCGGCCGCGTCCGCCGCGCTTGCCGAACTCGGCATCGACGACGTCGCGCTGGTCGGTCTGGCCAAGCGGCTCGAGGAGGTGTGGCTGCCCGGCGACGACTACCCGACGATCCTGCCGCGCACGTCCGAGGGGCTGTACCTGCTGCAGCGGGTCCGCGACGAGGCGCACCGGTTCGCCATCACCTACCACCGGCAGAAGCGTTCGAAGGCGATGACAGTCTCGGCGCTGGACGGCATCCCGGGACTCGGAGCCGCCCGGCGCAAGGCACTGCTGGCGAGGTTCGGCTCGCTCAAGCGCCTGCGTGCCGCGTCCGTCGAGGAGATCACCGAGGTGCCCGGCATCGGCCCGCAGACCGCCGCCGCGATCGTCGCCGCGATCAACCCGGCACCGGTGAGGAATGATGCTCACCGAGAACCTGGGGAGGTGCGCGAGTGACCGCTGCCGAGAAGGTGGCACAGGGTGCTCTGGAGACGGTCGTCGTCACCGGGCTGTCCGGGGCCGGCCGCAGCACCGCCGCGAAGTGCTTCGAGGACCTGGGCTATTTCGTCGTCGACAACCTGCCGCCGGAGCTGATCGCCACACTCGTCGAACTCGGCAGCCGCACGCAGGGCACGGTCACCCGGCTCGCGGTCGTGATGGACGTGCGCGGGCGGGCGTTCTCGTCCGACCTGCGCGGCGTCATCCGCGACCTCACCAACCGTGGCATCCGTCCGCGCGTGCTGTTCCTGGAGGCCGCGGACGACGTTCTCGTCCGGCGCTTCGAGAACGTGCGGCGCGAGCACCCGTTGCAGGGCAGTGGCCGGCTGATCGACGGCATCGCCGCCGAACGCGAACTATTGGCCGGCCTGCGTGAGGAGGCCGATCTGGTGCTGGACACCAGCGGCCGCTCGGTGCACGAGCTGCGGCGCGCGATCGAATCGACATTCCTCGGCGGCCCGGACGGGGACGCCCGGCCGGACCTGCGCGCGACCGTGGTCTCTTTCGGGTACAAGTACGGCGTGCCGGTCGATGCCGATCTCGTCGTGGACGTCCGCTTCCTGCCCAACCCGTACTGGATCCCCGAGCTGCGCGACCTCACCGGCCGCGACCAGGAAGTGATCGACTACGTGCTCGGGCAACACGACGCCACCACGTTCCTGGACCGGTACACGGCCGTGCTGGAGGTCATCGGGGCCGGTTACCGGCGTGAGAGCAAGCGCTACCTGACCCTGGCTGTCGGCTGCACCGGCGGCAAGCACCGCTCGGTGGTGATGAGTCAGCAGCTGGCCGATCGCCTTACCGCATCGGGTGTTCGCGCCACCGTCACCCACCGGGACCTGGGCCGTGAGTGAGCTGACAGCGGTCGCGCTCGGCGGCGGGCACGGCCTGCACGCGTCGCTGTCCGCGCTGCGGTTGCTCACGTCGGACCTGACCGCGGTGGTCACCGTCGCCGACGACGGCGGCTCGTCCGGACGGATCCGTCGCGAACTCAACGTGTTGCCGCCCGGGGACCTGCGGATGGCCCTGGCCGCGCTGGCCGGTGACGAGCCGCAGCATCGGCAGTGGGCCGACCTGTTGCAGTATCGGCTCGGGGGCAGCGGCGTGCTCGCCGGGCACCCGGTCGGGAACCTGCTGCTCACCGGCATGCTCGACCGGGGCGACGACCCGATCACCGCACTCGCCGCGGTTGGCGAACTGGTCGGCGCCGTGGGACGCGTCCTGCCGATGAGCCCGGCCGCCCTGGACCTGATCGCCGAGGCGGACCGGTTCGACCCCGAGGACCCGAACCGGCTGCGTGAGATTCGTGGGCAGTCGTCCATTGCCGCGACGCCGGGACGCGTGCGGTCGGTGCGGCTGCGTTCGCCCGGCTCGCCGGCGTGTGCCGCGGCAGTGGACGCGGTGCGCGACGCCGACCTGGTCGTGCTCGGCCCCGGGTCGTGGTTCACCAGCGTCCTGCCGCACCTGCTGCTGCGCGAGCTCGGTCGCGCGCTCGCGACGACCAGCGCGCGGGTGGTGGTCGTGCTGAACCTCGTTCCGCAGGCGGGAGAAACCGACGATTATTCGCCGGCGGATCTGCTGCGCATCCTGCTCACGCACGCCGAACCGTACGGTGGACTTCAGATCGACAGCGTGATCGCCGACGAGCAGGCTGTCCTCGATCGCAAGGAACTGGCGGGCTACGCGCGCACGATCGGCGCGCGTCTCGTAGTGTCGTCTCTCGCCGCGATCGACAGCGCGGAACGGCACGATCCGGTTCGGCTCAGTCAGGCCATCGGCCGAGTGATGGTTGAGCCGGAGAACCGCGAAGGGGTAGACGCATGGCGATGACCGCCTCGGTGAAGGACGAGCTGAGTCGGGTCCCGGTTTCGCGGATGACTGCGCGCAAGGCCGAGCTCGCGACCATGCTGCGCTTCGCGGGCGCGCTGCACTTGATCGGCGGCCACATCGTCATCGAGGCCGAGCTGGACACCGGCTCCGTCGCGCGCCGCCTGCGCAAGGAGATCGCCGAGATCTTCGGGCACGGGTCGGAGGTGCAGATCGTGGCCGGCGGCGGGCTGCGTCGCGGCAGCCGCTACCTGGTCCGCGTCAGCCGCGACGGTGAGGGCCTGGCCCGGCAGACCGGCCTGGTCGACCTGCGTGGCCGTCCCGTGAAGGGCCTGCCGCACCACGTGGTCGCGGGCGGGGTCGCCGACGCCGAGGCGGCCTGGCGCGGCGCCTTCCTCGCGCACGGTTCGCTGACCGAACCCGGCCGGGCATGCGCGCTCGAGATCACCTGCCCGTCCGCGGAGGCCGCGCTGGCGCTGGTCGGCGTCGGCCGGCGGCTCGGCGTCCAAGCGAAGGCGCGCGAGGTGCGTGGCAGCGACCGGGTCGTCGTCCGGGACGGCGACATGATCGGCGCACTGCTGACCCGCATCGGGGCCCACGAGTCGGTGATGGCGTGGGAGGAGCGGCGGATGCGTCGCGAGGTGCGCGCGACCGCGAACCGGCTGGCCAACTTCGACGACGCGAACCTGCGCCGCTCCGCGCGCGCGGCGGTGGCCGCGGGTGCCCGCGTCGAGCGCGCCCTGGAGATCCTCGCAGACGACGCCCCGGAGCACCTGCTGCAGGCCGGCCGACTGCGGCTGGAGCACAAGCAGGCCTCCCTGGAGGAGCTGGGTGCCTTGTCCGACCCGGTGATGACCAAGGACGCGGTCGCGGGCCGGATCCGCCGGCTGCTGGCCATGGCCGACAAGCGTGCGGCCGAGTTGGGCGTCCCTGACACCGAGTCCGCCGTGACCCCCGAAATGCTCGCTCCCTGACCAGATAGGGTTTGTGGTGAGGGCGCCGCACTGTCGCGGCGCGTCGAGACGATTTGCTCCAGGGAGTCAGTGCAGTGACCGTTCGCGTTGGCATCAACGGCTTCGGCCGCATCGGCCGCAACTTCTTCCGGGCGCTGTCCGCGTCGGGCGCAGACATCGAACTCGTCGCCGCGAACGACCTCGGTGACATCAAGACGATGGCGCACCTGCTGAAGTACGACAGCGTGCTCGGCCGCTACCCGGAGCCGATCTCGGTCGGCGACGGCGGCATCACGGTCGGTGACCGCACGATCAAAATCCTCGCCGAGCGCGACCCGGCCAACCTGCCGTGGAAGGACCTCGGCGTCGACGTCGTCGTCGAGTCCACCGGCTTCTTCACCAAGGCCGCCGACGCGCGCAAGCACGTGGACGCCGGCGCCAAGAAGGTGATCATCTCCGCGCCCGCCAGCGACGAGGACGTCACGATCGTCATGGGCGTCAACGACGGCGACTACGACCCGGCCAAGCACACGATCATCTCCAACGCCTCGTGCACCACCAACTGCCTCGGCCCGCTGGCCAAGGTCCTCGACGACGCCTTCGGCATCGAGAAGGGCCTGATGACCACGATCCACGCGTACACGCAGGACCAGAACCTGCAGGACGGACCGCACAAGGACATGCGCCGGGCCCGTGCCGCCGCGCTGAACATCGTCCCCACCTCGACCGGTGCCGCGAAGGCGATCGGGCTGGTGCTGCCGAACCTCAAGGGCAAGCTGGACGGGTACGCGCTGCGCGTGCCGGTGCCGACCGGGTCGGCCACCGACCTGACCGTCGAGCTGCGGGCAGCGCCGTCTGCTGACGAGATCAAGGCCGCCTACAAGGCCGCCGCGGAAGGCGCGCTGAAGGGCTACCTGACCTACACCGAGGACGCCATCGTCAGCTCCGACATCGTCACCGACCCGTCCTCGTGCATCTTCGACGCCGGCCTGACCAAGGTCATCGGCAACCAGGCGAAGGTCGTCGGCTGGTACGACAACGAGTGGGGCTACTCGAACCGGTTGGTCGACGTGGTCCGGCTCGTCGGGTCCTCGCTGTAGGGGAGCAGACGCCGATGCGAACCGTCGACGACCTGATCAAGCACGGTGTCGCGGGGCGGCGGATCCTGGTCCGCTCGGACCTCAACGTCCCGCTCAAGGACGGCGCCGTCGCCGATGACGGACGCATCCGGGCTTCGCTGCCGGTGCTCACCAAGCTGCTGGACCACGGCGCGCGGGTGATCGTCGCGGCCCACCTGGGCCGGCCGAAAGGAGCACCGGACCCGGCGTACTCGCTGCGCCCGGTAGCCGACCGGCTGGCCCAACTGCTCGGCCGGCCCGTCGAGTTCGCGCTGGACACGGTGGGCGAAAGCGCTCGGCTGCTGGCCGACGGCCTGGCGGACGGCCAGCTGCTGCTGCTGGAGAACGTCCGCTTCAACGCCGGCGAGACCAGCAAGGACGACGCCGAGCGGGCCGACTTCGCGCGCTGCCTCGCCCTGCTGACCGGCGGCGAGGACGACGGGGGCGCGTTCGTCGAGGACGCGTTCGGGGCGGTGCACCGCAAGCACGCGTCGGTGTATGACGTGGCGACCCTGCTGCCGCACTACACCGGTGACCTGGTGCGCGACGAGCTCGAGGTGCTGCAGCGCCTGACCGGTGACGCGGAGCGTCCCTACGCCGTCGTGCTCGGCGGCTCGAAGGTGAGCGACAAGCTCGCGGTGATCCAGTCGCTGCTGCCCAAGGTGGACAAGCTGCTCGTGGGCGGCGGGATGTGCTTCACCTTCCTGGCCGCGCAGGGTCACGAGGTCGGCGACTCGCTACTCGAGGCCGACCAGATCGAGGCGTGCAAGGGCTTCTTGCGCGACGCCGCCGACAAGATCGTCCTTCCGACGGACGTGGTCGTGGCCGAAGAGATCAGCGACGACGCGACGACGCAGGTCGTGGCCGCGGACGCGATCCCAGCGGGCAGCAAGGGCCTGGACATCGGCCCTGACTCGGTGCGCGTGTTCGCTGACGCGCTCGCCGGAGCCCGGACGGTGTTCTGGAACGGGCCGATGGGCGTGTTCGAGGTGGCGCCGTTCGCGGCCGGCACCCGCGGCGTGGCCGAGGCCGTCGCCGCCGTGGACGGGCTTTCGGTCGTCGGCGGCGGCGACTCGGCGGCCGCGGTGCGCGCGCTCGGCCTGGACGCCAACGGCTTCGGGCACATCTCGACCGGCGGCGGCGCGTCGCTGGAGTACCTGGAGGGCAAGACGTTGCCCGGCGTTGCCGTGCTGGACGGGGTTTGAGTTGCCGAGCTCAACTCGCAAGCCGTTGATCGCCGGCAACTGGAAGATGAACTGCAACCACCTCGAGGCGATCGCACTTACCCAGAAGATCGCGTTCAGCCTGACCGAGGAGCAGTTCGCGAAGGTCGACGTCGCCGTCCTGCCGCCGTTCGTCGACATCCGCAGCGTGCAGACGCTCGTGGACGGCGACCGGCTGCTGATCACCTACGGGGCCCAGGACGTCTCCGTGCACGATTCCGGGGCCTACACCGGCGAGGTCAGCGGCCCCATGCTGGCGAAGCTGGGTTGCACCTACGTCGTCGTCGGTCACTCGGAGCGGCGGCAGTACCACGGCGAGGACGACGCGCTCGTCAACGCCAAGGCGCAGGCGGCGCTGCGGCACGGCCTGACCCCCATCGTCTGCGTGGGGGAGCCGGAGGACGTGCGCGACGCCGACGGGCATGTCGCGCACTGCTGCGCGCAGCTCGACGGCGCCTTCGCCGGGATCACGGCAGAGCAGACGCAGACGCTGGTCGTGGCCTACGAGCCGGTGTGGGCGATCGGTACCGGGAAGGTGGCCACTCCCGAGGACGCGCAGCAGATGTGCGCTTCCCTGCGGGCGCGGCTGGCCGAGCTGTACTCGGCTGAGGTTGCAAGCGCCGTCCGCATCCTTTACGGCGGCTCGGTCAAATCGGGCAACGCCGCCGAGCTGCTAGGGGAGCCGGACGTGGACGGCGCGCTGGTCGGCGGCGCGAGCCTGGACGGTGCGGAGTTCGCGAAGATCTGCGCCGCGGCCGGAGCTCCGGCTGCGGCGCGGTGAGCGGCAGGTACGCTGTCACGGATATGTCGTCGAACCGCCCCCGCGGACCAAGAGGCCCACTGAAATGATCCTGGCAGTATCGGTCGTGCTCGTCATCGTGAGCCTGGTGCTCATCGTGCTCGTGCTGCTGCACCGTGGCAAGGGCGGCGGCTTGTCGTCGATGCTCGGCGGCTCGTTCTACTCGAACCTGTCCGGGTCGTCGGTGGTCGAGCGGAACCTGGACCGGTTGACGGTCATCGCCGGCGTGCTGTGGGCGATCTGCATCATCGGACTGGGGCTGCTGTACAAGAACACCGGCTGATCGGCTCACGTACGAGCACGGGCTGCGAACCAGAGGGTCAGTGGAGAACGGAAGGGCGTACGTAGGTGGCTGGTGGGAATGCGATTCGCGGCAGCCGGGTCGGTGCCGGTCCGATGGGGGAACGCGAGCGCGGTGAGTCCGCGCCGCGGCAGGTAATTTCGTTCTTCTGCGCCAACGGTCACGAAAGCCGGCCGGCGTTCGCCGTCGACGCCGTGCTGCCGGAGACGTGGGACTGCCCGCGCTGCGGTTTCCCGGCCGGACGGCAGTCCGAGGCTCCGCCGAACGCGCCCCGCACCGAGCCGTACAAGACGCACCTGGCATACGTGAAGGAGCGCCGGACCGACGCCGACGGCGCCGCCATCCTGGAAGAGGCACTGGCCAAGCTCAAGGCGCGCCGCGGCGAGTAGTTCTACCGCGAACAGAGTCTGCGTGTGTGGCGACGCTGCATCCGCGACACGCCGCCGCGGATGGCGCACCGTCGCCACACGCGCGGGCCGAGGATGCAATCAGTCCAGTTGCGATGCCGCGTCGCGGTCCAGCAGCCAGAGCGTCCGTTCGCGCCCCTGCGCGCCCGCGGACGGCACCTGCGTCCGATCGGCGCCGGCGATCGCGCGGGCGCAGGCCTCGGCCTTGCCGGAGCCGCTGACGACCAGCCAGATCTCGCGGGCGGTGTTGAGCGTGTCGAAGCTGAACGAGATGCGCAGCGGTGGCGGCTTGGGGGAGTCGCGCACCGGGATGACCGGCGCGGACAGGTCCGATGAGCTCGGGTGGTCCGGGAACAGCGAGCAGCAGTGCCCGTCCGGCCCGACGCCGAGCAGGACCACGTCGAAGCTCGGGACGTCCGCGGTGTCGTCCTCGCGGCGTGCAGCCCGCAGGGTGGCCGCGTAACCGGCTGCAGCAGCGTCCAAGTCGTCACCGAACTCGCCGCCGGCCGCGGGCATGGAGTACCTGACGGCCGCCGAGAACGGTTCGCGGTCGAACAGCAGCCGGTCGGCCGGCAGGTCGTTGCGGTCGTCGCTGTCCGCGGGCACGAACCGTTCGTCGCCCCAGAACACGTCCACCCGTGACCAGTCGAGCTGGTGGGCGCTGGCGGAGCTCGCGAGCGCCTTCCAGGCGCGCTCCATGATCCCGCCGGCGGTCAGCGCGAGCGCGGCGCGCCCGTGCTGCTGCTGTGCGTGTAGCAGGGCGGTCACCAGCCGGGACGCGACGTCCGCGGCCAACGCATCGGCGGACTCCGCGATGTGTACCTCGGGACTCATTCAGGCCTCCTGGGACGCCAACGCCGGGTCCTTCCAGATGTGCACCCGGTTCGGCGGTCGGCTGTTCAGGTCGTGCTGACCGGTGACGGCACCCAGCGCCTGGGCGTACGGCTCGTCCGGGTCGAGCCTGCGCAGCTCCTCGGCGAGGACGTCGCCCGTGGAGCGGTTCGGGAACGGTGCGATCGAGTCCATCTGCCCCGGACGCGACATGATCAGCTTGTAGCCGTCGTTGCGCAGCGTCACGCAGTAGTCGTCGCCGAAGCAGACCTCGACCGACGAAATGTACTTGCCCTCGGCCTTCTCCACCGGCACGTACAGGTTCAGGCAGCTGGACAGCCAGCCGGCCAGCAACTGCGCGGACGGGTCGACCGGGTTGCCCTTGACCAACACGGACGTCGCGGGGGTATGCACGGTGTCGAACGCGGACGCGAGCGCGGCCCGCCACGGGGTGATGACCGTCCAGGTGAGGTCGGTGTCGCCGGGCGCGTAGTCGATCGCGCGTTGGCGCAGGGACGCGGACGGGTCGGGGTCGCGGATCACGTTGGTGATGCGGCGGTCCGCGAACACGCCTAGCGGGTCGTGGGCGACGACGGTCGGCGTCTCGGAGTACCACCACGTGACGACCGGAGCGTCCGGCGCGAGCAGCGGCAGGGTGACCGACTCGGCGTGCAGCGCGAGCCGGCCGTACATCCGCAGCACGACCGTCTCGACCGGCCCGTACCTCCCGCCGATCTCGACCTCGGCGTCCAGGCGCGGGACAGGGGCGTCGATCTGCCGGCGGATGACGGCGAGCACGCGCATCGGGTGCCGGGCCGCCGCGACGCTCACGGCCGCTTCCACGTCGTGGGTGTCCTTCTCGTCCAGCACCACGACGAGCGTCAGCGCCAGCCCGCTCGTCACGCCACCGCCGGTGCCCCGCTCCTCGGCGAGCGCGCGGACCACCTCGGTCCCGGTGGTGTCCCACAGTGTCGTCATGCGGCGCTCCTACCGTCGCTGCCGGCAGTTGTCATGGTCGCCTCCACGTGCGCCCGTCGCGCGCGAGCATCTCGTCCGCCATCTTCGGGCCCCACTCACCGGCCCGGTACAGCTCCGGCGGATGGTTCGCCCAGAACTGCTCCAACGGGTCGATCACCCGCCAGGACGCCTCCACCTCGGAGTTGCGCGGGAACAGCGTGGAGTCGCCGAGGAGGACGTCCAGGATCAGCCGCTCGTACGCCTCGGGCGAGGACTCGGTGAACGCCTCGCCGTACAGGAAGTCCATCGAGACGTCGCGGACCTCCATCATCGACCCGGGCACCTTGGAGCCGAACTTGAGCGTGACGCCCTCGTCCGGCTGCACCCGGATCACCAACTGGTTGTGGCCGAGTTCCTCGGTGTCGGTGTGGCTGAACGGCAGGTGCGGCGCCTTCTTGAAGACGATCGCGATCTCGGTGACGCGGCGGGGGAGTCGCTTGCCGGTGCGCATGTAGAACGGCACGCCGGCCCAGCGCCGGGTGTCGATGCCCAGCCGGACCGCCGCGTACGTCTCGGTGGTCGACCCCGTCGGGATGCCCTCCTCGGCGGTGTACGCGACGGCTCGCTCGCCGGCCTGCCAGCCCTGGTCGTACTGGCCGCGCACGGCGTAGGTCTGCAGGTCGTGCGGCAGGGTGATCGCGCGCAACACCTTGAGCTTCTCCACCTGGATGGCCTCGGCGGTGAACTCGACCGGCTCCTCCATCGCGGTGAGCGCGAGCAACTGCAGCAGGTGGTTCTGCAGTACGTCGCGCGCTGCGCCCGTCGCGTCGTAGAACCCGGCCCGGCCACCGATGCCGACGTCCTCGGCCATCGTGATCTGCACCGAGTCGACGAAGTTCGCGTTCCACACCGGCTCGAACAGCTGGTTGGCGAACCGCAGCGCCATCAGGTTCTGGACGGTCTCCTTGCCCAGGTAGTGGTCGATGCGGAACACATCCTCGGCGCCGAACACGTCATCGACGAGGTTGTTCAGCTCGAGCGCGCTCGGCAGGTCGTGACCGAACGGCTTCTCGACCACGACCCGACGCCAGCCCCCCGCCGCGGCCTCGGAGGCCATGCCGGTGCGCTCCATCTGCTGCAGCACCGTCGGGAACAGGGCGGGCGGGATGGACAGGTAGAACGCGGCGTTGCCCTTGATGCCGTGCGACTCGCTGAGTTCCTTGAGCGACGCGGCGAGCGTGTCGAACGCCGCGTCGTCGTCGAACGAGCCGGGGATGAACCTGATGTCGCCCGACAGGCGGGACCACACGTCCTCGTCCCACGCGGTACGGGCGTGCTGCTTCGCCGCAGCCTTGGCGACCGTCTCGAAGTCGCCGTCACCCCAGTCGCGCCGGGCGAAGCCGAGCAGGACGAAGTCCGGTGGCAGCAGGCCACGGTGCGCGAGGTCGTAAACCGCCGGCAGCAACTTCTTGCGGGCCAGGTCGCCGGTGACGCCGAAGACGACCAGGGCGCACGGCTCGGGCACGCGTGGCAGTCGCCGGTCGCGCGGGTCGCGCAGCGGGTTGCGCATCGTCGCCAGTGGTGTGCCGGCGGGCGCGACCAGCGGTTCGGCGGCGGCTGGCGTCGTCGTCGGTAACGTTTCCTGTTCGCTCACGTCGGCTGTCACTTGGCGGCGTCGAGCTGCCCGCGCACACTCTCGGCGAGCTGCGCGTACGAGTCCTCGAACTTCTGCACGCCTTCGGACTCGAGCACACCGATCACGTCGTCGTAGCCGATGCCGAGTTCGGCGAGGTCGGCGAGCACCTTGCGGGCGTCGTCGTACGTGCCGGCGATCGCGTTGCCGCGAATCTGGCCGTGCTCCGCGACGGCGTTCAAGGTGGCCTCGGGCATCGTGTTCACGGTGTCGGGCGCGACGAGGTCCACGACGTACATCGTGTCGTCGTAGGCCGGGTCCTTGACGCCCGTGGACGCCCACAGCGGGCGCTGCACGTGCGCGCCCGCAGCGGCGAGGGCCTGCCACCGGTCGGACGCGATGACCTTCTCGTAGCGCTCGTACGCCAGCCGCGCGTTCGCGACACCGGCCTTGCCGCGGACCGCCTTGGCGGCTTCGCTGCCGATCTTGTCGAGGCGCTTGTCGATCTCGGTGTCCACGCGCGAGACGAAGAACGACGCGACCGAGCGGATGGTCGACAGGTCGATCCCGTTCTCCTTGGCGCGCTCCAGGCCGGTCAGGTAGGCGTCCATCACCTCGTCGTAGCGGTCGAGCCCGAAGATCAGCGTCACGTTCACGTTGATGCCCTCGGCGGTGGCCTCCGCAATGGACGGCATCCCCGCCTCGGTGGCGGGGATCTTGACCATGACGTTCGGCCGGTCGACCAGCCACCACAGGCCCTTGGCCTCGGCGGTGGTGCGGGCGGTCTCGTGTGCCAGCCGCGGGTCGACCTCGATCGAGACGCGGCCGTCCAGCCCGCCGGTGCGGTCGAAGACCGGGCGCAGCACGTCGCACGCCCAGCGGATGTCGTACGCCATGAGATAGCGGATGACGCCGTCGATGCCGATCTCGCGCACCTTCAGGTCGCGCACCTGCCCGTCGTAGGCGGTGCCCTTCTCCAGCGCCTTCTGGAAGATCGTCGGGTTGCTGGTCACGCCGACGACGTGCTTGTTGTCGACGAGGTCCTGCAGGTTGCCGGTGCGCAGCCGGTCCCGGCTGATGTCGTCCAGCCAGATCGAAACGCCCGCGGCGCTGAGGTCGGCAAGTGCGTCGCTCATGATGGGTTCTCCTTCAGTTGCCGGTGGTTGCGCCGCGGATCTGCCCGGCGCGATCGAGTGCGGAGTGGGCGGCCGCGACCACGTGGTCGGTCGTGAAGCCGAACTGCTCGAACAGCACCGAGCCTTCGGCGCTCGCGCCGAAGTGGTCGATGCTGACGATCTCGCCGGCGTCCCCGACGATCTCGCGCCAGCCCTGTGCCACGCCGGCCTCGACGCTGACCCGGGCCTGGACGTTCGGCGGCAGTACCTGCTGCCGGTACGACGCCGGCTGCGCGTCGAACCATTCGCGGCACGGCATCGAGACCACCCGGGTGGGATGCCCCTCCGCCTCCAGTCGCTCACGTGCCGAGAGGGCGAGCGCGACCTCCGAGCCGGTGGCCACGATGATCACCGACGGCAGACCGGCCGAAGCCTCCTCGAGGACATAACCGCCCTTGGCGGTGTCCACGACCTTGGCGGCGTCGATGACCGGCAGGTTCTGCCGCGACAGCGCCAGCGCGATCGGCCGGTCCGTCGTCTCCAGCACGACCTGCCACACGGCCGCCGTCTCGTTGGCGTCGGCCGGGCGCACGACGTCCAGACCGGGGATCGCACGCAGCGCTGCCAGGTGCTCGATCGGCTGGTGGGTCGGCCCGTCGCCGCCGAGACCGATCGAATCGTGCGTCCAGACGTAGATCGTCGGCAGCTTCATCAGAGCCGCGAGCCGGACGGGCGGGCGCATGTAGTCGCTGAAGACCAGGAACGTGCCGCCGTACACGCGCGTGCCGCCGTGCAGCGTGATGCCGTTCATGATCGCGCCCATGGCGTGCTCGCGGATGCCGAAGTGCAGCGTGCGCCCGTACGGGCCCCCCGTCCAGATCTTGGTCTGGTACTCGGCCGGGGTGAAGCTGGGCTCGCCCTCCATGGTCGTGTTGTTGCTCTCGGCGAGGTCGGCCGAGCCGCCCCAGAGTTCGGGCAGCGTGTCGGCGAGACCGGTCAGCACCTTGCCGGTCGCGGCGCGGGTGGAAACCGCGTTCGCCTTGCCGTCCTTCTCGGCCGGGAAGCTGAGCAGCGAGTCGCGCCAACCGGTCGGCAGTTCGCGCCTGATCATCCGGTCGAGCAGGGCCTTGCGCTCGGGGTTGTCGGTGGCCCACTTGTCGAAGCGCTCCTGCCACTCGGCACGTGCCTGGCGGCCGCGGTCGACGACCTGCCGGGTGTGCGCGAGGACTCGCTGGTCGACGTTGAAGTGCACGTCCGGGTCGAAGCCGAGGATCTCCTTGGTGCGGCGGATCTCGTCCTCGCCGAGCGCGGCTCCGTGTGCCTTGCCGGTGTTCTGCAGGGTCGGCGCCGGCCAGCCGATGATCGTCCGCACCGCGATGAACGACGGCTTGTCGGTGACCGCCTTCGCCTTCTCGATCGCGCGCTCGAGCGCCGTCACGTCCTCGCCGGAGTCCACCCGCTGGACGTGCCAGCCGTAGGCCTCGTAGCGCTTGCAGACGTCCTCGCTGAACGCGATCGCGGTGTCGTCCTCGATCGAGATGTGGTTGTCGTCGTAGAACAGGATCAGGTTGCCCAGCTCCTGGTGGCCCGCGAGTGAGGACGCCTCGGACGCGACGCCCTCCTCCATGCAGCCGTCGCCGGCAATGACGTAGATGAAGTGGTCGAACGGCGACTCTCCCGGCGCCGTGTCGGGGTCGAACAGTCCGCGCTCGCGCCGTGACGCCATCGCCATGCCGACACCGTTCGCAACCCCCTGGCCCAGGGGACCGGTGGTGACCTCGACACCCGCGGTGTGCCCGTGCTCCGGGTGCCCCGGCGTGAGCGAACCCCAGCTGCGCAGCGCCTCGATGTCGGACAGCTCCAGCCCGTAGCCGGACAGGAACAGCTGGCAGTACTGCGTCAGCGAGCTGTGCCCGTTCGAGAGCATGAACCGGTCACGACCGATCCAGTTCGGGTCGGTCGGGTCGTGGCGCATCACCCGCTGGTAGAGCAGGTACGCGAGCGGCGCCAGGCTCATCGCGGTGCCGGGGTGGCCGTTGCCTGCCTTCTGCACGGCGTCGGCAGCGAGCAACCGGGCGGTGTCCACGGCCTTGCTGTCCAGGTCCGTCCACCACTTCGGGTGTGCCGTCACGACCCCCTCGGAGTTACCGGAAGCGTTCTCGGTCACGGTTGCTCGTGCTCCTCTCGGCCGCGTTGTGCGGATGCGGTGCGGTTGGCCGCCGCGCCGAGCGCTGCGGTCGAGCTCTGTGGTCAAGCTCTCGCCACAAGCCTAGTCACGTCCGTGCAGGCGCTGCATCGCGTCGGGTGGTCGGCCGCTCGCACCGGCCGCAAAGGTGCTGAGGCTGCGTGCATGAGCGGTCAGCGTGACGGTTACTCTGGACCGGTGACGCAGACCCCGGTTGCGGCCACCTCCGTTGGCCACGATGCGGTCGAGTCGTCCCTTGTGCCCGACGAGTCGCCGCGGCTGCCCCATTCGGGACGGCCGCGCCGCGCGCCCCGGACCCGCCTGCAGGCGTACATCGCACTGACCAAGCCGCGGATCATCGAGTTGCTGCTCGTGACGACGCTGCCGTCGATGGTGCTCGCGGCCGATGGCCTGCCGACGTGGTGGGTCGTCGTGGTGACCATGCTCGGTGGCACGCTCGCGGCGGGCAGCGCGAACGCGCTCAACTGCTACATCGACCGGGACATCGACGCGGTGATGCGTCGCACGACGCGCCGGCCGCTGGCCCGGCACGAGGTGTCGCCGCGGGGCGCGTTGGTGTTCGGGCTCGCGCTCGGTGTTGCGTCGATCGCCGCGATCGGCTTCGTCACCAACTGGCTCGCGGGTTCGCTGACGTTCGCCGCGATCGCGTTCTACGTCCTCGTGTACACGATGCTGCTCAAGCGGCGGACGTCCCAGAACATCGTCTGGGGCGGCGCGGCCGGCTGCATGCCGGTGCTGATCGGCTGGTCAGCGGTCACCGGTTCGCTCGCGTGGGCGCCCGTCGCGCTGTTCGCTGTCGTGTTCTTCTGGACGCCGCCGCACACCTGGGCGCTCGCCACGCGGTACCGCGAGGACTACGCGAATGCCGGCGTGCCGATGCTGCCGGTGGTGGCTTCGCCGGCCCGCGTCGCGCGCGACATCGTGATCTATACCTGGCTGACCGTTGCCGCCTCGCTCGCGCTGTGGCCGCTCGGCAGCGGCTGGGTCTACGGCGTGCTGGCGGTCGCCGGTGGCGCGGTGCTGCTGGCGGGGGCGCACCGGCTGTACCACCGCACCCGGCTCGACGACGGTTCGGCGAAGCCCATGGTGTTCTTCCACCTGTCGAACAGCTACCTGGCATTCGTGTTCGTCGCGGTCGCCGTCGACACGTTCGTGCACTGATGACGCCGGTCGTCCTGGCCACCTGCGCCGCGCTGCCCGCCGGTGACGAAGACGCCGAACTGCTCAACGACGCGCTGCAGCGGCGCGGGCTCACCGCGCGCTGGCAACAGTGGAACGACCCCTCGGCCGAATGGAACGACACCCTGGTCGTCGTCCGCACCACCTGGGACTACACGAACTCGCTCGAGCAGTTCCGCGCCTGGGCGTCGAGCGTCCGGCACCTGGCCAACCCGGCCGAGGTGATCGAGTGGAACACCGACAAGACCTACCTGCTGGACCTCGCCGCGGCGGGGGTGCCGATCGTGCCCACGACGGTGGTCCGGCCCGGCGGCACCGGGCAGTTCCCGGACGGTGTCGAGTTCGTCGTCAAGCCCTCGGTCGGTGCCGGCTCACGCGGGGCCGGACGCTTCGCAGCTGGTGACGTCGACGCCGCGCGGGCACACCTCGCGCAGCTGCACGAGCTCGGCCGCACCGCGCTGATCCAGCCCTACCTGGCCGACGTGGACGAGCACGGCGAGACCGCGCTGATCTATGTCGAGGGCGTGTTCAGCCACGCGATCGCCAAGGGCGCGATGCTGCCCGCGGGCGTGGTCCACCCACACACGTCCGGCCCGCTGTTCGTGAAGGAGAACATCACCGAGCGCACCCCGTCGGCCGCGGAGATGGCGGTCGGCAACCAGGTCTTGGTGGCGCTGCGCGAGCGTTACCACTACGACCTGCTGTACGTGCGGGTGGACCTGCTGCCCAGCGTCGAGGGCCCGGTACTGGTCGAGCTGGAGCTGACCGAGCCATCGCTGTTCCTCGGCTACGGGCAGGGCGCGGCAGACCGGTTCGCCGCCGCGATCGCGGCCGAGGCCGCACGCCGTTGACCATCCCGGTGCCGGACCGGCAGCGGCTCCGCGCGCTGCGCCGGATGAAGGCGACCGCGGGCGGGCTGCTGGTCGTTGCCGCCGTGGTCTACGCGCTGTGCCGATCGCTCACCGACGGCGCCGGCGGCTGGGGGTACCTGCAGGCGGCCGCGGAGGCGTCCATGGTCGGCGGCCTTGCCGACTGGTTCGCGGTCACCGCGCTGTTCCGGCATCCGCTGGGGATCCCCATCCCGCACACCGCGATCATCCCGCGCAAGAAGGACCAGATCGGCGAGGGGCTGGCCGACTTCGTCGGGAAGTACTTCCTGACCGAGGCGGTCGTGAGTGAGCGGGTCGCCGCCGCGCGCGTGCCGCACCGGCTCGGGCAGTGGCTCGCCGATCCGGACCACGCCCGGCAGTTGGCGGGGGAGCTCAGCAGCGCCGTCGGCGGCATGGCCTCGGTGCTGCGGGACGATGAGTTGCGCAACGCGGTCGCGACGTTCGCGGACAAGCGGCTGCGCGAACTCGACGCCGCGCCGTTGCTGGCGCGGCTGCTGGACGCGGTCTGCGACTCGGGCCAGCACCAGGCCGTGCTGACCCACGTGTTGCGCGGCACGATGCGCTTCCTGGACGAGAATCGCGCGGTGTTCCGCACCCGGCTGGCCGACGAATCCCCGGAGTGGGTGCCCGGCTGGGTCGACGACCGCGTCTTCGCCAAGGGCTTCACCGCCGTCCAGTCGTTCCTCGCCGACGTGTCTATCCAGGACGAGCACGAGTTGCGGCGGACGTACGACGCGAAGCTGCGGGACCTGGCAGAACGGTTGCGAACCGATCCGGAGCAGGCGGCGAAGGTCGAGGAGGCCAAGCTGCAGCTGCTGGAGCACCCGAAGGTGCGCGAGTGGCTGTCCACGCTGTGGATGACCGGCAAGGCACTCGTCGTCGACGGCGTGACCGACCCGGACTCGGAGCTGCGCCGCACCATCGAGTCGCTGACCATGCGCGCCGGCGAGGTGTTGCGCGATGACCCCGCGGTGGCAGGCAAGGTGGACGAAGCGCTGCAGCGGATGACCGGCCACATCGTCACCCACTACGCCGAGGACATGGCCGGCGTCATCTCCGCGACCGTCGAACGCTGGGACACCGCCGAGACCAGTCGCCGGCTGGAGCTTCAGGTCGGCCGCGACCTGCAGTTCATCCGCATCAACGGCACCGTGGTCGGCGCCCTCGCAGGCCTGTTGATCTACGCCCTCACCCAG
>DASTXN010000088.1:0-28949 GCA_035765515.1 Jatrophihabitantaceae bacterium | reverse complement strand
GCAGGCAGTCCGACTTGCCCCACGGCTGTCCGCGGGACCTCACGGTTGCGGGTCAGTGCCGGATTTCGACCGGCTTCCCCTGACCAGGATGGGATTGCTGAACGAATGGCACCACATCGGCGACACGCGGTCAAACGGGCCCTGCCCACTAGGGTTGGACGTCACAGCAGTTGGGACGGCACAGCGGAGCGGGCCGAAGGGGACAGGCGATGACGTGGACGTGGCGGCTCGAAGGCGCGGACGGCACCGAGGTCGACGACCCGGTACCGCCCGCGCATTCCAACCAGTCCGACGCCGAGAGCTGGCTCGGTGAAAACTGGCGCGAGCTAGCCGATGCCGGCGTGGCGCAGGTGCGGCTGCTCGACGGCGGTACCGAGGTCTACGGCCCCATGCCGCTCGCCGAAGACTGAGACCGACCGGCGCGCGGTCGCGGTGCGCGCAGCGATCCGCCCCGTTCCTTGGGCGGTCTGGAGCAACGCGTTGGGCGCGGTCAGATCTCATCCCCACGCTCGACCTGGGGCGCGGGCAGGCGCCAGCGCCGCGGCAGGTATGCGCGGCTGCCGGCGTAGAAACCGATCGACATCGAGCTGCCCTGCGCGGAACCGAACCGCTCGATGGCCATCCGGCGCAGCCGGCCGCCGACGATGTACCACTCGACGAGCAGCCCGAAGAACATCGCGATGATCACCAGCTGGATGATCGCGGCCTGCGGGATCACGTACGTGGCCACCATCAGCGGGAACAGCCAGAGCAGGTAGTTGCTGAACATGCGGTGCGAGTCGACGTAGTCGCGCGCGAGCTTGCGGGTCGGGCCCTGGTCGCGGGCCGGCAGCAGCTCTCCGGACCGCAGCGCCGCGCGCCGCTCGGCGGGCGTCAGCGATCTGCCGGTCGACGCGCGGGCCGTGCGTGCCCGCTTGGACAGCTGCTTCTGCCGCGCGTAGGCCTCCTTGCGCGTCTTCGGCGCGGTGACCGGACCGCGGCTCCCGACGACGTCGCGCCGCTTGGGCGTCGGTCGTCCCTTGCCGCCGTTCGCGAAGGCGGAATCGTCGGCCTCGACGACTTCGGCGTCGGCAGATGTATCGGTGGACTTACGCAGCTTCACGCCGTCCAGGGTACGGAGGGCTAGGGCAGGGCGAGCATCCGGTCGAGTGCCAGCCGGGCATTTGCCGCAGTCTCGCGCTCGACCACGATCCGGTTGACGACCTCACCGCGCACCAGCGACTCCAGCGTGTGCACCAGGTGCGGCAGGTCGATGCGGTTCATCGTGGAGCAGTAGCAGACGTTCTTCTCCAGGAACACGATCTGCTTGTCCGGGTGCGCGTTCGCCAGGCGGCGTACCAGGTTCAGCTCGGTGCCGAGGGCCCAGGAGCTGCCCGGCTCGGCCGCCTCGATCGTCTTGATGATGTATTCGGTGGAGCCGACGTAATCGGCCTGCAGCACGACCTCGTGCCGGCACTCCGGGTGGACCAGAACGTTCACGCCCGGGATCCGCGCGCGCACCTCGGCGACCGCGTCCAGCGAGAACCGGCCGTGGACGGAGCAGTGCCCCTGCCACAGGATCATCTTCGCCGCGCGCAACTGCTCGGGCGTGAGGCCGCCGTTCGGCCGGTGCGGGTTGTAGACGACGCAGTCGTCCAGTGACAGCCCCAGTTGCAGCACCGCGGTGTTGCGCCCGAGGTGCTGGTCGGGCATGAACAGCACCTTCTGCCCCTGCTCGAACGCCCACTCCAGCGCACGCTTCGCGTTCGAGGAGGTGCAGACCGTGCCGCCGTGCTCGCCGGTGAACGCCTTGATCGCGGCGCTGGAGTTCATGTAGGTGACCGGGACGGTGACGTCCGCGACGCCGGCCTCGGTGAGCGCGTCCCAGGCCTCCAGGACCTGCTGGTGGTCGGCCATGTCCGCCATCGAGCAGCCCGCGGCGAGGTCCGGCAGCACGACCGGCTGGTCGGCGCGGGTGAGGATGTCGGCGGACTCGGCCATGAAGTGCACGCCACAGAACACGATGTATTCGGCCTGCGGGCGGGCCGCCGCGTCGCGGGCCAGCTTGAACGAGTCGCCCGTGACGTCGGCGAACTGGATGACCTCGTCGCGCTGGTAGTGGTGGCCCAGCACGAACACCCGGTCGCCGAGCGCATCCTTGGCGGCCCGCGCCCGCTCGACCAGATCCGGGTCGGACGCCGGCGGCAGTTCGCCGGGGCAGTCCACGCCCCGTTCGGAGTCCGGATCGCTGCCACGTCCCAGCAGCAGCAGCGCGAGCGGGGTGGAGGCCGGCTCCGTGAAGGTCATGTGCGCAGCGTAATGCGGGCCCGCAAACCGGCGGACCTGCACGTGTTGTGTCCCACCGTGGCTACTATGGGAATAGTGATCGCAAGCCGGGTCGTTGACCCGACAAGACACTGCCGGACTACCGAGCTACCAGTGGGAGCAGCATCATGACCGCAGCCGAAACGACCACCGTCGAGCTCACGAGCGCGCCCGTCGATGCGTCGGCGAGCACGCTGACGCTGACCGAGGGTGCCGCGACCAAGGTGCGCGCGCTGCTGGACCAGGAGGGTCGCGAGGACCTGCGCCTGCGCGTGGCCGTCCAGCCCGGGGGCTGCTCCGGCATGCAGTACCAGCTCTTCTTCGACGAGCGCAGCCTGGACGGTGACGTCGAACTGGACCTCAACGGCGTCCCGGTCGTGGTCGACCGCATGAGCGCGCCGTACCTCGGTGGCGCCACGATCGACTTCACCGACACGATCGAGCAGCAGGGCTTCACGATCGACAACCCGAACGCATCGGGCGGCTGCGCCTGCGGCAACAGCTTCTGTGGCTGATCCGCGCTAAGCCGCTCTCGGCGCGCGCTCCTGCGCGCGGTTAGGTAGCGTTCGGACACATGCCGGTTCTCGTCGCGGGCTCCATCGCCACCGACCATCTGATGCACTTCCCGGGGAAGTTCTCCGAGCAGTTGCTTGCCGATCAGCTGCACAAGGTGTCGCTGTCGTTCCTGGTCGACGACCTGGTGGTCCGCCGTGGCGGCGTCGCGCCGAACATCTGTTACGGCATGGCGCAGCTGGGCGGCAGTCCGGTGCTGATCGGTGCCGTCGGTGAGGACTTCGACGACTACCGCGGCTGGCTGGAACGCCACGGCGTCGACTGTCGGCACGTGTACGTCTCCCCGGTGCACCACACCGCTCGTTTCGTCTGCACGACGGACGAGGAGATGTGCCAGATCGGCTCGTTCTATGCGGGGGCCATGCCGGAGGCACGCCACATCGAGCTGAGGACGGCGTGGGACGCCACCGGCGCAGACCTTGCCGTGATCAGCGCGTACGACCCGGATTCGATGGTCCAGCACAGCCAGGAGTGCCGCGACCGCGGCTATCGGTTCGCCGCCGACCCGTCCCAGCAGATCGCCCGGATGGACGGCGAGCAGTTGCGGGCGCTGATCGAGGGCGCCGACCTGCTGTTCACCAACGACTACGAGAAGAGCCTGCTCGAGTCCAAGACCGGGCTGTCCGGCGCCGACGTCCTCAAGCTGGTGAACGTGCGCATCACCACGCTCGGCTCGTCCGGCGTGGAGATCACCGGCCAGGACCTCGAGCCGGTGCGCGTGCCGGTAGCGAAGGAACGCGACAAGGCCGACCCGACCGGCGTCGGCGACGCGTTCCGCGCCGGGCTGCTGTCCGCCCGCGGCTGGGGGCTGTCCTGGGAGCGGTCGGCCCAGGTCGGCAGCCTGCTCGCGGCCCTCGTGCTGGAGACGGTCGGCACCCAGGAGTACCAGGTCGACAGGGTCGAGTTCGCGGAGCGGCTGGCGGAGTCGTACGGCGACGAGTGCGCTGCCGAGGTCATGCCGCACCTGCCGTAGCCGGCGGCAACCGGGACCCGTCCGTCAGAGGCGGACGGGGTAGGTCGGCGCGGGGATCTCGGGCTTGATCCGCTCCTCGACGAAGATGCCGTGCCAGATCAGGAACACCAGCAGCGTCCAGATCTTGCGCGAGTAGTCGTGCGGGCCGGCGCGGTGCGCGTCGAGCAGCCGCAGCGCAGCCTCCCGGTCGATCAGGTGGTCGGCCCGCGAGTCGGTGATGATCGCGCGCGCCCAGTCGTACATGACGTCCTTGAGCCAGTGCCGGATCGGCACGGGGAAGCCGAGCTTCGGACGCTCGAGCACGTGCGCCGGCACGATCTCGGCGACGGCCCTGCGCAGCGCGTACTTCGTCGTCTCCTTGGTGATCTTCTCGCTGGTCGGAACGGACGACGCGACCTCGAACACGGTCGTGTCCAGGAACGGCACGCGTAGTTCCAGCGAGTTGGCCATCGTCATCTTGTCGGCCTTGACGAGGATGTCGCCGCGCAGCCAGGTGAACAGGTCCACGTACTGCATGCGCGTCGAGCCGTCGAGGTGCGTGGTGCGCTCGTACAGCGGTCGGGTGACGTCCATGTACGAGACGGCCGGGTCGTACGTCTTGAGCAGGCCGGCCATCTCGTCCGGACGGAAGATGCGGGCGTTGCCGTAATAGCGCTCCTCGATGCCGATCGAGCCGCGGCGCAGCAGGTCCTTGCCGCGGGTGCCCTCCGGGATGCGCGTCGAAAGGGCACCGAGGCCGCGTCGCACGCCGCGCGGCAGCTTCTCGAACGCGCGCAGTGAGATCGGCTCGCGATAGATCGTGTAGCCACCGAACAGCTCGTCCGCGCCCTCGCCGGACAGCACCACCTTGACGTGCTTGCGTGCCTCGCGGGCGATGAAGTACAGCGGCACGAGCGCGGGGTCGGCGACCGGGTCGTCCAGATACCAGACGATCATCGGCAGCGCGTCCATCATCTCCTGCGGTGTGACCACCTTGGTGATGTGCTCGACTCCGATGGCGGCAGCCGATTCCGCGGCTACATCGATCTCGCTGAAGCCCTCGCGTTCGAAGCCGGTGGTGAACGTCAGCAGCTTGGGGTTGTGGCGCTTGGCCAGCGCCGCGACGACCGTCGAGTCGATGCCGCCGGACAGGAACGAGCCGACCGTCACGTCCGCACGCATGTGCTTGGCGACCGAATCCTCCAGCGCCGCCGCGATCTCGCGGTACAGCCGCTCCGGCTCGCCCGATGAGCGGGCGACGAAGTCAGGGTGGAAGTAGCGGTGCGGGTGCACCTGCTCGCCCGGACGCATCGTGAAGTAGGTGCCGGACTCGATGCGCCGGATCGCGCTGTGCATGGACGCGGGCTCGGGCACGTACTGCAGGGTCAGGTAGTGCTGCAGCGACGCGGTGTCGACGTCTTGGGAGACGCCCGGCGCCGCCACGTCCAGCAGCGACTTCTTCTCGCTGGCGAAGAACGTGCCGCGCTCGTCGGCGTAGGTGTACATCGGCTTGATGCCGAACCAGTCGCGGGCACCGAACAGCACCCGCTCGTGGCTGTCCCAGATCAGGAACACGAACATTCCGCGCAGCTCGCGGACGACCTTCTCGCCCAAGTAGTGGTAGCCGGCGACGATGGCCTCGCCGTCGCCTTCGGTGTCGAACACGGCGCCGAAGTCGCGGGCCAGCCGCTCACGCAGTTCGACGTAGTTGTAGATCTCGCCGTTGAAGATCAGCTGGTAGCGGCCGCCCAGCCAGGGCAGCGGCTGGTGGCTGTGCTCGATGTCGATGATCGAGAGGCGCCGGAAGCCGATCACCACGTCGTCGTCGGACCAGGTGCCGCTCTCGTCCGGACCGCGGTGGCGCATGTCCGGCAGCGATGCGTCGACGGCCGCCTCGACACCCTTGGCGTTGCCGTCGGCCGACAGGAACCCGATCAGTCCACACACGCGGACCAGTATCCCCGACCGCCGCTCAGTGCAGTCGCCGCACGCGGTAGGCGGGCGTGCCGTCGTCCGCGACGGACTCGCCGGCGTATTCGTGGCCGCGCATGCGGCACCAGGCCGCGATGTCGGGACGGGCCGCGGGGTCGTCCGCCTCCACCGTGATCGGTTCGCCGATCTCGACGTCGCCGATGTGCCGGGCCAGGTCCAGGATCGGCAGCGGACAGCGCCGCCCCCGGCAGTCGAGCGTCATTGGGCTGCTCATAAGCCCGCGGCGCCGAGTTCGGCGCGGACCTCGGCCACCACGTCCGGCAGCACCGTCAGGAATTCGTCGATCTCCGCCTCGGTGGTGTCCCGGTGCAGGGACACGCGCAGGTTGCCGGACGTCAGCGCACCCATCGCGACCAGCACGTGCGAGGGCTCCAGCGTCGATGCGGTGCACGACGAACCGGACGAGACGGCGAACCCGCGCCGGTCCAGGCCGGTCAGCAGTGCCTCGCCGTCGGCGTACAGGCACGAGAACGTGACCAGGTGCGGCAGCCGCTCGTCCGGCTCGCCGAGCACCTCGACGTCCGGGACGGTCCGCGCCACCGTGTCACGGATGCGCGCGATCCAGGCAGCATGCCGCCGTGCCAGCTCCCGGCGCTCCGCCTCCACGGCCCGCAGTGACGCGGCGGCGGCCACCACGGCGGGCACGTTCGGCACGCCCGGGACACGCCCGAACTCCCGCTCGTCGGACGGATACGGCGAGCGCCACCGCGTCCGTTCGCGCACCGCCAGCACGCCGACGTCGGGGCCGCCCCACATCCGCGCGTCGGCCGCGAGCACCGACCAGCCCCCGGGCACGTCGGCGTGACCCAGCACGTGTGTCGCGTCGACCACGAGCGGGACCGCGATCCGTCCGGCGACCTCGTCCACCGGCTGCAGCGTCCCCACCTCGTGGTTCGCGGCCTGCAGCGCGGCCACGGCGACGCCGGCTGCGCACGCGGCGGCGAACTCGTCCGGATCGACGCGGGCCATGCGGTCCACGCCGACCGCGAGCGCCCGTCCGCCGGCGGCGACGTGCGCCTCGGCGGTGTGCAGGACGGCCGAGTGCTCCACCGCGCTGTGCACCAGGCCCGCCGCGCGCCGGTCACCGGCCAGCGCGCCGGCGACCGCCGCGTGCAGCGCCTGGGTGCCGTTGGCCGCGAAGCTGACCGTGTCCGGGGCGGTCCCGAGCACCTCCGCGACCGCCTCGCGGGCCGCATCCAGGAGCAGACGCCCCCGGCGCGCCGCCCCGTACAGCCGGTCCGGGTCGGCCCAGCCGTCATCCAGCGCCGCGAGCAGCGCCTCGCGGGCGACCGCGTGCAGCGGTACGCCCGCGGCGGCGTCCAGGTAGGCACCCACAGGGCAGACGCTAGCGCCCCGGCGGGCCCACCCCGTCAGCTGTCGCGGGAGGCGGTTCCAGTACGCTCCGAAGCGGTAAGTGGACGTTGCTGGATATGGCCCGAGAGGCGGTAACAGGTGCATCGCAGACGCTGGGCGCGAGGTGGCCGTTTGGCGCTGCTCGTCGGCTCGCTCACCCTGCTGCTGACCGGGTGTTCGGTGCATCAGGCCGAGCTGGACATGCGCTGGGGGTGGCCCACCGGTGTCACCAAGCAGGGCGAGGAGATGCGCGTCCTGTGGACGTGGGCGGGCGTCGCCGCGCTCGCCGTCGGCGCGCTGGTCTGGGGCCTGATCTTCTGGTGCTGCATCCGCTACCGCAAGAAGAACGACGAGCTGCCGCGCCAGACGAAGTACAACCTGCCGGTCGAGCTGGTGTACTCGCTCACGCCGTTCCTGATCATCGCTGCGCTGTTCTGGCGGACGGTTGTCGTCGAGGACAACGTCAACGCGCTCAGCAAGCACCCCGACGTGCTCGTGCAGGTCGACGCGTTCAAGTGGAACTGGCAGTTCGAGTACCTGCAGGATCACGGCAAGAAGACGACGTACAGCAAGGACGCGAAGACCCCGCTGTCGACCGTCGGCTCGGACAACGAGATTCCGGTGCTGGTGATCCCCAAGGGCGAGTCCGTGCAGTTCATCGAGCACTCCGAGGACGTCATCCACTCGTTCTGGGTGCCGGAGTTCCTGTTCAAGCGTGACGTGATCCCGTACGGCCCGGACCACACGTCCGAGGACAACCGGTTCCAGATCACCGCGACCAAGGACGGCAGCTTCGTCGGCCGCTGCGCCGAACTGTGCGGCACGTACCACTCGCAGATGAACTTCGAGGTCCGCGTCGTCGAGCCGAGCGTGTTCACCAAGTACCTGGCCGCACTGGACAAGGCCGGGGAGGCCAACCCGGCGCGGCAGTCGATCGCGCTGAAGGCCGCCGGCATGGCGCCGTACGCGACCACGACCTACCCGTTCAACACCGACCGAACGTCGCGCTCGGCGACGCACCGGCCCGGAAGGACGTGACATGAAGACCGAAGCCCGCATGTTCCTCGGGGTCGCCTTCTTCCTCTGGCTGGCCGCGATCTTCTACGGCGTCTGGACGGGTCAGCCGAACAGCTTCAGCCACGGCCGCGTCGAGTGGGCGGGAACCATCGCCCTGATCCTTTCCGGCGGCCTGCTCGGCATCACCGGCTCGTTCTTCTGGTTCGTTTCGCGACGCATCGACCCGCGTCCCGAGGACCGCGCTGACGCCGAGATCGCTGAGGGCGCCGGCGAGCTGGGCTTCTTCAGCCCGGGCAGCTACTGGCCGGTCGGCCTGGCCGGCGCCGCGACCGTGGTTGGTATCGGCCTGTCGTTCGTGCAGATGTGGCTGGTCATCGTCGGCGCGCTGATCCTGCTGTTCATGGTCGGCGGGCTGCTGTTCGAGTACTACATCGGCGGACGCCAGCCGCTCGAGCACTGACCAAGCCGCACTAGGCTCTTCCGACAGCGGCCGCGTTCAGCTGAACGCGGCCGCTGTCATTTTGTCGTGGCGCGGGCGGCGGCGCAGCAACGGTGTGTGGCGACCAAGCACGTGCCGCGACCGTGTGTGTGGCCACCGCGCTCCTATTGCGCCGGCGTTGTCTCCAGGTTGCGGCGCCACACACTCCCGGCTTCTGCGCCCACGATCAATCCTGGATCCGCCCGGCCCGAGCGCGGCGAATGCGGGATTCAGCCTTTGGCGTCGACACCCAGCAGCGCTGCCATTCGGGCCGCGTCGTCTGCCGCGCTGGCCCGCCCGCGCGCCGAGCGCGGCAACTGAACGGCCATGAGTCTCACCGGGCGTCCAGTCTCGTGCGTTCCAGGACGACCGTGGGAAACGCGCCGAAGTAGCCGGCCATCGTCACGCCAACAGCGGCGATCTCGGCAGCGGGGATGCGGCGCTTGATGAGGCTGCCGTAGCTGACCGCGTCCGCTGTGGATACCGCTCGGACGGTGAGCACATGCAGTGCGCCGACGAGCAGTATCGCGCCGAGGATGATCGACCATCCGTCCTGCGCAGGGTCTGCGAACAGCCCGCCGAGCACGAGTATCAGGCCCAGCGGGATCAGCAGGACCACTGCAGTGATCCGAGCGACCGCGAGGCGTGAAGGACGATGCGGTGCTCGGCGGGGCTTGGGTGTGCGGACGTGGTCATGACAGTTCTCCGATGCCGTGGGCGGACAGCCAGGCGGCGATCGGAGCGGTGCCGTCGGTGGCCGGATCCACGACCAGGCCGTGGTCGCGCAGCCGGCCGCTCGCCGCCCCGCTCACGACCAGCACGTCGCCGGGATGCCGCGCGGCCAGCAGGGCGAAGTCGCCGTCGCCGGTGACGAGGATCAGCGGGTGCTCGCCGGGGGAGTACGCCTCGGCCAGCGCCAGGTCGGCCCGCTGCCAGCCCTCGTGCTCAAGCAGGCTGGTCCCAGTAGGCCAGCTCAGCCGGTCCAGGGCGGTCCGGCGGCCGCTGGCGGTGACGCGGGTGTCCGTCCGGCCCGGATCGGCGCCCAGGATCGCGCTGAGCAGGTCCAGCACGGGCTGCAGCCGCGGGGGAGCGACGTTGTCGGCGTCGACCAGCACCTGCAACCGCACGACCGCGACCCTACTGGCCCATGATCGTTCGGCGGACTCGCCGGGCCCAGGCGTGGTGAATCCGCCTCATACGCAAAGAAGGCCGCGTCCGCCATGGGGACGCGGCCTTCTTTGCCGTACCGGGCCTGCTCAGTCCTCGCCGGTGTGTGTGCTGCCGGCCGCGCTGCCCTCCAGCACGTGCTGGGTGTCGCGCTCCTGGACCTCGGCGGCCTCCAGCTCGTCGAGCTGCGCCTGGATCTCCGGCTTTTCCTTGACCGGGTAGAAGAACCCGCGGATGTGCTTGAGCGGGGACGCGGCGCCGAGCTGGCTCATCCGCTTCGGCACCGGCGTGCCGGCGTAGCTCAGCTGGCCGTGGCCGTGCTCGTCTGTCGGGCCGAGCGGCTGGTGCACCTCGATGAACTCGCCGTGCGGCAGCAGCTTGATGATGCCGGTCTCCAGGCCGTGTTCGAGCACCTCGCGGTCGTGTCGCTGCAGCCCCAGGCACACCCGGTAGGTGAGCAGGTAGGCCAGCGGCGGCAGCGTGATCAGCGCGATGCGTCCGCCCCAGGTCATCGCGTTGAGCGAGATGTCGAAGGCGTGCGCGATCAGGTCGTTGCCGCCGGACAGGAACAGCACCATGTAGAACGTGATCGCCATGGCACCGAGCGATGTCCGAACCGGAACGTCACGCGGCCGTTGCAGCAGGTTGTGCGGCTTGGTGTCCCTGGTCATCTTCGCTTCGAGGAACGGATAGATGCCGGCGAGTGTGAACATGATGCCCGGGAGCACGACCGTCGGCCAGAACAGCGGCGGCAGGTCGTACCCCCAGAGCCGGATCTCCCAGGACGGCATCAGACGGGTCGAGCCGTCCAGGAACATCATGTACCAGTCCGGTTGGGAGCCGGAGGAAACCTGGGCCGGGTTGTAGGGGCCGTACAGCCACACCGGGTTGATCTGCGCCAGGCCTCCGAGCGCGGCCAGGACGCCGAACACGATGAAGAAGAAGCCACCCGCCTTGGCCGCGTAGAGCGGGTACACCCGTTCGCCGCTGACCTGGTGTTCGGTGTGCCCGGCTTGCGGGAACTGGGTGTGCTTCTGGCGGACGACGAGCGCCAGGTGGGCGCCGATCAGCGCGGCCAGGATCGCCGGTATCAGCAACACGTGCGCGATGTAGAACCGCCCGATGAT
The DNA here is from genome assembly GCA_035765515.1 of Jatrophihabitantaceae bacterium. Taxonomy (GTDB): domain Bacteria; phylum Actinomycetota; class Actinomycetes; order Mycobacteriales; family Jatrophihabitantaceae; genus DASRSS01. The sequence continues at coordinate 17,986 of DASTXN010000088.1, read as the reverse complement.
CACGTCCCCGGGGAAAGGGCCGCCGAAGATCAGGAAGGCCACCCAGGTGCCGATGATCGGGATCGACAGCATGATCGCGTCCGCGATGCGCAGGCCGGTGCCGGACAGCAGGTCGTCCGGCAGCGAGTACCCCGCGAAACCCTCGATGATGCCGAGCGCGATCAGGCCGAGGCCGATCAGCCAGTTCAGCTCGCGCGGCTTGCGGAACGCGCCGGTGAAGAACACCCGGAACATGTGGATCAGCATCGCCGCGAGGAACATCAGCGCGGCCCAGTGATGGATCTGCCGGACGATCAGGCCGCCGCGCACGTCGAAGCTGATGTCCAGCGTCGACGCGTACGCCTTCGACATCGTGATGCCGCGCATCGGGACGTACCGGCCGTGGTAGACGACCTCGGCCATCGACGGGTCGAAGAAGAACGTCAGGTACGTGCCGGTGAGCAACAGGATGATGAACGAGTACAGCGCGATCTCGCCCATCATGAACGACCAGTGGTCCGGGAAGACCTTGTTCAGTTGCTTGCGCATCGGACCGGCGAGGGTGAGCCGTTCGTCGAAGAACTTGCCCACCTTGCCCTGCGGCGTGCGCGGCTGGTCGCTACGGCGCGGCGTACCGGACGTCATGAGGAACTCCCACGATCGTGTCGAGGCTTGCGGAGGTCAGCGGCACGGGCCGCGAAGCCGCTCACTTGCGGTTCCAGAATCCCGGGCCGATCGGCTCGACGTAGTCCGAGCGGGCGACGAAGTACTGGGCGCCGTCCGCAGCGGTCACGACATCCAGCGGCAGCTTCGGCAGGCTGCGGGTCGCGGGGCCGAAGACCGGCTTCGCGTCCTTGAGCACCTCGAATTGCGACTGGTGGCACGGGCAGAGCAGGCGCGTGGTCTGCTGCTCGTACAGCGACGCGGGGCAGCCGGCGTGCGTGCAGATCTTCGAGAACGCGACGTACTCGGGCTTGTGCGCGGGCCAGCCGAAGCTGGCCTGGCCCTTGCGCGCCTCGACGGTCTGGCCGGGACGCAGCCGGATGAGCAGGGTCGGCGACGACGCGGACGTCACGCCGTTCACGCCGTCGATCTCGGCGTGCACGCCCGGGAAGACGGTCGCAATGCCGCCGGGCTCGAGATCGTCCGGGCTGACCCGGCGCCAGTCGTCGTACACGATCGGGACGCGGCCACCGGACTCCGGGAACAGCTTCTTGTTCGGCTTGAACAGCGTCTCGACGAGGTCGTTGCCCGGTTTCTTGATCATGCCGCCGACGAGGGCGACCAGCGGGACGGTCGCGATCGCGCCACCGGCCAGGCCGAGCGAGCGCAGGATCAGTGAGCGCCGCGGCAGACCGGTGTCGGCGAGACCGGTGATCAGCGTGCCCTCGGTCATGATCTTGTCCTCTTCCGAGGACGGATCGTCGTGCCGGTCCTGGATGACCTCTTCCTCGGGCATGAGCCACTTGGCCCACAGCACGAGGCCGACACCCATGCCGAGCAGCATCAGGGCGAGCAGAACGCCGAGTGCGATGTTGAAGAACCGGAAGTTCTGCGGCGTCCCCGGCAGGTGCCAGTGCCAGGGCATCGCGCAGAACGCCACGATGAAGCCGACACCGGCCAGTGCGGCCAGTGTGAACGCCGCTGCCACGCCACGCTCGGCGCGCTTCTCGGCCTTCGTGCCGCGCAGCGGGAAGCGATCACGGCGGTGCATGATGTGGACGCCGTCGGCTTCGGCGCCGACGATCATCAGCTGCTCGGGGGTCATCTCCCGCAGCTCTTCCTCGCTGGGCACCTCGAACTCGTTGCTCATTGGGTCTTAGCTCCGATCCACAGGATCGCGATCATGATGGCGCCGATGCCGGCAACCCAGATGACGATGGCCTCGGACACCGGCCCGATGCGGTCGATGCCGCTGCCACCCGGGTCGTCGGAAGCCTTGATCGTCTGGATGTACGCGACGATGGCGCGCTTCTCGTCAGGGGTGATCTCGTTGTCGCTGAAGATCGGCATGCTCTCCGGCCCGGTGAGCATGGCGGTGTAGATCTGCAGGTCCGTCGAAGCGTTCAGCGACGGCGCCGACTTGCCGGCCGTCAGCGGAGCGCCCTTGAACGTCGTGCCGTGGCAGGACGCGCAGTTCAGCCGGAACAGGTTGCCGCCCTCGGCGATGTCGGCGTCCGTGCCGCGCACGGTTCCGGCCGGGATGTTGACGCCGCCGCCCTTGGACTGGACGAACGCGGCGAGCTGGCGGATCTGCTGGTCGGTGAACTTGGCGGTCTTGCGGTACTGCTCCGAGCCCTGCCCGGTCGCGGGCATGCGTCCGGTGCTCACCTGGAAGTAGACGGCGGCACCACCGACGCCGAGCAGCGAGACGCCGCGGTTCTTGACGCCCTGCAGGTTCGCACCGTGGCAGGTGATGCAGCTGACCTCGTACAGCTGGCGGCCCGCGGCGATGTCCGAGGCGCTGCTGGTCGAGTCCGCCGCACCGGACGTGCCGGCGAACAGCGTGTACGCACCGCCCATGCCGACGAGCGCGCCGGTGAGGATGGCTCCCGCGGTCAGCTTGCGGCGCAGGCCGCCGCGGCGACGGCTGTTCCGCTTCGCCTGGGGGTCGGCGCCGGTGACCGGGACGGCCGGCTCGAAGCCCAGATCCGCGCTGGTCAGCGGGTCGTCGAAGTCGTCCTTCACGAATTTCCCTTCATCGCTTCGGCCGGGTCAGCGGATGATGTAGATGATCGAGAACAGACCGATCCACACCACATCGACGAAGTGCCAGTAGTACGAAACCACGATGGCAGCGGTCGCCTGGGCAGGCGTGAACTTGCCCAGTGTCGTTCTGATCAGGAAGTAGATGAACGCGGCGAGACCGCCCATCACGTGCAGCCCGTGGAAGCCCTCGGTCAGGAAGAACACCGAGCCGTACACGGTGCGCGAGATCGTGTTGCCCTCGTCGATCTCCATGCGGAACTCGTTGGCCTGGCCGAGCACGAAGATCAGGCCCATGAAGAAGGTCAGCGTGAACCAGCGACGCAGCTTGAACACGTCGCCCTTCTCCGCCGCGAACACGCCCCACTGGCAGGTGAAGCTGGAAGCCACGAGGATGATCGTGAACGGCGTCGCGTAGGCGATCTTCGGCACCAGCTTCTCGCCGGCGTTTATGCCGCCGTCCATCGGCAGGTGCATGGGCCAGTCGGCGCCGTGTACCGCACGCGCGGTGAAGTACATGGCGAACAGCCCGGCGAAGAACATCAGCTCGCTGGAGAGCCAGACGATGGTGCCGACGCTGACGATGTTGGGCCGCGTCAGCGAATGCACCTTGCTGGACTCGAAGGGCGCGGTGGCAGTCGAGGTCACAGACGCATTATGTCCTGCCGGAACCGGTCAACCACGGCGGGGTGGGGGTCGTGATGTGCCTGTGATCGTGAGGTGCGGACGAACCGGCGAGGCGGCGTGGATACGATCTGGGGCATGTCCGATCTGGGTGAGCGCGTGACCGTCCTCGTGTACAGCAATTCGGCGGACGTCCGGGCCGCAGTCCGCACGGCCGTCGGGCGCCGCCCCGCCCCGGACACCGGGCGGATCGACTGGGTCGAGTGCGAGACGAACGCCCAGGTCGTGCAGCAGCTGGACGAGGGCGGCCTGGACGCCGTGATCCTCGACGGCGAGGCCCAGCCGACCGGCGGAATGGGGCTCGCGCGCCAGTTCAAGTACGAGATCGACGACTGCCCGCCCATCATCGTGCTGATCGCGCGCAAGCAGGACGGCTGGCTGGCCTCCTGGTCGCTGGCCGACGCGGTCATCAACTCGCCGCTGGACCCGATCGAGGCCGCCGAGGTGGTGGCCGAGCAGCTGCGCCGCCGGCGCAGCGGCATCCCCGTCGTCCGGTAGGCGGCCGTGCCCGTGGCCGACCTGGCCGATCGCACGGCGGCGCGCAGCTGGCCGGCACTGCTGAGCGTCCTGATGTCGGGCGGCTCGCTCAGCGCGGACGACACCGCGTGGGCGATGGACGAGATCATGGGCGGCAACGCCTCGCCCGCGCGCCTGGCGTCCTTCGCGGTGCTCCTGCGGGCCAAGGGCGAGACACCCGAGGAGCTGGCCGGTCTGGTGCGCACGATGCTCGATCGTGCCGCGCCCGTGCCGGTCTCGCGCCGGGCAGTGGACCTCGTGGGGACCGGCGGCGATCTCGCGCACACCGTGAACATCACGACCATGGCGGCACTGGTGGTAGCGGGCGCGGGGCGTCCACTCGTCAAGCACGGCAACCGCAGCGCGTCCTCGCTGTGCGGGTCGGCGGACGTGCTCGAGGAGCTCGGCGTCGCGATCGACCTGCCCGCCGACGGTGTAGCGGCGACAGTGGCCGAGGTCGGCATCGGCTTCTGCTTCGCGCCGGTGTTCCACAGCGGGATGCGGCACGCCGGGCCCACTCGTGGTGAGCTCGGGGTGCCGACGTTCTTCAACTTCCTGGGGCCGCTCACCAACCCGGCGCGCGTGACGTCTGCGGCGATCGGTTGCTCCGACGCGCGCATGGCTCCGGTGATGGCCGCGGTGCTCGCCGATCGTGGCGACACCGCGCTCGTGTTCCGCGGCGACGACGGACTGGACGAGCTGACGACCACGACCACATCGCGGGTGTGGGTAGCGGCCGACGGCGCGGTGAGCGAGACCACCCTGGATCCCCGCGAGTTCGGAATCACACCGGTGCGGCCCGAGGCGCTGCGCGGCGGCGATCGCGTGCAGAACGCGGCCGTGGTGCGCGAGGTGCTGGCCGGCGGAGCGCCCGCGATCCGCGATGCCGTACTACTGAACGCAGCTGCGGCGATCGCGGCCTTCGACGCGGCGGACTCGGGCGGGCTGAATGCCGAGCGGGTGTCCGTGGCGATCGCCGACGGGCTGCGTGTCGCGTCCGAGTCGATCGACAGCGGGGCCGCACAGAGCCTGCTGGAGCGCTGGGTCGCATCCAGCAAGCGCGCCCGCGGCTGAGGCTCTGTCGCCCGGCGGCATCTGTCCCGAGTGGGCACTTACGCGTCGAGTGGGCACCTATAGCTGCCCACTCGGCCGGTAACTGCCCACTCGCGGAGTGGGACACTGGGAGCATGCCCGCGCGCGCCGCCCACCGGTCCGGTCTGGTCCTGCTCACCTGGACGATCGCGGTGGCCGCGCTGGCAGCGCTCGGCGTCGCGGTGGCGCACTACTTGAACGGCTCGAACGGCTCGTCCAACGGAATGTCGGGCATGGCCGCGATGCACGGGACGGCGCACGCGCTCTCCCGGGCCGGAGGTGACCCGGCCGGTCCGCTGCTGGGCTCGGCGCTGTTCACCAAGTGGCAGCTCAACGCGCTCGCGCTTGCCGTCCTCGTCCTCGCCGCCGCGTGGTACTTGACCGCTGCGGCGCTCGTGCCGGTGCGCGAACCGGGCACGCGCTGGCCGCTGCGCCACACGCTCAACTTCTTCGCCGGCCTCGCCGTGTGCGGGTACGCGACGAACGGCGCGATCGCCGTGTACGACCAGGTGCTGTTCACCGCGCACATGGCCGGGCACCTCGCGCTGGTCATGCTCGCGCCGGCGCTGCTGGTTGCCGGGCACCCCTTCGACCTCGCGCTCGCGGCGAGCACGCCCCGCCGCCGCGAGCGGCTGGCCCGCATCATGCGCGGACGGGTGATCTCGCTGCTACTCACGCCGCCGATCGCGCTCGCGTCGTACACGATCGTGATCGTGGGCAGTCACCTGACCGGCCTGATGAACACGATCATGCGCAACAGCTGGGTGGGCGAGCTCGAGCACCTGGTGTACGTGATCGTCGGCATCCAGTTCTTCGTGCTCGTGGTCGGCGATCACCCGATCCGCTGGCGGTTGTCCTCGCCGGTGCGGTGGCTGCTGCTCGCGGTGGGCATGGCCGTCGACACGTTCACCGGCATCGTGCTCATGCAGGGCAGCGACGCGGTCGCCATGATCCATTCCGCGCAGGTGAACGTCGATCCGCTCTCGGACACGCACACCGGCGGGGCGATCATGTGGTTCGGCGGTGACGCGCTCATGGCCATCGTCATGGTGGCGCTGGTCATCGGCTGGCTGCGCCGGGTCGAGACCGACCGGGCGGACGAGACGGGCTGGCTGGAGCAGGCCCGGCGCGCGACGTTCAGCGCGCACACCGGCGACGAGTCGACCGCGGCCGACACGTTCGACGACGACGACGCCGCGCGGGCGTCCTACAACGCCTGGTTGGCCGACCTCGAACGCCGCGGCTGAGGCCGTCTTCCACCTGCCGCTCAACGTTTCCGATCTACTCCTGCGTCTAGTGGGTGTATTACGGCCGCGACGCGATGGGCAGGCGGATGGACGAGACGTTCGAGCAGTACGTGGCGCGTCGGGGCGTCGCGCTGCTGCGTTTCGCCGGCGCACTGACGGGTGATCGCGGTACTGCCGAGGAGATCGTCCAGGAAGTGCTGCTGCGTGCCTCGCGGCGCTGGCCGGAAATCGTGGCCACTGGTGCGGTGCCCGCCTACCTGCGCCGGATGGTGATCAACGAGCACGTGTCGTGGCGGCGCAAGTGGGCCCGTCTGGTCCCGCACGGCGACGTCCCGGACCGGCGCATCGTTGCCGACCACGCCGAGCGCCAGGCCGATCGGGACGCGCTCTCGCGCGAGCTGGACAAGCTGCCGCCGCGGCAGCGTGCCGTACTCGTGCTGCGCTACTACGAAGGTCTCGGCGACGATGCGATCGCTGGAGTGCTGGGCTGCTCGACCGGCACCGTGCGCTCGCACGCCAGCCGGGCGCTGGCCGCACTGCGTATCGACCTGTCGCCGACCTTGGCCGCAACCTCCACCAAAGCAAGGGAGAAGTGACGTGCCCACGCTCGATGACCTGCGCGCGACGCTGCACGATCGCGCCGAAAGCTGCGACGGTGACGCGTTCACCGCGCTCGTTCTTACCGCCCGTCCGAATCGCGCGCTACGCCGCCGGCTGGCCGCCCCGTTGCTCGCGGCTGCCGCCGTTGTGGCCGCGGTCGGCGCCGCGGCCGCGGTGGGAACCACGTTGCGCCACGACGGCGGCACGCCGGCAGCGAGGCCTGCGCCACGACCCGCCCCGAGCTGGCAGTTCACGATTGCGGACGTCCCGGGCTGGACGGTCAGCTACGACCTCGTGGGCTGGACGGACGGCCGTGGCTCGATACCCGGCGCCTGGGGTGAATCCGCGATGCTCACCGCGGACACCGGACGGGCGACGGTCGCCTACGGTTACGAGCCGCGTGCCGAAGCGGACTTTCCGGGTAACGGGATGAACGTCGCAATCTCGGAGGGCCGCGCAACCGCTGTGACGGTCAACGGGCAGCCCGGCTGGTGGGCGCCCGGTCGGAGAGTCGACACCAGCATCATGACCCCGTCGCTCGTGAGTGATCCTTGGGCGGCGGTGAAGAACTCGGGGGATTGGCAGCCATACCTCGCCTGGAAGAACGCCGACGGCTCCTGGAACGGAATGCTGGGCACGGTCGGGTTCCGGCCGAAGACATTCAGTTTCGACAACGCCGTCGCGCGCAAGACGATGATGCGCATCGCGAAGGCGGTCTCGATCCCCTCGTCCGGCGGCCCGGTGACCCTTCCGTTCGTCGCGCACTTCGATAGCAGTTATCAGCTCTCGGAGGTCAGCTCGCAGTCGGATGCGGCCTGCGGTGAGTGGGCAACGGCGGCTCCCGTCGACGACGTTCGGATCTGCCGGGTTACGCCCGCCGAGCAATACAGCGAACGACTGGGCCTGTCCCAAGGTGACGAGCAGGAGAACAAGAAGATCGTGCGGCGGGACCTTGGCGACGGCTCGGTACTGGTAGCCGTTCTGGAGTCTGCGCGCCGCGATCTCACGACGGCAAAGGTTCTCGACTCGGTCGATGTTTCGCCGAAGCTGGGCGACCGGTCTACCTGGCAACCGGTCGGCTCGTGAGCTAGACGGCCACGATCTGGATCACGCCGTGCAGGCTGGCGAAGTCGTCCGGATTGCGGGTGTACAGCGGCAGCCCGTGGGCGTGGGCGGTCGCCGCGATCAGCAGGTCGGCGATCCGGCTGCCTTGCGATCTGCCGGCGGCGACCACCGCCGCGACCACCAGTCCGTAACTCCGGGCCGCTTCCGCGTCGAACGGCAGCGGCTCGAACTGGGACTCGACCCGTTGCAGGTGAAGTTGTCGGCGCGCGGCTTCGGCCGCATTGGTCGTGACGTGTGGTCCTGCCGCCAGTTCGGCCACGGTGATCGCGGAGATGGCAACCTCATCCGGTAGCGCGCGAGCGACTTCGACGTCGTCCCAGTCGATCACCACGGACGTGTCGAGCAGCCCGCGTGATGGATCAGAGCGACTGGTCAACGACGTCGTCCAGATCGCGCCTCAATCCAGCACTGTGGAGCCGGATGTCCTGGCGCGTAAAGATCAGGTCGGCGCGGGCGACGAAGGTGCGCCGGGTGTGTCGGACCGGCCGCAGCTCCGCGACCGGCTCGCCATTGCGCGTGACAAGGAAGCCCTGTACTGCAGAGGAGCTCAGAAGCCGATGTCGAAGGTGGCTTCCAGGTCGTGGCGGGAGTAGGCGCGGAAGGCGATGTGGGTGTCCGTGTGCAGCACCCCGTCGACCTTGGACAGCCGGCCCGCGATCGTCTCGGCGATCTGGTCGAACTCGCGCACCCGCACGATCGCGATCAGGTCCGCGTCGCCGGCGACCGAGTAGACCTCGCTGACGCCGTCGAGCTCGGCGAGTTGCTGCGCGACCTCGGGGATCTTGTCGGCCTCGACCGAGACCATGACGATGGCGGTGATCACGCCTCCAATCGTAGGTCGCGGCACGCCAGGCGGACGCCAGGCGTCAATGCGGGCGCGGCACCCGGACGCCTCAGGCCGAGACGCGGGCCGGACGGTGCGTCATCGGCAGCCGACGCTCGTCGCTGAACGGAGCAGCGGCGCGCCGGGCCGCATCGGTCGCCAGCCACGACACCAGCCCGCCCGCGCCGCGCGCCGGAAGCGTCCACGGCTGCGAGGTGTGGACGAGCCTGGTGCCGGGCTCCTCGAGCCAGCGCAGCACGCACTCGGTCTCCTCCGCGAGGACGGGATGCGACTCGTCAGTGGGGGTGCCCCCGGCAGTAAGGACGTAGCCGCCGGGGGACGAATCGGCAGTGGCGAGCAGCGCCTCGATCACGGCCCACGGTGCCGTGCCCCGTGGTGCGACGCCAGCGGCTGCGAGCCGGCCGCGGCGGATCACCGAGATCTCCCAGCCCTGATCGGCGGACGGCCGGGCCGCGACCAGCTCGTCGATGTCGGCCACGGCGTGCATGCGCTGCATCCGCGCGCACGCGCGCACCACGGTGGCGATGCGATCGCGCACCACCGCGGCCTGCTCGTAACGCTGCGCCACGGACAGCTCGGCCAGCTTTCGCTCGAGCGGCTGGATCAGCGGCCGGACGTCGCCGGTCCACGCGGCCGCGACCAGGTCGGCCAGCGCGCCGTACTCCGCGGGCGGCACCTTGCCCTCGCACGGCGCCGAGCACCGTCCGATGCCGGCGAGCGCGCATGCGGCTCGCACAGCCCGGCGCAGGGAGAGCCGATCACTGCACTGGCGCAGCGGCACCGCGTCGTGGATCGCGTCGCGCACGGCCTCGGCCTGCCGCTGCGAGCGCAGTGGCCCGAGGTACCGCGCCGGGTCGTCCGAGCGCCGCGCGCGCACGATCGACAGCCGCGGAAAGGCCTCGTCGGTCAGCTTCAGCCACACCGACCGCTCCGGGTACTTGGACCGCCGGTTGTAGCGCGGCTTGTGCGCGGCGATCAACCGCAGCTCGCGCACCTGCGCCTCGAGTGCGTGCGCGCACACGATCGGGTCGACGCGCTCGGCCAGCCCGACCATCTCGCCCATGCGGGTACGCGTCTCGCTGGCGACGAAGTACTGCCGCACGCGCGAGCGCAGGTTGCGGCTCGTCCCCACATACAGCGGAGTGCCTTGTGCGTCGCGGAACACGTAGACGCCTGGGGCGGACGGCAGGCCGTCGGCCAGATGCCGCTTGCGGCGCTGCGCGGGGGAGACCTGCGCGGAGAACGCCCGCAGTTCCGGCAACGACTGGACGCCCAGGCTGCCGAGCCGGCCGATCAGCGCGTGCAGCACGTCGACGGTGGCGCGGGCGTCGTCGAGCGCGCGGTGGTTGGGCGTGGTGCCCGCGCCGAAGAACGCGGCCAGCGTGCCGAGCTTGCAGTTGGGTACCTCGTCGCGGGTCAGGACGCGCCGCGCCAGGATCGCGGTGTCGACGACGGCGAAGCTCGGCCACGGCAACTCGTTGGCGGTGCACGCGGCGCGCAGGAAGCCGACGTCGAACGGCGCGTTGTGCGCGACGAGGACGCTGCCGCGCGCGAACTCCAGGAAGGCCGGCAGCACCGAACCGATCGCCGGTGACCCGGACACCATCGCGTCGGTGATGCCGGTCAGCACGCTGACGAACGGGGTGATCGGCACCCCCGGGTCGACCAAGGTCTGGAACTCGCCGAGCACCTCGCCGCCGCAGACGCGGACGGCACCGATCTCGGTGATCGCATCCGTTCCGGCCGACCCGCCGGTGGTCTCCAGGTCGACCACGGTGAACGTCGTCAGGCGCAGTGGCTCGTCCAGCTCGTCGAGGCTGGTCTGCACGTACGCCGGTTCACCCATGGCCGCGACGTTAGGCGCGGGGTCCGACGAAACCGTGGCGAAACTCCGGGGGCGCGGCGCCGACCGCGTCCGTACCCTGACCTGCGTGACGGCGGAGCGGACGGTCCTGGTCGAGCCTGCCCGCAAGCAGGTCGTGGAGCTGGCCGCCGACGTCCTGGGCAGGTTGGCGTCGGAGCAGACGCCGACCGCGCTACGTCCCTTCGCGCGGTTCACGCCCGCTCGCCGCAGGCAGCGCGGCGCGGTGCAGATCGCGGCGGCGCTCGACACGGACGACCAGTTCCGCGACTCGGTGGCCGACGCCGTCCGCGAGACATTGCCCGACCTGGTCGCCGCCGTGGCCGACGGCGAGCTGCCGGCAGCGTCCGATCCCGTCGACGTCGCCGTGGTCGCGTACCTGGTCCGTCCGCAGGGCTGGCAGGACGTTCTCGCGGCCGCGTCCGAACTCTGGCGCGCCCAGCGGGAGCACGCCGACGAGCTGGGCGAGGAACGCGCGCGCCTGCAGCACGAGATCGCGCAGCTGCGCGGCAAGCTCAAGTCCGAGACGGCGCGATCCCGCGACGCGATCGCCGAGGCGGGCGCGCAGGCACGTGACCGGATCGCCGAGCTGGAGAAGGCGCTGCGCAACCGCACGCGCGAGCTGCGCGCGGCCGAGCGGGAACGCAACGAGGCGCGCGCCGAACTCGCCGCCGCGCGGCAGACGGCGGAGCGCGCGGACACTGCGCACGAGAGCGAACTGCGCAGGCTGCGCGCGCGGGTGAGCGAACTCGAGCAGGCCGGCGGTGCTGCCCGCCGCGAGGCCCGTGTCGAGCGTGACGTGGACGATGCCCGGCTGTGGCTGCTGGTCGAGACGGTCAACTCGGCGGCCGCGGGGATCCGCCGCGAGCTGTCGTTGCCGCCGCCGTCGATGCGTCCAGCTGACGCCGTGACAGCCGACGACGGTGAGCTCAGTACGGCTCGCACGGTCGCCGACGCGGGAGCGCTCGACCGGCTGCTCGCGATGCCCGAAGCCCACCTGATCGTGGACGGCTACAACGTGACGATGAGCGGCTACGGCGAGCTGACCCTTGCCGATCAGCGGGACCGCCTGATCGCCGCCCTCGCCACGCTGGCGGCCCGTCGCGGTCCGGAGGTGACGGTCGTGTTCGACGGGCGGACGCGTCCTGCCGTCCAGCCGCGCACACCTCGCGGGGTGCGCGTGCTGTTCAGCGCGGCGGACGAGATCGCCGATGACGTCATCCGGGCGCTCGTCGCCGCCGAACCGTTCGGACGCGTCCTGGTGGTCGCCACGTCCGACCAGCAGGTGGTCGTCGACGTGCGGCGGGCGGGCGCCTGGACGGTTCCGTCCACCGGCCTGCTCGCGCTCCTGGGCTGACCTCGGACCCGCCTGGGTCGGCGGGATCAGCCCGACTCCGTCTGTCGCTTCGCGGCGAAAAGTGTCGGTGGCCGCTCCTAGCGTTTCGCCCGACCGATCCGAGAACCGTCAGGAGTGCCGCCATGCTGATCGACTGCGAGACCTGCCCGGTGCAGGGCCACGGTTGCGATGACTGCGTCATCGCCGTCCTGCTGGACCGTCCGCCCGTTCCGGTCGAACTGGACGCGGCCGAGCGCCGCGCGCTGCAGCGGCTGGCGCGGGCGGGACTGATCCCGCCACTGCAGCCGACCTCGGGTTCGTCCGATTCCTGCCGATCTGTCAGTGGTTCGGCGTAGTGCCGCCTGGTGCGAATATCGGGCGTAGCACAAGGAATGTGAAAACTCGTCGGGGGGTCGCATTGCGCGGTCCGTTGCCGGGTCGTAACCTTTCCGAGACATTCCGGTCCGACGGTGTCCGCAGCGGACATCGCCGGGGTGTCACCGCCGAATCACAGCACGTCGCAGTGAACCGGGGACCCAATGCAGTCCCGGGGTGAATCGGCGGCGAGTGCCCCTCGCGGGTGCGCGTCGCCGTAGGGCTTCCTTCCCGCCCGAACCCGTCAGCTAACCCGGTAGGCGGAATACGGAAGAAGGAGTTCGTCACCAGTGGCGAAGGCAGGCTCGCGCCGAATCCGACCCATCGTGGTCATTGTCGCTCTCATTGCGGCAGCCCTAGCAGTTCCCAGCGTGGCCTCGGCAATGCCGAACCGGCCCGACGCGAAGCCGAAACACCCGACCGTGGCCTCCGTGCAACGCCAGCTCGGCAAGCTCGCCCTGAAGAACACGCAGCTGGTGGAGAAGTACGACCAGGCGCAGATGCAGGTGCAGGCGAAGCAGTCCGCTGCCCAGGCCGCGGCGAAGGTGGCGGCGAAGGCCGACAAGTCCTTCGAGGCGGCCCGCGAGCAGCTCAGCATGGCGGCGACCGCGATCTACGAGGGCGGTTCGTTCAGCGCGACGGGTGCCCTGCTCACCAGCGACAGCGGCGAGAGTTACCTGGACCAGTTGTCGACGCTGTCGATGCTCAGCGCCCACACCGCTCAGGTCGTGAGCGGCCTGGTCGACGCGCAGAAGACGGCGGACGCGGCCAAGAAGAACGCAGACGACTTGCTGACCGCGGCCCGCGACAAGCGCGACGCCCTGCTCGCCCAGCGCGCGAACGTCCGCAAGCAGATGAAGAAATACTCCTCACTGCTGGACACGCTCACCGCCGCGCAGCGAGCCACCTATCTGCATACCGTCAACCCGGCCCTGAGCTCTGCCCGGGTCGATTCGATGAAGGCCAACCTGCCGCACGCGACCTCCGCTGCCGCCGCGCAGGCGGTCAAGTTCGCGCTCGCCCAGGTCGGCAAGCCGTACGTGTTCGGCGCTGCCGGTCCCGGTTCCTACGACTGCTCCGGCCTGACGATGGCCGCGTGGGCCTCGGCCGGCGTCAGCCTGCCGCACTCGGCCGCTGCCCAGTACGACTACGGACGGCATGTGTCCTTCGACCAGCTGCAGCCCGGCGACCTGCTGTTCTTCTACCAGCCGATCGGTCACGTCACGATCTACGTCGGGGATGGGCTGATGGTGTCCGCGCCGGAGACCGGTGAGAACGTGTCGGTCGTGCCCGCGAACGAGTTCGGCAGCAACTTCGTCGGCGCCACCCGCCTGACCGGCTGAACTGTTCCGGGCGTCGGACTTGTCGCGCCGTCCGCGCACGCGGATCCTGCTGCTGGCGCCGGCGCTCCTGCTGGGTGTGCTGACCGGCTGCTCCTCCGGGCCTGAGCCGACCGGCGCGCCGACGCTGACCGAGGTCAGGGCGCTGCTCGCCCGGCACGGTGCCGCGCTGCTGGCGCACTCGCCGAAACGGTTCCTTGTGGACGTGGACACCGCGGCGGCCTCGAAGGCGTTCCGTGCCCGGCAGGCCGCCGAGATCGACAACATCTCGGACGTGCCGCTGCAGCTGTGGCGTTACTCGGCGACGGGTGCGGACACGAACCGCACCGATCTCGCAGCTGCCGCCCGCCGGTACGGCGCGCCCGCGCTGATCGTCCAGGTGCAGCTGTCCTACCGGCTGCGGGGCGTCGACGCGCTGCCCGACCGGCACGACCTGTGGTGGACGTTCGTGCGCCGGGACGGGCACGTGTACCTGGCCGGTGACGACGACCTGGCCAAGACCGGTTCGGTGAGCTGGCGCGGGCCGTGGGACTTCGGGCCGGTGGTCGTCGCGCGCGGCACGTCCAGCCTGGTGCTCGGACACGTCGCGAACGCGCTGCAACTGACCGCCCTGGCAGACGCCGTGGACGCGGCCATCCCGGCCGTGGACGCGGTGTGGGGCAACGAGTGGAACCAGCACGTCGCCGTGCTGGTGCCGTCCGGCGCGAAGGAGTTCGGCGCGCTGACCGGCAGCGCTACCGGCTACCGCGACCTGGACGCCGTCGCGATCACGTCCGGGATCGACGCGGCGTCCGGCCGGCCGTACGGGCAGCGGCTGGTGATGGACCCGGCCGCGCTCGGCACGCTGGCCAAGACCGGCCGGGAGATCATCGTCCGGCACGAGCTGACGCACCTGGCCACCGCCGCCGCCACGTCGCGCACCACTCCGCGCTGGCTGGTGGAGGGCTTCGCCGAGTTCGTCGCCGAGCGGGGCACCGGCCAGCCGGTCACCAGGGCGGCCGCGGAGCTGCGGACCGAACTGGCCAGGGGACCGGTGCCGTCCGCGCTGCCCGCCGACTCGGCCTTCAACCCGGGCGGGACCGGCCCGGCGAACCTCGCAGCGGTGTACGAGCAGGCGTGGCTGGCGTGCAAGCTGATCGCGCAGCGCGCCGGAGTCGACGGCCTGGTGCGCTTCTACCAGGAGGTGGGCCGTGCGGTGCTGCCGACCGATTACGCCGTGAAGCTGGCGGTGCGCGACGTGCTGCACGAGACGCTGCACGCGTTCACGGCCCAGTGGCGCACCTACCTGACCGCGCAGCTGGGGCAGCCGTGAACCGGACCTTGATCGTGACGAACGACTTCCCGCCGCGACAGGGTGGCATCCAGTCGTTCGTGCACCAGCTCGCGATCCGCCAGCCGGCCGGCTCCGTCGTCGTCTACGCGTCCGACCACGAAGGCTCCGCCGCGTTCGACGCCGAGCAGCCGTTCCCGGTCGTCCGGCACCGTACCGGGCTGCTGCTGCCGACGCCGCCCGTCCGCCGACGCGCGGTGAGCCTGCTGCGCGAACACGGCTGCACGAGCGTCTGGTTCGGAGCGTCGGCGCCGCTCGGGCTGCTCGCGCCGGCCCTGCGCGCCGCGGGGGCGCAGCGGATCGTCGCCACCACGCACGGCCACGAGGTCGGTTGGGCGATGCTGCCGGGCGCCCGGCAGGCGCTGGCCCGGATCGGCGCCGCGTGCGACGTGGTCACCTACTTAGGGGAGTACACCCGGCGCCGGCTGGCCGGGGCCTTCGGTGCCCGGGCAACGCTTCGGCAGCTCGCACCTGGAGTGGACGTCGAGACCTTCCGGCCCGATGTGGACGGGGCCGTCGTCCGTGCGCGGTACGGGCTGCTCGGCCGGCCGGTGATCGTCTGCGTCTCGCGGCTGGTGCCGCGCAAGGGCCAGGACCTGCTGATCGAGGCGCTGCCGCTGGTGCGTCGCGAGCTGCCCCAGGCCGCGCTGCTGCTGGTCGGCCGCGGCCCGTTCCACGACCGGCTGCTCGAGCTGGCCCGCGAACGAGGCGTCGCGGAGCACGTGGTCCTCACCGGCGGGGTGCCGTACGAGCAGCTGCCGGCGCACTACGCCGCGGGCGACGTGTTCGCGATGCCGTGCCGGACGCGGCGCCTCGGCATGGACGTCGAGGGGCTCGGCATCGTGTACCTGGAGGCGTCCGCCGTCGGGCTGCCCGTGCTGGCCGGCAACTCCGGCGGGGCGCCGGACGCGGTGCGGCACGGCGAGACCGGATACGTGGTCGACGGACATTCGGCGCCGGGCGTCGCGGCCAGGCTGGTGGAGCTGTTGCAGGACGACGCGCTGCGCGCGCGCCTGGGCGCTGCGGGCCGCTCCTGGGTCGAGCGGGACTGGACCTGGACCGTCGCAGCCGATCGTCTGGCCGAGCTACTTCAGGCCTGAACCTTCGCCGCGTACAGCTCGTCGATCTGGGGCGCGCACTCCTTCATCACGACGTTGCGCTTGAGCTTGAGCGACGGCGTGATCTGCCCGCCGGCCTCGGACCAGTCGGTATCCAGAATCGTGAACTTGCGGATCGACTCGGCCTTGGAGACGGCCTTGTTCGCCTCGTCGACAGCGGCCTGGATCTCGGCTTGCAGGTCCGGGTCGTGGACGGCCTCGGCGATGGTCGTCGAGGCCGGCTTGCCGTTGCGCTCCAGCCAGGTCGGGAACGACTCGGGGTCGATCGTGATCAGCGCGGCGATGAACGGCTGCTGGTCGCCCACGACCAGGCACTGGCTGACCAGCCAGTTCGCGCGGACGCGGTCCTCCAGCACCGCCGGGGCCACGTTCTTGCCGCCGGCGGTGACGATCAGCTCCTTCTTGCGCCCCGTGATGCGCACGAAGCCGTCCGCGTCGATCTCGCCGATGTCCCCGGTGTGGAACCACCCGTCGTCGTCGATGGCCTCGTTGGTGGCGTCCGGGTTCTTCCAGTAACCGTGGAACACGACCGGCGACTTGAACAGCAGCTCACCGTCCTCGGCGATCAGCACCGACGCCCCGCCGATCGGACGGCCCACGGTGCCGATCTTGAGCGCGTCCGGGCGGTTGACGGTGACGCCCGCAGTCGTCTCGGTCAGGCCGTAGCCCTCGTAGATCGTGATGCCCACGCCGCGGAAGAAGTGGCCGAGCCGCGAGCCCAGCGGCGCACCGCCGGACACGGCCGCGATGCAGTTTCCGCCGAGCGCGGCGCGCAGTTTGCTGTAGACGAGCTTGTCGAACACGGTGTGCACGATCTTGAGGCCCAGCGGTGCGCGGCCGGACTCGGTTGCCTGCGAGTACGCGATCGCGACCGACTCGGCCTTGTCGAAGATCTTGCCCTTGCCGTCGCCGTGTGCCCGCTGCTTCGCGGTGTTGTAAACCTTCTCGAACACGCGCGGCACGGCCAGCACGAACGTGGGCTTGAAGCCGGCAAGGTCGTCCAGCAGGTTCTTGATGTCCGAGCTGTGCCCGAGGGTGCAGCCGGCGGCCAGCGAGCCGATCTCGATCGCACGGCCGAAGACGTGCGCGATCGGCAGGAACAGCAGCGTCGAGGTGTTCTCGTTGAAGAACGACGACAGCCCGTCCAGCAGTTCGTTGACCTCGCTGACGAAGCAGTGGTGGGTCAGCTGGCAGCCCTTGGGCCGTCCGGTGGTGCCGGACGTGTAGATGATCGAGGCGAGGTCGTCGAGGCGGACCGCGGCGCGGCGCGCGTGCACGTCCTCGACCGGGACGTCCTTGCCGGACGCGGTGAGCTCGTCCAGCGCACCCTTGTCGAACTGCCACACGTACGTCAGGTCCGGCGTGTCCCTGCGCACCGAGGCGACGATCTCCGCATGCGTGTCGGTCTCGACGAACGCAGCCTTCGCGCCGGAGTCGGCGAGGATCCACTGCACCTGCTCGGCACTGGAGGTCTCGTAGATCGGGACGACGACGGCGCCCACGGTGAACAGCGCGATGTCGGCGACCGTCCACTCGTAGCGGGTCTTGCTCATCACCACGACGCGGTCGCCGGGCCCGATGCCCGCCCCGACCAGGCCCCGTGCGACGCCGGTCACTTCCGCGGCGAACTGCGCGGCGGTGACATCCCGCCAGGTCGCGCCGCCCTCGCGGCGTCGCAGCGCGACGTGATCGGGGCGGTTCGCGGCGTTGTCGAACACGAAGTCCGCGGTGTTGTTCTGGCTCAGCGTGGTGATGGTGCTGGCGACATGGAGCTCGCGCACGCGTCCGTCGTCCTTTCGGTGTCCGGTACGACACCGCCGGCGCCGTTGCCGA
>DASTXN010000087.1:0-26699 GCA_035765515.1 Jatrophihabitantaceae bacterium | reverse complement strand
GTGCAACGAGATCATCGAGGAGGAGCTCGCCGAGACCAGCGAGTTCAGCTTCGACGAGCTGCCCAAGCCCAGCGAGATCTACGACTTCCTGAACGGGTACGTCGTCGGCCAGGACCACACCAAGAAGACGCTCGCGGTGGCGGTCTACAACCACTACAAGCGGGTCCAGGCCGGCGGCGACGCCAAGCCGCGTAACGCCGAGTCGAACGTCGAGCTGGCCAAGTCGAACATCCTGCTGCTGGGCCCGACCGGTTCGGGCAAGACGCTGCTCGCCCAGACGCTGGCACGGATGCTGAACGTCCCGTTCGCGATCGCCGATGCCACGGCGCTGACGGAGGCCGGCTACGTCGGCGAGGACGTCGAGAACATCCTGCTCAAGCTGATCCAGGCGGCCGACTACGACGTCAAGCGCGCCGAGACCGGCATCATCTACATCGACGAGGTCGACAAGATCGCCCGCAAGGCCGAGAACCCGTCGATCACGCGCGACGTCTCCGGCGAGGGCGTGCAGCAGGCGCTGCTGAAGATCCTGGAGGGGACGTCCGCGTCGGTGCCCCCGCAGGGCGGGCGCAAGCACCCGCACCAGGAGTTCATCCAGATCGACACGACGAACGTGCTGTTCATCGTGGGCGGCGCCTTCGCCGGACTGGACACGATCATCGAGTCCCGGATCGGCAAGAAGGGCCTCGGCTTCGGTGCCGAGCTGGTGACCAAGATCGACAAGGAGACGCGCGACGTCTTCGGCGAGGTCATGCCCGAGGACCTGATCAAGTTCGGGCTCATCCCCGAGTTCATCGGGCGCCTGCCCGTGATCACGTCCGTGCGCCCGCTGGACCGCGACGCGCTCGTGCAGATCCTGACCGAGCCCAAGAACGCGCTGGTGCGCCAGTACGCGAAGCTGTTCGAGCTGGACAACGTCGAGCTGGAGTTCGACTCGTCGGCCCTCGAGGCGATTGCCGACCAGGCCGTGCTGCGCGGGACCGGCGCCCGTGGCCTGCGCGCGATCATGGAAGAGGTCCTGCTCTCGGTGATGTACGAGGTGCCCTCGCGCGAGGACGTCGCCCGCGTGGTCATCACCCGCGAGACCGTGCTGGACCACGTCTACCCCACGCTGGTCCCGCGCGAGACCCCCAAGCGCCAGCCCCGCGAGAAGTCCGCCTAACTGCCACTCGGCCCGGTCAGGCGCCTCGTGCGTGGCGACGGGGCATCGCTTCTTGCGGCGTGTCGCCGGCGCAGCGTCGCCACACACCGCGATCCATCGCTGGGTCAGGCGATCTTTCTCGCCCGCCCGCGGCGCACGCCCAGTGTCGCCAACGTGTCTTGCCGGCAGCCGTGGACGTCCCCGTGTAGCCGCTCATGTGAGTACCGCAGCGTGAGCCAGTCGATCGTCGCGAGAGCCGCGTCGCGCCGGCGGTCGCGCTCGCGCTGATCGCGGCTGGAGTGATACCGCTCGCCGTCGAGCTCAACGGCCACGCGCTCCTCCTCGTATGCGAGATCGAGCCGGTACTCGCGTCCGTTCACGCGCACGACCTTCTGCCGGACGGCGTGATCGAGGCCAGGAACGTTGAACACGCCGAGATACCCCCAGATCTCCAGTTCGCTCTCGCAGCCCGCATCGAGCAGGGTTGCCAGGCGCAGGAGCTGGGCGCGACCGCGCATACCGATCGCGCGATCGGCCGCCGACGCAAGCTCGGTCGGCGCGACGAGCCGGTTGCGGACGGCTTCGATCGCGGGTGCCCGCTGGTCGGGGCCCACCGTCAGCGGCCAGGAGCGGACCACCGCGACGGCCGGGTCGATCCTGCGCAGCCCATCGAGAGTCCGGGTCAGCGTAGGGACACGAGTTCGGTGTACGACGAGACTCGGAACTCGACCGATCGGATGCCGGCTGATCGGGACCGTGACATGGACCTGCGCCGCGGGCGGCACCGTGAGGCCCCAGCGCCGCAGGGCGGTCAGGTGGCTTAGGGCTGCCGGCTGTCCGACGCTCGCGAGGGCGGCCCGTTCGCGGACGGGCGAATGATCCGCGTCCCACGGCCGGCAGTAGGCGCGCGGAAACGGGGCGACCAGGTGTCCACGCGCGATCTCGTGATCGAGCTGGCTGCGGGTGAGCAGCTGGAGCAGTTCATCGCGCGTGGCGACGCCACCGCGGGTGGCAAGGAAGTCGTCGATTTCGGGACGCATCGCGCCAGCATGCAGGCGCCAGACGGCTGGCGGGCATCCCGTGGCAAATCTGTGGACGCCGCGGTCGCTGTCCACAGCTTCAGTGTGTGGCGACGGGGCACCACCTGCCACGGCGTGTCGGCGGCGCAGCGTCGCCACACACGAACTTGCAGCTGGCGCAGCGTCGCCACACACGGCCTTACAGCGCGGAGTAGTCCAGGCCGATCTGGCGGCGCACCTCGTCCAGGGTGTCCATGATCGCGACCGTCTCGTCCAGCGGCAGCAGCGGGCTCTCGGTCAGCCCCGCCCGCAGGCAGCGGTTGACCTCAGCTGCCTCGTGCTGCATCCCGCGCCCGGGGTCCGGAACCTCATAGCGCTCCAGCTCGGTCCCGTCGCGGGACACCACGCGGAACGTCGTCGGCGTGTAGAACCAGCCGTCGATCTCCAGCCGCGCCTCGGTGCCGTAGATCGCCGCGGGGTTGTTGGACGCGGCAGCCAGCGACGTGGTCAGCACCGCATGCGCCCCGCCGGAATACTGGAAGATCATGGACGTGGTCGCGTCCACCCGCGTGAACGCCGGACCGCTGACCGCGGTGATCTTCTCCGGGACGCCCAGCACCATGTGCGCGAACGACACCGGATAGATACCCAGGTCGAGCAGCGCACCGCCGCCCAGGGACGGCGCGAACAGCCGGAAGGCGGGGTCCTCGGCGAACCACTGCCCGTGCTCGGCGGTCAGGTAGACGATCTTGCCGAGCGTCCCGGCGGCCAGGATCTCGCGAACCCGCGCCATGTGCGGCAGGAAGCGGGTCCACATCGCCTCGACGCACAGCACTCCGCGCGAGCGCGCCGCCGACACCACCTCGCGCGCCTCGGCCCCGTCCATCGTGAACGGTTTCTCGACGAGGACGGCCTTGCCCGCCTCGATCGCGAGCAGTGCCGCGTCGCGGTGACCGGGGTGCGGCGTGGACACGTACACCGCGTCGACATCCGGGTCCGCGACGAGGTCCTCGTACGAGCCGTGCCGATGCGGTACGCCGAATTCGTCGCCGAACGCGTCGGCGCTGGCCTGGGTGCGTGAGCCGATGGCGACGAGTTCGGCGTCCGGCAGCAACTCGAGGTCGCGGGCGAACATGCGCGCGATGCCGCCGGTGGCGATGATCCCCCAGCGGACGGGTCGGTCAGAAGTCATGCTGCGCAGTCTGCCGCGACGCCGGTCGGCACCCTGTCACCGGGTACCTTCGCGGCGCGCAGCACTCGCCGGCCCAGCAGCAGCGGCGCGAGCAGCCCGAGGAGGCCGCCGAGCGCGAACACCTCCCGCGGGGTCAGCACGGTGCCGAGCGTGCCGCCGAGGATGTATGCGGTTATCTGCGCCCCTGACGCGATCCCGCCCACGGTCGCCGCCACGCGCCCGCGGACGTGCTCGGGCGCGCGTCCCATGACCATCGTGCTCACCGACACGCTCAGCACCCCGTTGGCCAGACCGACCACCAGGCACACCGGTAGCAGGGTCCAGACACCGCCGGCGAGGCTCATGCCCGCCAGCCCGGACGCGAGGACGATCGCGCTGGTGATGAAGACGCGGGGCAGCGCCTGCGGGTCGCGGACCCGGCCGGCAGCCAGCGCGCCGCCCAGCAGGCCCACCGCAAACGCGGCACCGACGATTCCGTACCAGGTTGCGCTCGCGTGCAGCGTCCCGCGGATGAGGAACACGTCGACGACGTTGATCATCGAGCCGAGTCCCATGAAGACGGTGAGCAGCACCAGCAGCGGCCGCAGCAGCGGGTCGGCGCGCAGGAAGCGCAGGCCGGTCGTGGCGGTTCGGTCCTGATCGGCGGTGGCGGGGGTGCCGTTCACTTCGCCCGTGGCCTCGGTTGTGCGCGCGAGGCCGTGCCGGGTGCGGACGAGCAGCGCGGCGACCGCTACCAACAGGAACGTCGCGGCGTCCAGGAGGAGCGGCACGCGAGCGCCGTACCGGCCGTAGAGCAGGCCGGCCAGCGCCGGGGAGAGCACCGAGGCGACGGTGGCCGCCGCCTGGGTCAGGCCCATCGCGCGCGCCAGCCGTTCGGTGCCCGCGATCGCCGGCACGAGGGCCTGCCACGTGGCTCCGTTCACCGCCTGGCCCACGCCGAGCAGCAGGACCAGCCCGAGAATCGCCGCGGTACCGGTCTGCGCGGACAACAGGACGCACAGACCGGCCTGCACCAACCCGGTGATCAGCAGCAGGCGGCGGCTGTCGTAGCTGTCGACTACGCGCCCGGTGAGCGGGGCGAGCACGACCAGCGGGACGAGCGCGGCAATGAACAGCGTGGCCACCGCGCCCGGCCCGGCGCCGTGCGACTGCAGACGCAAGGTCAGCGTCAGCGCGGCGACCTCGTCGCCCAGCAGCGACAGTGCCCGTGCAACGACGACTACGGGCAGATCAGCCGAGCGGAATCTGAAAGACATATTGCGAAAATATTCTTTCAGATTAGAGCCGTCAAGTATGTTCTTGGCCGTGACCCCTCGCCGCCGCACCTCGCCGAAGCGCCGACCGCCGGTGGTGCTGACCGAGGCGGCGGACATCAAGGCCCTGACGCATCCGGCCCGCCTGGCAGTCATCGACGAGTTCTTCGGCGGCCGCGAACTCACCGCGACCGAGTGCGCCGAGATCGCGCAGGTCAGCCCGAGCGCGATGAGCTACCACCTGCGCGCGCTGGAAAAGGTCGGCATCATCGAGCGCTCCGACGCATCCGGCGACGGACGGCAGCGCCCGTGGCGCGCCGCGGGCAGCGAGCTGGTCGTCAAACCGTCCTCCGCGGTCGCGGCCACGGCAGCCTCCGCGGTGCTCGTCGGCACCGCCCTGGAAGCGATCCGGCGCGAGGTCGACGCCTGGGTCGCACGCGACCGCGACGAGCCGGAAGACTGGCGCGACGTCGCCATGCTGGCTTCCGGCAGGTTGTGGCTGACCGCGGACGAACTCAGCGCGATGATCGCGACGATCAAGGAGCAGGGCGACCAGTACCGCGACCGGACCGCCAGCAACCGGCCCGAGGGGAGCCGCCGGGTGCGTCTCGGCGTCCAGCTGTTCCCCGTCGACTGAGCCCGTCGGAACCGCGACGAATTCGCGCCGCCGCCGCTCCATAGAATGCGGGCGTGACCTCGACCCAGCCCGATGACCCGCGTGACCTCCCCAGCCAGTACCTGCCGGCTGAGGTAGAGGGCCCGCTTTACGAGCGCTGGATCGAGCGCGGCTACTTCACCGCCGACCCGTCGACCGACAAGCCGCCGTACACGATCGTCATCCCGCCGCCGAACGTCACCGGCAGCCTGCACCTCGGGCACGCGCTCGAGCAGTCGATGATGGACGCGCTCACCCGGCGGGCACGGATGCGCGGTTTCGACGTGCTCTGGCTGCCCGGCATGGACCACGCGAGCATCGCCGTGCAGAACCTGGTCGAGCGGCACCTGGCCGAGACCGAGGGCAAGGGCCGTTTCGACTACGGGCGCGAGGAGTTCATCGGCAAGGCATGGGAGTGGAAGGAGCGCTTCGGCGGCCAGATCCTCGGCCAGATGCGCCGGCTCGGCGACGGCGTCGACTGGACGCGCGAGCGCTTCACCATGGACGCCGGGCTCAGCCGCGCCGTCCAGACGATCTTCAAGAAGCTCTACGACGCGGATCTGATCTACCGCGCCGAGCGGATCATCAACTGGTGCCCGCGCGACCTGACCGCGCTCAGCGACATCGAGGTCGATCACGCGGACGAGCCCGGCGAGCTGGTCAGCATCCGCTACGGCGACGGTGAGAACTCGATCGTGGTCGCGACCACGCGCGCCGAAACGATGCTGGGCGACACCGCCGTCGCCGTGCACCCCGACGACGAGCGCTACCAGCACCTGATCGGCAAGACGGTGGCCCTGCCGCTGACCAACCGCGAGATCCCGATCGTGGCCGACGAGCATGTCGACCCCAGCTTCGGCACCGGCGCGGTCAAGGTGACGCCCGCGCACGACCCGAACGACTTCGAGATCGGCCGCCGCCACGACCTGCCGATGCTCACGGTCATGGACGAGCGCGCGGTGATCACCGTGCCCGGTCCGTTCCACGGCCTGGACCGGCTCGAGGCACGTTCGGCGATCGTGGCCGCGCTGCGCGAGGACGGCCGGATCGTCGCCGAGAAGCGGCCGTACGTGCACGCGGTCGGGCACTGCTCGCGGTGCGACACCGTCGTCGAGCCGCGCCTGTCGCTGCAGTGGTGGGTGCGCGTCGAATCGCTGGCCAAGGCCGCGGGCGACGCTGTCCGCGACGGGCGGGTCACGATCGAGCCGGCGTCCATGGCGCCGCGCTACTTCCAGTGGGTGGACGGCCTGCGCGACTGGTGCATCAGCCGCCAGCTCTGGTGGGGCCACCGCATCCCGGTCTGGTACTCGCCCGACGGCGACGACGCGTGCTTCGGTCCGGACGAGACCCCCCCGGCGGGCTGGACGCAGGACGATGACGTCCTGGACACCTGGTTCTCCTCCGCGCTGTGGCCGTTCTCCACGCTGGGCTGGCCCGAGGACACCGCCGACGTGCGCAAGTACTACCCGACCACCGTGCTGGTCACCGGCTACGACATCTTGTTCTTCTGGGTCGTGCGCATGATGCTCTTCGGCCTGTACGCGATGGACGGCGAAGTGCCGTTCAAGACGATCCTGCTGCACGGGCTCGTTCGCGACGCGCACGGCAAGAAGATGTCCAAGTCGCGCGGCAACGTGATCGACCCGCTGGTCTGGATGGACGCGTACGGTGCGGACGCGGTGCGGCTGTCGCTGCTGCAGGGCGCGAACCCGGGCGCGGACCAGGCGATCAACGAGGAGTGGGTCGTCGGCGCCCGCAACTTCTGCAACAAGCTCTGGAACGCGACCCGTTTCGCGCTGCTCAACGGCGCGACGGTGGATGGTCCACTTCCCGCCGAGGTCACCGGTGCCGATGCGTGGATCCTGTCGCGGCTGCAGGCCGTCGTGACCGAGGTCGACGCGCTGTACGAGCGGTTCGAGTTCGCCAAGATCGCCGACACGCTCTACCACTTCGCGTGGGACGAGGTGTGCGACTGGTACGTCGAGCTGGCCAAGATCTCGCTCGCCGGTGAGGACGCTCCGGCGACCCGCCGCGTGCTCGGCGAGGTGCTCGACACCCTGCTGCGGCTGCTGCACCCGATGATCCCGTTCACGACCGAAGCGCTCTGGACGGCCTTGACTGGCCGGGAGTCCGTGGTGGTCGCGCCGTGGCCGTCCGCCGACACCGCGCGCGCGAACCCGGCTGCCGAGGCGCAGATCGCGGCCGTGCAGGACGTGGTCACCGAGGTGCGCAGGTTCCGCTCCGACCAGGGCGTCAAGCCGTCGCAGCGCGTGCCGGCGCGGCTGACAGGTGTCGGCGCGGGGGAGGACGCGATCCGCTTCCTGCTGCGGCTCGAACAGCCGGCGGACGACTTCACCGCGACCGCATCGCTGACCACGTCCGGCGGTGTGGTGGTCGAACTGGACCTGTCCGGCACGATCGACGTCGCCGCCGAGCGCGCCCGGCTGGCCAAGGATCTTGCCGCTGCGCGCAAGGAGCGCGACGTCAACGCCGGCAAGCTCGCCAACGAGTCGTTCACCGCCAAGGCGCCCGATGCCGTGATCGCCAAGGTGCGTGACCGACTCGCCGCGGCCGAGGCGGACCTCGCCCGCATCGAGGCTGCGCTGGAACAGTTGGCCACGTAGCAGGCGTATTCACGGCGTGGCGCGCCTGCTGAGGGGCCGACTGGGACGGAACCGGGCCGCCGTAGGATTGCCGGTCGTGGCGGTCAGCGAGAGGGAGAAGTACGCAGGGCTGCTGCGGCAGATCGAGGCGGAGATCTTCGGCCGCCGCGGCGAGGGGCACATCAACCCGACGAACGAGCGGATGCGCGCACTCGTCGAGCTGCTCGGCGACCCGCAGCGGGCGTACCGCGGCATCCACCTGACCGGCACGAACGGCAAGACGTCCACGGCGCGCATGGTCGAGCAGTTGCTGATGGGCTTCGGGCTGCGCACGGGCCGCTACACCAGCCCGCACCTGGCCAGCGTGACCGAGCGCATCGTGCTGGACGGCGAGCCGGTGAGCGACCGGACCTTCGTCGAGGGCTATCGCGAGCTCGCGCCGTACTTGGAGCTGGTGGACGGTCAGTTCGACACGCCCCTGTCGTTCTTCGAGATCGTCACCGCGCTCGCGTTTTCGATCTTCGCCGACGCTCCGGTCGACGTCGCGGTGGTCGAGGTCGGCATGGGCGGCACCTGGGACAACACCAACGTGCTCGACGCCGAGGTCGCCGTCGTGCTGCCCGTGGACCTCGATCACACCCAGTACCTGGGCAACACGATCGAGGCGATCGCGACCGAGAAGGCCGGCATCATCAAGCCCGGAGCGGCAGCGATCCTCGCCGCGCAGCCGCCCGAGGCCGCCGCGCCCCTGCTGCGCCGCGCCGCCGAGGTCGAGGCGCGGGTGGCGCGTGAAGGCCTGGAGTTCGGCGTCCTGGAGCGGCGCGTCGCGGTCGGCGGGCAGGCGCTCACGTTGCAGGGCCTCGGCGGCCAGTACGAGGAGGTGTTCCTGCCGCTGCACGGCGCGCACCAGGCGCAGAACGCGGCCTGCGCGCTGGCGGCCGTCGAGGCGTTCTTCGGCGCGGGCGCGGAGACCGGCGGCCTCGATATGGAGGTGGTGCGCGCGGCGTTCGCGGCGGTGCGCTCGCCGGGACGGCTGGAAGCGGTGCGCTCGGCCCCCACGATCCTGATCGACGCCGCGCACAACCGGCACGGGATGCAGGCCGCGCTTGCGGCCGTGGGGGAGGCGTTCGACTTCCGGCGGCTGGTCGCCGTGGTCGCCGTGCTCGCCGACAAGGACGCCCCCGCGATGCTCGAACTGCTCGAACCGGTCGTGGACGAGGTCGTCGTCACGCAGAACAGCTCATCGCGAGCACTGCCTGTGGACGAGTTGGCGGCCGCCGCCGTCGAGGTGTTCGGCGCCGACCGGGTGACGGTCGAGGCACGGCTGGACGACGCGATCGAGGCCGCGGTGCGCCTGGCGGAAGACACGGGCGACGACGTGCTGTCCGGCTCGGGCGTGCTGGTGACCGGCTCGGTGGTCACCGCCGGCGAGGCCCGGACGCTGCTCGGCGGCGCGGTGTGAGCGAGCCGACCGGCGAACCGGTCCCGGACGCGCAGGAGCCGTATCAGGAGCCGGCGCCGTATCAGGAACCGACGCCCGAGCAGCTCGCCGAGCGGGCCGCGCGCGCGAACAAGGCGACCCGAGGCGCGCTGGCCGGCATCCTCGGCCTGGAGGCCGTGGTCACCCTGCTCGTCCCGCGGGCCATCGCCTTCACCACCGGGTTGGGTCTCACCCGGACCTTGATACTGGTCGGCCTGGCCGTGCTCATGATCGTCGCGGCCGGGCTGGTGCGCCGGCCGTTCGGGATCGGCGTCGGCACTGTGCTGCAGCTGCTGTTCGTCCTCACCGGCATCCTGCTGCCGGCCATGTTCGTGGTCGGTGCCATCTTCGCCGCGATCTGGGGGTACCTGCTCTCGCTGCGGCACGAGCTGGTCGGGACGCCAGGCGGCTGGCGGCTGCTGGTCTCCTGAGCGCCCCCACTAGTCTCGCGGGCATGACTGAACAGCTCGAGCGCACCCTGATCCTGGTCAAGCCGGACGGCGTCCGGCGCGGCCTGTCCGGCGAGATCCTGCGCCGTGTCGAGGCCAAGGGCTACCGGATCGTGGCGCTCGAACTGCGCACCGCGGACGAGCCGCTGCTGGCCAAGCACTACGCCGAGCACGAGGGCAAGCCGTTCTACGCGCCGCTGGTCGAGTTCATGAGCTCCGGTCCCGTGCTCGCGCTGGTCGCGGAGGGGCAGCGGGTGATCGAAGGCTTCCGGTCACTCGCCGGCGCTACCGACCCGACCGCCGCCGCGCCCGGCACAATCCGCGGCGACCTCGGCCGTGACTGGGGCCTGGCCGTCCAGCAGAACCTGGTGCACGGCTCGGACTCGCCCGAGTCCGCCGCCCGCGAGATCGGCCTCTGGTTCCCCACCCTCTGAGCGACCGACTCGCGCGCTGATCAACAGCGCGAGGCGGTGGCCTGGTCGGCCGCAACCCACTGTTGATCACCGGTGAGAGGCGGCTGAGGCGCTTAACCTCAGCCGTCACATCTGCCACGCCGGTCCCGCGAGTCGCAACCGTGTTTGGCCCGTGTACGCCCATACGATCAGCGCAGTCCCGCTGCAATCGTGTTCGCGTAGAAGGTCGACCGCCGTGACGTTCACCCCGCTGGCCCGTCTCTCGCTGGTGTCCCAGCGCGGCGGCGACCTGCTCGGCGGCGATCTCGCGATCGATCTCGGGACGGCGAACACCCTGGTCTACGCGCGCGGTCGCGGCATCCTGCTGGACGAGCCGTCCGTCGTCGCGGTCGACACCAGCACCAACTCGGTCGTCGCGGTCGGCGTCGAGGCCAAACGGATGATCGGGCGCACGCCGGGCCACATCCGCGCCGTCCGCCCGCTGCAGGACGGCGTGATCGCCGACTACGACGTCACGGCCGAGATGCTGCGATACTTCGTCCGCAAGGTGCTGCGCCGGCGCGGTTCGTTCACCGGGCCGCGCGTCGTCGTGTGCGTGCCGTCCGGAATCACCAGCGTCGAGCAGCGCGCGGTGAGCGAGTCCGCGTACGCGGCGGGCGCGCGGCGCGTCCACATCATCTCCGAGCCGATGGCCGCCGCGATCGGTGCGGGGCTGCCGGTCAACCAGCCGCAGGGCTCGATGATCGTCGACATCGGCGGCGGGACGACCGAGGTCGCGATCCTCGCGCTCGGCGGGATCGTCGCCGCCACCAGCCTGCGCGTGGCCGGCAACGCGCTGGACGAGGCGATCGTCGACCACATCCGGGCCGAGTTCTCGCTGCTGATCGGCGAGCGCACCGCCGAGGAACTGAAGATCTCGGTCGGCTCGGCCTTCCCGACCGCCGGCGCGCGCAACGCAGAGATTCGCGGGCGGGACGTCGGGACCGGCCTGCCGCGCAACGTCACGGTGTCCGCAGACGCGCTGCGCAAGGCGATGGACGTGCCGCTGACCCGCATCAGTGCCGCGGTGCGCACCACGCTGGACCGGTGCCCGCCCGAGCTCGCCGGCGACCTGGTCACGCGCGGCATCGTGCTCACCGGTGGCGGCGCGCTGCTGCGCGGTCTGGACGCGCGGCTGCAGCACGAACTCGGCATCCCGGTACTCGTGGCGGACCGCCCGCTGGACTCGGTCGTGCTCGGCACCGGCACGGTGGTCGAGCACTTCGAGCAGCTGCAGAAGGTCGTCGTCGACGGCCGTCGCAGGTGAACCGTGCGGCGGCTGACATCCAGGCAGCGGACGGCCGCGATCGTGCTCGCGGTTCTCGCTCTGTGCTTCATCACGCTGGACGTCGGCGGCGGTAGCCTGCGCGCCTCGCACAGCGGGGTGCGCGGCACACTCGGCGCGCTCTACCGCGGCACCGACGCGATGCTCGGCCCGGTGCGCCGCTTCGTCGAGGGCGTGCCGACCGCGGGAACCAACAAGGGCACGATCAGCCGGCTCGAGCACGAGAACGCGCAACTGCGCGGCAGACTGGCGGCCGACCGTGCCGCGCGGACCGACCAGCACCAACTCAGCGCGCTGCAGGCGGCGGCCGGATCCGGCGGTTACCGCGTCCTGCCTGCGCGGGTAACCGCGCTCGGCTCCGCGGACGGTTTCGACTGGACGGCCACGTTGAACGTCGGCACGCAAAACGGTGTGCGCAAGGGGCAGAGCGTGACCGACGGGTACGGGCTGGTCGGGCGCGTGCTGCACGCCGACCGGTCATCGTCCGTCGTGCTGCTGTCCGCCGACCCGGGCAGCGGTGTCGGCGCGCGCGACGCGCGCAACGGCGAGGTCGGCCTCGCGACCGGGCGCGGCGCCGCCGGCTTCACGTTCGTGCCGCTCAACCCGAAGGCCGCGCTGCGCGCCGGCGACAAGCTCGTGACCGGGCCCAGCAGCGCGACCAGTTTCGTCCCTGGCCTGTCGATCGGCACCGTCACCGGCGTGCACGCGTCGACGGACGGCACCACCACCGCGACCGTGCGACCGACGACGTCGCCGAGCTCGCTGGACCTCGTCGGCGTGATCGTGCTCGACAGCGCCGGCAGCACGAACGCCGCCGGCGGCTCGCGGTGACCCGGGCGCGTGCGGCGGCCGCCCTCGCCGCGATCCTGACGGCGCTGCTGTTGCAGGGCACCGTGATCGGTCCGTGGGCCGGACCGGTGCCGGCGAGCCTGCCCGCGGTGCTGGTCGCCGCGGTCGCACTCGTCGACGGGCCGGGCTCCGGCATGGCGTTCGGCTTCGTCGCCGGACTGCTGGCCGACCTCGGTTCGACGCATCCGGCCGGCGTGCTCGCGCTGTGCTGGCTCGGAGTCGGCCTCGTCTGCGGAGTGCTGGCGGACCGCCACAGCGTGCGCCGGGACGCAGCGGCAGCCGCGACCGTGTGTGCGCTCGCAAGCCTCGCCGGATCCGTCCTGCTCGCCGTGGTGCACGCCGACGGCGCGAGCGTCAGCGGCGGGTTCGTGCACGTCGTGCCGGCCGCGATCGCCGACGCGCTGCTCGCACTGTTCCTGGTGCCGCTGACCCGGCTGTTCCTGCACACCGACCATCTGCGCGCGCCGCGCACGTCCACGGGCACACCGCTGCTGGCCGGTCGCCGTGGTTGAGCCGCGCCGGCCCGCGGCGTTCCGCTATCGCCCGCCGGGCGCACGCCGCCTCGCGATCATCGTCGTGCTCGTCACGTCGATGATCATCACGCTGCTCGGCCGGCTGTACTACGTCCAGCTGCTCGACCCGAACAAGCCGGTGCAGACGGCCGGGCGGCTGCACGACGGTGACATCGTGGTGCCCGCGCCCCGCGGCCTGATCGTCGACAAGCACGGCCGGCCACTGGTGCAGAACACGTCGGCGCAGGAGATCACCGTCGACCGGGAGACGCTGCAGGGATTGCCCGACCACGGCCACGCGGTGCTCGCCGAGCTGGCCGCCCTGCTCGACACCACGTCGGCACAACTGGCCCGCGAGATCACGCCCTGCTCGCCGACGGTCTCGCAGCCGTGCTGGACGGGCGAGCCTTACCAGCCGGTGCCGGTCACGACCACGGCGTCCGAGCGGGCGGTGCTCGCGATCGGCGAGCACCGCGAGGACTTCCCGGGCGTGGCCGTGCAGACCGTGACGATGCCCGAATACCCCTACGGCTCGCTGGCCGCGCACCTGCTGGGCTACACCGGCCAGATCACCGAGGCGGACAAGAAGACGGACCCGAACCTGGTCGACGCGGACACGATCGGCCGTACCGGGCTGGAGGCCGAGTACGACGCGTTCCTGCGCGGGATGGACGGCAAGCAGGTGCTGCAACTGAACCCGCAGGGGTACGCCGTCGGCGCGGGGAAGTACGTGGCGCCACAGCAGGGCGACACGCTCGTCACCAGCCTGGACCTCAACCTGCAGAAGGTCGCCGAGCAGTCACTCGCGCAGCAGATCCGTGACTCGCGCAAGGGGGGCATGCCGGCCACCTCCGGCGCGGTCGTGGTGATGAACCCCAACACCGGACGGGTGATCGCGGCCGCCAGTTACCCGACCTACGACCCGCAGCAGTTCGTCGGCGGCATCTCGCAGGCCGATTACGCGAAGCTGACCGCCCCGAGCGCGAACGATCCGCTGCTGGGCCGCGCGATTGCCGGGCAGTACGCGCCGGGCTCGACGTTCAAGCTGATCACGTCGTCCTCGCTGGTCATGCACCACGAGATCAACACCACGTCGCGCTATGCGTGCCCGGGTTCGGTCACGATCGACGGACGCGTCAAGACCAACTACGACTCCGAGGTGCTCGGCGACATCGACCTGGAGAACGCGCTCGGTTACTCCTGCGACACGTTCTTCTACGTCCCGGAGGCGAACGAGTACTACGCCGACCAGGCCCGCATCGCACACGGCAAGAAGCCGCACGAGTGGTTGCAGCATATGGCGGCCGCGTACGGCGTCGGCGCGAAGCCGGGCATCGACCTGCCCGCCGACGAGCAGGCCACCGGCTCGTACGCAGACCGGGAGACGCGGCGCGCGCGCTGGCAGGCCAACAAGCAGACCTACTGCGCCGAGGCGAAGGCCGGCTACAAGGACGTGGCGAACGCGTCCGACCGCGCCTACCTGACGCAACTGGCGTCCGAGAACTGCACCGACGGTTGGCGGTACCGTGCGGGCGACAACGCGGACATGGCGATCGGGCAGGGGGAAACGACGCTGTCCCCGCTGCAGCTGGCCGTCGCGTACTCCGCGATGTTCAACGGCGGCAAGATCTACGAGCCGACGATCGGCCAGGCCGTGAAGAACGCGCAGGGCAAGGTCGTGAAGGCGATCCGGCCCAAGGTGCGCAACCGGGTTCCGGTCAGCCAGAAGCTGTTCAACTACATCGCGAACTCGCTGAGCTTCTCGCGCGGGTGGGCCGTCTCCGGCGCCTTCGCGTACATCGGCTCGAAGTACCAGAACAGGATCGGTGGCAAGACCGGCACGGCCGAGGTGTTCGGCCAGAAGGACACCTCGTGGCTGGCGTCCTGGGGGCCGACCAGCAAGGACGCGCACGGAAACGTCCACGCCAAGTACGTGATCGTCGGCATGGTCGAGCAAGCGGGCACCGGCGCGACTGCGGCGGGCCCCATGCTGAAGCGCATCTGGGACTACCTCATGGGTGCGAAGAAATGACCACTTGGCCCCGTAGCAGGCGCTTGCACGGCGAGTCCGTCTGCGGGGAGGCCAACACGTGACTTTGACTGCCCGCAACCCGCGTGATCCCTTCGTGTTGACGCCGTACGCGCGGCCCCTTCAGCGCAGCCGCGGCTACGACCGGCTGCTCAACGCGTCGGCACTGGTACTCGCGCTGATCGGCGCCGTCCTGGTGTGGGCGGCGACCCGCGACCTGCAGCGGGCCGCCGGCGCTGACCCGCAGGCGTACCTCTACCGGCACTTGGTGAACCTGGCGATCGCATCCGGGCTGATGGTCGCGGCGTCGCGCTTCGACGCCCGCTTGCTGCGGCTGTTCGGGCCGATCGTCTACGTGGCGAGCGTGTTCGGACTGCTCCTGGTGTTCGCCGTGGGCAGCACGATCAACGGCGCGCACGCCTGGATCCGGCTCGGCGGCGGCTTCGAGATCCAGCCGGCCGAGTTCATGAAGCTGGGCCTGATCGTCGGGATGGCGGTGCTGTTCACGCAGCGCGCGCACGAGCGCTTGATGCGCCGGCAGTTCGTATCCGAGCGCGACGGCGAGACACCGAGCACGACGGACGTGCTGCTGGCAATCGGGCTGATCGGCCTGCCGCTCGTGCTGATCCTGCTGCAGCCGGACCTCGGCTCGGCGATGGTCCTCGCAGCGGCAGCGTTCGGCGTCCTGGTCGCGGCGGGAGTGCGTGCGCGCTGGACGGTCGGGCTGCTGCTGCTCACGGTCGTGGTCGCGATAGTGGTGGTTAAGGCCGGTCTGCTCGCCGACTACCAGCTGGCCCGGTTCAGCGCGTTCACGGACCCGTCGCACGACCCGCAGGGTGCTGCGTACAACATCACCCAGGCACACATCGCGATCGCCAACGGAGGGCTGTTCGGCACCGGCCTGTTCAACGGGCCGCAGACCAACGGCGGCTTCGTTCCGGAGCAGCAGACCGACTTCGTGTTCTCGGTCGCGGGGGAGGAGTTCGGACTGCTCGGCGGCAGCGTGATCATCGCGCTGTTCGCGCTGCTGTGCTGGCGCGGCCTGAGGATCGCGCGAGACGCTGACCGCGCCGGACGGCTGGTCGCTGTAGGCATCGTCTGCTGGTTTGCGTTCCAGGCCTTCCAGAACATCGGCATGAACCTGGGCCTGATGCCGGTAACGGGCCTGCCGCTGCCGTTCGTCTCTTACGGCGGCTCGTCCATGTTCGCGCAGGGCCTGGCGATCGGCCTGCTGCAGGCCGTGCGCCGCGCGTCCGATTAGCCGGTGATCAACAGCGCTGGACGAGCGGCCAGAACAGCTGTGGATCGGCGGGGTGACGGCGTCAGTCGAGGACCTGTGGCACGAGCTGCTCGCGCGTGCTGAGCGTCGTCCCCACGCTCGCGGTGATCACCATCGCGATGGCCAGCACGAGCACTGGACTGACCGTCTCGCTCAGCACCAGCACGCCGGCGGTCGCGGCCATCGCCGGCTCCAGGCTCATCAGCAGGCCGAACACCGACGGACGCATCCGGCGCAGCGCGACGATCTCCAGCGAGTACGGGATCAGCGAACTCAGCAATGCGACGAGCAGCCCGCCGCCGAGCACGGCAGGCGAGTCCAGCGCGGAACCGCCCTCGACGATGCCGGCGGGCATCGTGAGTAGCGCGCCGACACCGAGCGCGATCGCCAGTCCGTCCAGCTGCGCGAACGCCGCGCCGACGCGCTTCGACAGCAGGATGTACCCGGCCCAGCAGCTGGCCGCGATCAGCACCAGGCCGACGCCGAGACCGGTGACGCCGTGCTTGTCACCGCGCAGCGCGAGCAGCACGACCCCGCCGCCGGCCAGTGCGACCCACACCAGGTCGACCGCGCGGCGTGACCCGGCGATCGCCACGGCCAACGGACCGAGGAATTCGATGGTGACGGCGACACCGAGCGGCAGCCGGTCCAGTGCCTCGTAGAAGCTCCAGTTCATCCCGCCGAGCACGAGACCGAACGCGATCGCCGCCACCAGGTCCGTCCGGGACCGCCCGTGGAGTGACGGACGGGACACCGCCAGCAGGATCACGGCCGACAGGCACAGCCGCAGGAACACCACGCCGCCCGGGCCCGCACGATCGAACAGCTTCGCCGCGAATGCCGAGCCGAACTGGACCGACCCGATGCTGCCGAGCAGCAGCAACTGGGGTGGGACGGCGCGCACGCCCGCGATCCTCCCAGACACGTACCATCGGCCCCGATGAGTACCGCACCTGAATCCCTGTTCCCGAAACTGGAAGCGCTGCTGCCGCGCGTGAGCAAGCCGATCCAGTACGTCGGCGGTGAGCTCAATGCCCGCAGCAAGGACTGGGACAGCGTCGCCGTGCACTGGGCGCTGATGTACCCGGACGCGTACGAGGTGGGCCTGCCGAACCAGGGCAACCAGATCCTGTACGAGGTGATCAACGAGCGTCCGGACGCGCTCGCCGAGCGCACCTACGCGGTGTGGCCGGACATGGAGGCGCTGCTGCGCGAGCACGGCGTCAGCCAGTTCACCGTCGACAACCACCGTCCGGTCGGCGCGTTCGACTTCCTCGGCATCAGCTTCTCGACGGAACTGGGCTACACCAACCTGCTCACCGCGCTCGACCTCGCGGGCGTGCCGCTGCACGCGTCCGACCGCGACGAGTCGCACCCGGTCGTGATCGCCGGCGGCCACGCCGCGTTCAACCCGGAGCCCATCGCGGACTTCATCGACGCGGCCGTGCTCGGTGACGGCGAGCAGATCGTCGGCGTCATCACCGACATCCACCGGCAGTGGCAGGACGAGGGGCGCGCCGGCGGCCGCGACGAACTGCTGCTGCGGCTGGCCGAGACCGGCGGAGTCTACGTTCCGCGCTTCTACGACGTCACCTACCTGCCGGACGGACGCATCGGGAGCGTGAAGCCCAACCGCGACCGGGTTCCCGAGCGCGTCAGCAAGCACACCGTGATGAACCTGGACGAGTGGCCGTACCCGAAGACTCCGCTGGTCCCCATGGCCGAGTCGGTGCACGAGCGGATGAGTGTGGAGATCTTCCGCGGCTGCACGCGTGGTTGCCGGTTCTGCCAGGCCGGCATGATCACCCGGCCGGTGCGCGAGCGCAGCATCGAGGGCATCGGCGCGATGGTCACGCAGGGCCTGCGCGCCAGCGGCTTCGACGAGGTCGGCCTGCTGTCGCTGTCGAGCGCCGACCACTCCGAGATCGGCGAGATCACCAAGCAGCTCGCCGACCGGTACGAGGACGATCGGGTCAGCCTGTCGCTGCCGTCCACGCGGGTGGACGCGTTCAACATCGACTTGGCCAACGAGCTGTCACGCAACGGCCGCCGCTCCGGTTTGACGTTCGCGCCCGAGGGCGGCAGCGAGCGGCTCCGCCGCGTGATCAACAAGATGGTCAGCAAGGAAGACCTGATCCGCACGGTCTCTACCGCGTACGCCAACGGCTGGCGCCAGGTGAAGCTGTACTTCATGTGCGGCCTGCCGACCGAGACCGACGAGGACGTCCTCGAGATCGCCGAGATGGCGCACGACGTGATCCGCGCCGGACGCGAGGCCGCGGGCCACAAGGACATCCGCTGCACGGTGTCGATCGGCGGTTTCGTGCCCAAGCCGCACACCCCGTTCCAGTGGGCCGCGCAGACCGATCCGCAGACCGTGGACGAGCGGCTGCGCAAGCTGCGCGCGGCGATCAACGCCGACCGTTCGCTCGGCCGCAACGTCGGCATGCGCTACCACGACGGCGAGCCGTCGCTCGTCGAGGGACTGCTCAGCCGCGGCGACCGTCGCGTCGGTGCGGTGATCGAAGCGGTGTGGCGCGACGGCGGGCGGTTCGACGGCTGGAGTGAACACTTCTCCTACCAGCGCTGGATGGAACGCGCCGCGGACGCCTTCGCAGGCCAACCGGTGGACGTCGCCTGGTACACCACGCGCGAGCGCGACGGCGACGAGGTGCTGCCTTGGGACCACCTCGACTCCGGCCTGGACAAGCAGTGGCTCTGGGACGACTGGCAGGACGCGCTCGGCGAGTTCGAGCAGGACGACTGCCGCTGGACACCCTGTTTCGACTGCGGGGTGTGTTCGAACATGGGCACCGACATCCAGATGGGTCCGACCGGCGGCTCGCTGCCCGTCGTACCGCCGCGAGAGCGTCCGCTGCTGCCGATGCTCCCCGGCTGATGGACTGTAATGTCTGATTAGTCCTGATTCGAACTGCGCGTTCAATCGGTGCTGTTTGCAGGTCCCTACCGGCGGGTAGATCCCTCGCGCGAATCGGGGGGTTGTACGCGTCCTTTGAGGGGGGACCCATGATCGACAATGCGCAAAAGCCAGGGCGGCCGGGCAGATCCAGAACTTTCGGCGGGCTGCGCCGCGCGCGAGTGCTGCTCCCCGTCGCGATCATCACGGCCGCCGCGGGCGGCGTCGCGATGGCCGCCGCGGCAACGGCCGCACCGCCACCGCACAACGGCAAGGTGACGTTGTGCCACGCCCGGCCGCCGGCCAGTGCGAAGAATGGTTGGGTGCAGATCACGGTGAGCACCAATGCGGTGACGCATGAAGGCCACGGAAAGCATGCGGACGACATCATCCCGTCGTTCACCTACTACGTGAAGAGCGCGCAGCACACCTACCCGGGTAAGAATCTGAGCACGATGTTCGGTGGTTTCACCGGCGCGCAGATCCTGGCCAACGGGTGCGCGCTGCCAGCAGCTGCGGCTCCCACGCCGGCCACGACCACGCCCGCCGCGGTCGTGACGAAGACGGTCGCCGCGCCCGCCCCGGGCCATGTCGTGGTCACCACGGTCGCACCCGCGCCCGTAACCAGCACGCGCACGATCGTGCGGCACGTGCCGGGCGCGGTGACGACCCACACGATCACGAGCAGTGCGAGCGCCAGCAAGGTGCGGCTCGTCGCGGTGCAGAACGAGAGCGCGGGCGTCGATGCGGTGCAGGCGACCGCGTCCCCGTCCACCACGCCGCTGGCTGAGTCGATCGGCGTGGCATCCGGTGCGACGGGCGATGGCGGCAGCGGCTTCAGCGACCACATCGCGATCTATGCGGCGATCGGCGGCGCTGCCCTCGCCGCGTTGCTCGGCATGGGTGGCGTCGCGTTCTGGCGACGGCACAACGGTGCGCGGCTTTAGCGCAGCCGCTTTCGTCCTGCTGCTCGCGGCGGCGGGCGCGGTGGCCGGAGTCCGGCTCACCGCGCCCGGCGGTGCGGCACCGCACACCGGCGTCCCGTCGGCATCGACACCGGCGGGCGCCGCGGTTGCCCGCGAGCGTGAGGTCCCGGTGACCGGCGGCGCCATTCACCTGACCGTGCGGGCGTCGGACGGACGGCTGATCCTGGCCACCGAGGTCGGCGCGCTGACACCGGTCAGGACGGCAAGCGGGTACGCGCCGATCGACCCACCGCACTGGAACCAGGTGGTGTGGGCACGGTACCGGCCGCTGGTCCCGCCGACCGACACCGCGCACGGCACCTCGTACGTGTACGGCCACGCGTGCCACCACCACACGTGCGCGTTCACCGAGCTATTCCGTGCGACGCGGGGCGGCTCGATCACGGTCACGCAGGGCAGCCGCTCGGTCCGGTACAAGATCGTCCGCACCTCCGCGGACTTCCCCAAGAGCGGGCCGGGATCGCTCGCTGCACGCACCTCCGGCGTCGCCGACCGCAGCGTGCCGCGGCGACTGGTGCTGATCACCTGCGCGTACGAGGGCGGGGACGTGAGCCTGAACAACTTCGTTGTCATCGCGCGCCGGTAGCAGCCGATTGCGCACTTCGAGTTACGGCGCGCGGAACCGCCGGGTACACGTGCGGGTGGGCGTGGACAGAGCTACTGCGTCCGGAACTCCTGCCAGTTGAGGAGGATCTGTGAGCCGCGACTCGAACATTCCACGGCACGCCGCGGTGTGCCGGCGACCGGCCGGCCGCCTGCAGCAGGCGGTGCTGCCCGTGGCACTCGGCGGATTGGTGGCCGGATCGGTCTGGCTCGCCGCTGACGCGGCAGCCGCACCCGCAGCGCACCACTGCCCGTCCGGCCCGCCCGCCCGGGCGGATGCGACCTCGCCGGGAGGCAGCACGTGGGCTGGCTCCGATGGCGCGTGGCCGGACGGGGACGGCCGAGCTACCTGTGCCGACCGGCACTACCGCCACAGCCGGTACTACGACGGTCACGACTGGCGGGACCACACCGATTACCCCCGGTACGCCGATCGCCACCGGGTCGTCGTGCAACGGCCGCCGGCTCAGCCGCACCACGCGCCGTCGGCGAAGACCCGCCCGGCCGGTGCCGTCGCGGCGGCGCAGGTACGGGCAGGGCAGGCGCAGCCAGCGCACGCACGGGCAGGGCTCGCTCGGGCGGTGCAGCCGGAACAGCTGGCGCAGGGCGCGCCGGCTGGAGCCCCGGCGGCGATCCGTTCCGCCGCGCACCCGGCATCCCGACCACGGTCTGCGGCGGTTGCCGCACCCGGCGCGGCGACGAGCACCCCGAGGCCGGACGCGGTCCGGCGCCTGTCCACGGCCACGCGCAGCAACCTGGCAGCTGCCGACACAACCCCGGCGTCGACCGACTACGTGGCGCTGTACGGGGCGATCGGGGGCGCCGCGCTGGCAGCGCTGCTGGGTATGGGCGGCGTGGCCATCTGGCGGCGGCGCGGAACCGGCGGGGCCTAGCCGCCGCACCGGCACTGTGATCCAGGGCCCGGGCGCGGCAGGTAATCCCCGACGCGCTGGACGCGAAACGCGGCAAACCTGGACGCGATGTCTATGGCATTGCGCTGAATACCCAGTAGGGTCCCCCGCGGTGCAGTCCTACCGTCGGCCCGGTGGTCACGCACCCGAGACCGTAGGGGGAACCCCAATGGCACGTCGCCGCTACGCCGCCGCGAGCTTGGTCGCCGCAGTCGTTCTGTCCACCGCGTTCGCATTCGCCACCGCAGGCCCGGCGACGGCCAAGGGCGTCAACCCGGCGCACAACATCTCCATTTCGGGCTCGATGAGCAACACCCAGTGGTATGTCAAGCGCACCGACTGCCAGCGCGCTCCGGGTAGCACCCGCTGCGAGAACGCCGTCATCGCTGCGCTGAACCACGCCCGCAAGGTGCTGGGCCAGCGGCCGTACCGCCTGTCGACGCGATTCCGCTCCTGGACGGCGGGACACCAGCTGCTCGCGCTCGTGAACGACGACCGGGCGCTGTACCGGCTGCCCCGGGTCCAGGGCCGGACCAAGGCGCTGAACGCCGCTGCCCGGCTCGGCGCCGAGCTCAACATCGACCCCCGCCCGGTCGGCCACGGCTGGGTGGTCGAGGCGTCCAACTGGGCCGGTGGCATGGCCAGCCCGCTGTTCGCGTACTACGGCTGGATGTACGGCGACGGGCTGAACACCAACGGGACGAGCAACAACATCGACTGCAGCAGGGCGGTGCCGAGCGGATGCTGGAGCCACCGCGACAACATCCTGCGCAACTACGGGCGCGACAACCGGTTGCTGCTGGGCATCGGGTA
The DNA here is from genome assembly GCA_035765515.1 of Jatrophihabitantaceae bacterium. Classification (GTDB taxonomy): domain Bacteria; phylum Actinomycetota; class Actinomycetes; order Mycobacteriales; family Jatrophihabitantaceae; genus DASRSS01. The sequence goes on along the minus strand of DASTXN010000087.1, from coordinate 4,271 downwards.
CGCGAGAACCGCAACCGGCCCGTCCTGGACGCAGCTGTTCCAGGCATACCCGCTGAGCTGACCGCGGCGCTGGGGCAGACTCTGCCGGTATGGCTCGTCGAGTTCCGGAAGGTCCACCGCCCCCGCCCACCGTGCAGCGCGTCCGGCTGCGCTACGCCAAGCGCGGCCGACTGCGCTTCACCTCGCACCGCGACTTCGCGCGCGCCTTCGAGCGCGCGCTACGCCGTGCCGAGGTGCCCATGGCGTATTCGGCCGGCTTCACGCCCCATCCGAAGGTGAGCTACGTCGGTGCCGCGCCGACCGGTGTGGCCAGCGAGGCGGAGTACCTGGAGATCGGGCTCGCCAGCCAGGTCGACGTCGAGGCTCTGCGCCGAGCGCTGGACGCGGCCCTGCCGGACGGGCTGGACATCGTGTCGGCCGTGGACGCCGCCGTCGCCGGGCCCGGCTCGCTGGCCGAGCGCATCCAGGCCTCGCACTGGCAGTTGGAACTGGCCGGCGTCGACACCGCGGCCGCGCAACAGGCCGTCGAGGCCCTGCTGGCGGAGGCCGAGGTCACCGTCGAGCGACTCACCAAGGACGGCCGCAAGAGCCTGGACGTACGCGGCCCGATCGTGTCCGCCGCCGTGTCGCCGTCGCAGGAGACCACCCCCGGCGAGCAGCATGCGATACTGGACTTGGTCGTCCGGCAGGCAACCCCTACCGTTCGGCCCGACGACGTTCTCTCCGCCCTGCGGGCCGTCGCCGGTCTCGCCCTGGATGTGCCGCCCCGCGTGGTGCGCCTGGCGCAGGGACCGCTAGACGAGGCAGGCCGGGTGGGCGACCCGCTCATCGCTGACGGGACGCCCATGGAGACGGCGCCGTAGTTCGATCCCCGACGCGGGCGGTGGCGCAACACGCGCCGCGGCCCGGTACAGACTTCGCACGCGCCCTCCCGGGTTCGTGCCATAACCGCCCTCGTGCGGTCGCGGTCCCGCCGACAGGCGGCGCCGCGCCCGGGGGCCGAACGGAGTTGATCCGAGCAGATGCTCGAACCCGACGACAACAACAGCAACAACCAGAACACCGAACCGAGCGCGACCGACACCGCTGCTCCCACAAAGGCGCCCCGCAAGCGCGCCCCGCGCAAGGCGGCCAAGGCAGCGGCGGAACCGGCCACTGAGCCGATCGAGACGGCCGCAGGCGAACCCGAGGCAGCCCCGCCCGCTGCGCCGGCCCGCAAGCGGGCGGCAGCGAAGGCTCCGGCCAAGGCCGCCGGTGCGACGCCACGTAAGCGCACCGCCCGGGCCGCGCAGCCCGAGCAGCCGGAACTGACCGAGACAGGGGACGCCGGAAGCTCGGGTGACCGCGAGGCCGCCGAGCCGGCGAAGGCCGCCAAGCCCACCCGCAAGCGGGCGCCGCGGAAGGCCGCGCAGTCCGCGGCCGGCGACGCCCCCACGTCCGAGGACGCCCAGTCCAGCGCGGATACGGCGGCAGAGCCCGCCGGCCCGCCCGGTGTGCTGTTCGTCGCGCCCGGTGTCACCCCGGCGGAGCCGCCGGCCAAGCGCACCCGCCGCGCCGCGAAGGCTCCCGCCGGCCCGCCGCCCGCGGCCGAGGCGGCGGAGCCGGAGCCCGGGGAGACGGACCTGACCGTCGTCGAGGACGCCGAGGACGCGACGGCCGAGCCCGAGGACGTCAAGGAGGCCGCCGTCGAGGAGGCCTCCGGCGCCCGCCGCCGGCGTCGCCGCGGTCGCCGGGGCCGCGGCGGGGGACGTGCGGACGGAAGCGACTCGGATGCCGAGGCCGCTGAGCCCGCCGAGGGCGATGCCGAGCCGGCGACGGCCGAGGCCGCCGAGCCGGACGGCGGGGACGGCGCAGAGGGCGGCGGCACGCACCGGCGCCGGCGCCGTAGGCGCTCCGGTGGCGGCGGTGACAACGGCGACAGCGGCCAGGCCGCAGCGGACACAGCCGGCGGCAGCGGCAGCGGTAGTGGCAGCGGTGATGACGGCGTGCGCGGGGTCAAGGGCTCGACGCGGCTGGAGGCCAAGCGGCAGCGCCGCCGCGAGGGCCGCGACACCGGCCGGCGGCGCCCGCCGATCCTGTCCGAGGCCGAATTCCTGGCCCGCCGTGAGGCTGTCGATCGTGTCATGGCGGTCCGCCAGAGTGGCGAGCGGACCCAGATCGCGGTTCTCGAGGACGACGTCCTGGTCGAGCACTACGTCACCCGTGCCAGCGCCACCTCGTACGTCGGCAACGTCTACCTGGGCCGGGTACAGAACGTGCTGCCGTCCATGGAGGCCGCGTTCGTCGACATCGGCAAGGGCCGCAACGGCGTGCTCTACGCCGGCGAGGTGAACTGGGAGGCCGCCGGTCTGGAGGGCAAGTCCCGCAACATCGAGACCGCGCTGTCCTCCGGCGACGTGGTGCTGGTGCAGGTCACCAAGGACCCGATCGGTCACAAGGGCGCCCGGTTGACCAGCCAGATCTCGCTGCCCGGCCGGTTCCTGGTCTACGTGCCCGGCGGCGGCATGACAGGCATCAGCCGCAAGCTGCCCGACACCGAGCGGCACCGCCTCAAGTCGATCCTGAAGAAGATCGTCCCCGAGGACGCCGGCGTGATCATCCGGACCGCCGCCGAGGGCGCGTCCGAGGAGGACCTCACCCGCGACGTCGACCGGCTCAAGGCGCAGTGGGAGACGATCTCGACGAAGGCGCAGAACACCAAGTCGGCACCGACGCTGGTGCACGGCGAGCCCGACCTCGCGATCCGCGTGGTGCGCGACGTGTTCAACGAGGACTTCAAGAAGCTTGTCGTGCAGGGCGAGCAGGCCTGGAAGACCATCTCCGAGTACATCGGCGGCGTCGCGCCCGACCTCGTCGAGCGGCTGGAGCGGCACATGGCCGAGACCGACCTGTTCCACGACCTGCGCGTGGACGAGCAGCTGATGAAGGGCTTGGACCGCAAGGTCTGGCTGCCCTCCGGTGGTTCGCTGATCATCGACCGCACCGAGGCGATGACCGTCATCGACGTCAACACCGGCAAGTTCGTCGGTACCGGCGGCAACCTGGAGCAGACGGTCACCCGCAACAACCTCGAGGCCGCCGAGGAGATCGTCCGGCAGCTGCGGCTGCGCGACGTCGGCGGCATCGTGGTGATCGACTTCATCGACATGGTGCTCGAGTCCAACCGTGAGCTGGTGCTGCGGCGACTGACCGAGTGCCTGGGACGCGATCGCACCAAGCACCAGGTCGCCGAGGTCACCTCGCTGGGTCTGGTGCAGATGACCCGCAAGCGCGTCGGCGAGGGACTGCTGGAGGCGTTCAGCGAGCAGTGCCCCACCTGCAACGGCCGCGGAGTGCTCGTGCACGGTGAGCCCGTCGACAAGGGTTCCGGCGGTGGCGGGGACGAGCCGTCCGGCGACCGGTCCAAGTCCAAGCGCAAGCGCGGCGGAGCCAAGAAGGCCGAGGCCCCGGAGGATCCGGCCGAGGATCCGGCCGCGCGGGAGAAGCGGCTGGCAGCGATGGCCGCCATCCACAAGGCCGCCCACCCGGACGAGGACGTGCCCGGCGAGCTGGAGATCGAGGCGGCGGTCGCCGCGCTCGACGCCGAGCCCGCGGACCTGGAGTCCTACCTCGGCGAGACCGTCGACGTGGTCGAGCAGGTTCCGGAGCCGGCGCCGTCCGAGCCTGCGGCCGCGCCCGAGCCCGAGCCGGCGCCGTCAGAGCATGATGCCGCGGCCGAGACCGAGCCGGAGCTCGAGCCGGTCGCGGCGGCACCGGCACGTCCGCGGCGACGCCGCGCGGCCAGCCGTCCGGCAGGCCCGCCGGTGACCGACGGCGAGGGGCAGGTCACCGCGAGCGGCGGCTGACCGGGCTGACTCGGCCACCAGCGGGGGCGTTTTGCCTCGCCTCGGGGCCGTGCCGTACCCTAGACAACGGCCCATTTTGCGGAGCCGCGCCACCCGTGCGCCCGTGGGCAGTACAGATCAGCGAAATCGCAGGACTCTCCGCAGGATCCAAAGGAGTCGAAAGACTATGTATGCCATCGTCAAGACCGGCGGCAAGCAGTACAAGGTCGCCGAGGGCGATGTGATCGAGATCGAGAAGCTCGACGCGGCGCCCGGCGAGTCCGTTGCGCTCTCCGCGATCTTGCTGGTCGACGGCGCGGCCGTCACGCACGAGGCCGACAAGCTGGCCAAGGTCAGCGTCACCGGCGAGATCGTCGCGCAGACCAAGGGCCCCAAGATCAAGATTCACAAGTACAAGAACAAGACCGGCTACCACAAGCGCATGGG
>DASTXN010000086.1:0-18613 GCA_035765515.1 Jatrophihabitantaceae bacterium | reverse complement strand
TGTTCGGGAACGAGCAGGACGTGCAGCGCGACCATGAAATCGGCGGCCTGCGCCGCGCGCACAAGGTCAAGTTTGGCCGGATGCGAGAAGACGGTCTCTGCAATGAACGGCTGGCGCCGTGCGATGAGTTGCGCCCGGGTGTGTTCGGCGATCCGGGCCGCGTCGTAGGCATGCGCGGTTGCGTCCCCGGGCCATCGTTGCCAATGCCGTTCAGTTACGACGTGGTCGTAGGAGTCTGATTTCCGCTGGTCGGTCGTGATTGATGATCTTGTCGTCGACTCGTTTGACGCGCTGATTCTTGAGTCGTCCGCGTTTGATCGCGCGGGGGCAGCTGCGCTGACGGCGCGTCGGATTGAGGCGTTGAACGATCTCAGCGATCGTCGTTTTGATCGCGCCGCTGAGTCTGCCGGGGGGAAAATGCCGCCTGGTCGGTGACCTGGCGGCGCACGATCCGAAGTGTGCGCATGAAGGAGACCCGGTCCGGGTCGGAGTCGGTCTGATCGGCGGCTTCATAGATCAGGTGCCGGATCGCGTAGTGGCTCAGCAGTAATGCCCAGATCTCCTGCTTGACCATCTGCGGCGAGCGTGAGCGCAGCACTCGTGGCCGGCCCATCTGGTGGGTCTGGATCTCATCGAGCGCCAGTTCGATCTCCCACCGTTGGTGGTAGAGCGCGGCCAGTTCGGCGGCCGGGGCGAGTTCGTGATCCAGAATCGAAGTGACCAGCCGGATCGTCTCCGGTTCGGCGTCGGGCTGGCTGTCCGTGGACCGGTTGGTGATGGTGTAGTCGATGACCCGCACCGGGATCTCGTAACGGTCCAGACGGCGGGCCTTGCCGCCGGCCACTGCGCTACGCATGCTCTTGGGGACCAGCGCGGACAGATAGGAGCCATCGGGTAGTCGTTTCTGGACCGGCAGCACGATCTGGGTCTTGACCCGCCAAAGCGTCTGTGCGCCGGTGGCGCGGACCTGCTGCCAGAACTCGTAGCTGTAGAAGCCACGATCGGCCAGCACGAGCATCTGATCATCGATCCGGTCCAGGAACCCCCAGGCCAGATCTCGCTCGCCGTCGTGGCAGCCGCCGATCTCGGCCGACACGACCGCCCGGGTTCCGCACTCGGCCAGCATCACGACCCGGGCCTGCGGAAACGGGCTGTCGGCTAGATGGTTGCCCGAGCGGCCGAACTGCTCAACGTTCTCGACGGTATCGGGCATATCCAAGATCACGCCGTCGATGGCCATCACCCGCCACGGCCCGCACCAGCCCGGGCCGGTGCCGGCCTCGAGCATCGGCGCAGCGACCCGATCGAACAGCGCCCGAAGTGGTTCCTCACCGAGCCGCTGTCGGGCCTGACACAGTGCGCTGGCCGTCGGCACGTCCCACCGCGTGTCCCAGGAATGCAGCCACTGCAGCCCGCCGACCAGCTTGCGCATCACCTCCTCGTAGGCGTCGCCGAAGAACAGACACAACGCCAGCACGTAGTAGACGACCACCCGGGCCGGCAACAACCGGCGACGCTGCTCGACGCGCCCGACCTCGACCAGAACGTCATCGACCAGATCGCGCGGAATCAGCCGCGTCAGCACCCCGACGCCGATCCGGTCCGGCAGAGTCACGCCGCTCGTGTCGCTCACAGCTCGAAACGTAGAACCAAACCCGCCGCCCTCAGCGGACCTGAACGCGCCTGTCATTCAGCCGCAGCGCGACGAACTTTCCTCATTCCACCAAAGGACATGCCCGCTGAATCCGAAAACACAACCCCGTCAAACCCGGCCCACTAACTGAACGGCATTGGGATCGATCCATCGCAGACCCCGAGGTTGAATACCGCCCACCACCTGCCGCGCATCTTCACCGAGCACACGACGCCGTCCGCCGAGCAAGAGCAAGAACACGAGCCGGGCAACCGACCCTGACGAAGGCAAACCCGGCCAACTCCAGCTGGACGGAAGGCGACCACCCGCACCGGACCGAGCTGGAAGCCGCCGGTGACAGCGGCGCCGCGGGAGGCACAGGCGACCCACCGCACAACGCACCCAGCACAATCCGAGGGTCACGGACCGAGCTGGAAGCCGGCGGCCGAGCGAGACCGCGGGAGGCACAGGCGACCACCACCAGACGCACCCAGCAGAACCCGACTAGCACGCTGCGTGCTGCTCAGCGATGACCCCATCCGTCGTCGCTGCCGTGCGCGCCGCCTCGACCGCCACCGTGGCTGCCGGAGTCACGGCCGCGATGGGCGCCACCATGCTCGTCTATGCCGCGGTCGTCCCCCGGCCCGGCTTCAACATGCCCGCGGTGGCCCCCCGGGCTCTGCTTCAGCTCGCCCGCGGTCATCCCCCGGCTCTGCTTCAGCTCGACCGCGGTCATCCCCCGGCTCGGCTGCTGCATGGTCTCGCCGGTCGGCTGGATCGGACGCGGCGCGCTCATCGTCGCCAGGCTGGATTCCGTGACGGCCGTGGTCGTCGCCGGGCTCCCGTTCGTGAGCCGCTGTCGAGACCGCGACGAAATCAGCCGGCCGCCCATCCAAGGGAGTGAACGCAGGAACGCTCCCGCCGAGCGACGAATTGCCGGTGATGGCGACGACGGAGGGGACGCTGATGGTGATCGCTGCCGCAGTTCCTACCGCGACGCTGAGTATGCGTTTCATGCCGACTCACACGGCCGGCGCCGCAGCGCGGTTCAATCCGGCGAGCCAGCCGGAACACCGACAAGCATCAACCGAAGAGGAACCGTCAACGATCTGCCGAAGCAATACAACGGGCTTGGCTCCCCCGACTGGACTCGAACCAGTAACCCTTCGATTAACAGTCGAATGCTCTGCCAATTGAGCTACGGGGGACCGCCGCGCGCTGCCGGTCGTGCGCAGCGCAACCGCGACAGCTTATCTCAACCCGGGACGTGCTCCGCGCGGGGCTAGGGTGGAAGGCACGGGAACCGGCAACGCGCAGACGGGACGGGTGGATGAAGCTGCTGATCGGTGCGGCGATCGGGTACGTGCTCGGCACCAGGGCGGGGCGCGAGCGCTACGAGTCGATCATCCGCGCCACACGGCGAGTCGCGGGCAACCAGACCATCCAGTCCACCGCCGGCGTGTTGCAGGCACAGCTCGGCACGGCAGCCCGTCGCGCTACCGGGCGGGACAACGGGCCGCAGCACTAACCCAGCGGAGCGCTACCAGCTCCGATCGGCCTGTTCGCGCTCCCAGTCCGCCCGCAGCGACGCGAGCCGGGCCGCAACCGCCGAGCGCACCTGATCGGTGTCAGCCGTGCCCGCCTCCAGCCGTGCCCACCAGCGCACGCCGTCCTCGCCGGGGACGCGCCGGGCGACGAACCGGGCGGAACCGCCGGGCACCGGCGCGAGCTCCGAACTGACGATGTTCGCCTCCACCCGCTTGCGGACGGTGGGCGGCAGGTCGCGGGGCACGCTGAGGGCGACGGACACCGGTCGCCGCTCGACCAGCAACAGGTCGTCGACGATCTCCGCCTCGGTCACGGTCAGCACGCCATCGCGCCAGACAGCCTTGGAAACCTGCTGCCAGCCGATTAACCGTGGCGCCTCGCCGTCCGGCCACCACAGGCCGCGCGGGGTGGCGAGCACGACCCCTCCGGACGCGGTGTCCGCCCAGGACACCACCCGCTCCTCGGGGTCCAGACGCGCGAGCGCGTCGGACGGCGGCGTGTCACGCCGGTGAAACAGCCGCATCACTGGCCGCCGATTGCCCGCTCGCGCAACGCCCGGCGGTAGCTCTCCAGGCTGATCAACTGGCCGAACAGGCGCGCGTGCTCCTCGGCCGCCTCCAGCGGGTTGATGCGCTGCAGCCGCGACTTCAGCGCAGCGATCTGGCGCGCGGCCACGATCTCGTGCATGCGAGCGATGACCGAGTCGGCGTATCGCTCCTGCGCCTCCGCGCCCGTCCGCAGCGGCTCGACCGCCAGCCCGTGCACCCCGCTGCGCAGCCGCTCGTCGCTCAGGTGCCGCTCGATCGCCTCGATCCACCCCGGCCCGGCGGCCGCGGTCGCAGCACCACCTGCCGCGGTGATCGCGGCGCGCAGGCTGCGGTGTGCGGGGTGCAGGAATGCGTCCTCGGCCAAAGCGTCGAACTGCGGGCCCGCGATCGCCGGGATCTGCAGGGCGATCTTGAGCACCTCGCGTTCGACGCGGACCACGGACTCGTCCAGCTTCGCCTCTGGTGCCGGCTGGGGCGGCCGATCGCCCGGGGCGGACGAACCGCGCCGCTCGGTGGCGCGCTCCTGCCCGCGGACCCGCTGCACCACCTGCATCGGGTCGTCCAACCCGATCAGCCCGGCAAGTCGGCGCGCGTACTCGTCGCGCAGCGCGCGGTCCTTGATCTGGGCCACGAGCGGGATGCCCTTGTCCAGCGCGGCAACCCGTCCCTCGGCGGTGTCGAGATCGTGCCGGGCGACCGTGGCACGCAGCACGAACTCGACCAGTGGGATGCGCCGGGCGACCAGATCCCGTACCGCGGTGTCGCCGGACTTCATCCGCAGGTCGCACGGGTCCATCCCGGACGGCTCGATCGCCACGAACGTCTGCGACATGAACTTCTGGTCGTCCGCGAAGGCCCGCTCGGCCGCCTTCATACCCGCGGCGTCACCGTCGAAGGTGAAGATCACCTCGCCGGTGAACGCGTCGGAGTCCATCAGCAGCCGGCGGATCAGCTTCACGTGCTCGCTGCCGAACGCGGTGCCGCAGGTGGCGACGGCGGTGGTGACGCCGGCCAGGTGGCAGGCCATGACGTCCGTGTATCCCTCGACGATCACGGCGCGATGCTGGCGCGCGATCTCCTTCTTGGCCGACTCGACGCCGTACAGCAGCTCACTCTTCTTGTAGATCGGCGTCTCGGGCGTGTTCAGGTACTTGGCCTCGACCCGGTCGTCGTCGTACAGCCGCCGCGCGCCGAAGCCGACGACCTCGCCGCTGACGTCACGGATCGGCCACAGCAGCCGGCGGTGGAACCGGTCGATCAGCCCGCTGCGTCCGGACGACTCCTTCGACAGCCCGCCCGAGGTCAGCTCCGCGGGCGTGAACCCTTTGGCCAGCAGGTGCTTGGTCAGCGCGTCCCAACCGGACGGCGCGTACCCGCAGCCGAAGCGCTCGGCGGTCGCCTGGTCGAAACCGCGACCGGAGAGGAACTCGCGCGCGACCTTGGCCTCCGGCGTGCGCAGTTGCTCGGCGTAGAACGCGGCCGCCGCGGCGTGTGCGGCCTTCAGCCGGGCGCGCTGGCCGTGTTGCCGATTGGGCTGGCCGCCGCCGGTGCCCTCGACGTAGCGCAGCTGGACGTTCGCCCGCGCGGCCAACCGCTCGACGGCCTCGGTGAAGTCCAGGTGCTCGACGTTCTGCACGAATCGGATGACGTCGCCGCCCGAGCCGCAGCCGAAGCAGTGATACAGCCCGCGGGTCGGCGTGACGTTGAACGAGGGCGACTTCTCGTCGTGGAACGGGCACAGCCCCTTGAGGTTGCCGCCGCCGGCGTTGCGCAGCTGGACGTGCTCGCCGATGACGTCCTCGATGTCGGTCTTCTCGCGGACCAGCGCGATGTCCTCGTCGCGAATCCGGCCTGCCACGCCGACGAGTCTAGGCCGCGGCCCGGACGCTTCTCAGCCGGACGGACGGACCAGGCGCTCGTGCCATGCCACCGCCGAGGTGTCGGTCAGCTGGGCCACCTGGTCGATCACCACCCGCAGCCGGGACGCGTCGTCGTCCGCCTCGCGCCAGGCCGCCGCGAGGCTCGGGTCGAGCGCGTCCGGCGCGGTCGCCAGCAGCACCTCGACCAACTCGGTCAGCAGCCGCCGCTGCCGGGTGTGCCGGCCGACCGCCGCGGGCCGGCGCATCACGTAGTGGGCCGCGATCGCCTTGAGCAGGGCGCACTCGGCCGCGATCGCGCCGGGCACCACCAGGTCGGCTTCGTACCGCCCGAGCGGACCGTCGCCGTGCGCGGCCCGGGTCGCGGCCACCGCGGCGCCGGCGAACCGCCCGGTCAGCTCGCTGGTCGCCCGCTTGGCCGCGGCCTGAGCCAGGTACGAGCCGTCGTACCCGGCCAGGTCACGCAGGGTGGGCAGGTCCAGCAGTTCGTCGAGCACGGGCGCGAGTTCGGCGGCCGGCCGGGCCGAGTACAGCTCGGCGGCCACGCTGCACAGCTGCTCGCGCGCGTCCGCGTCGACCGCGGACAGCCTGACCAGCCCCGCGTGCACGCCGTCCTCCACGTCGTGGACGGAGTAGGCGACGTCGTCGGCCCAGTCCATCACCTGGGCCTCCAGGCAGCGCCGGCCGTCGGGCGCGCCCGCGCGGGCCCAGCCGAACGCGTCCAGGTCGCTGGCGTACACGCCGAACTTGGCCGTGTCCTCGCCCCGCGGCCACGGGTACTTGCAGGTGGCGTCGACCGTCGCGCGGGTCAGGTTCAGCCCGGCCGGCCGGCCGCGCTCGGTGATCACCTTCGCTTCGAGCCGGGTCAGCACGCGCAGTGTCTGCGCGTTGCCCTCGAAGCCGCCGCACGGCCCGGCGACGGCGTCCAGCGCCTGCTCTCCGTTGTGCCCGAACGGCGGGTGCCCGATGTCGTGTGCCAGCCCGGCTGCGTCCACCACGTCTGGGTCGCAGCCGAGCGCGGCACCGATCTCGCGGCCGATCTGCGCCACCTCCAGCGAGTGCGTCAGCCGGGTGCGCGGGAAGTCGTCCTCGCCGGGCACGACCACCTGCGTCTTGTCGGCCAGCCGCCGGAACGCGTACGAGTGCAGCACGCGCGCACGGTCGCGGGCGAACTCGCTCCGTCGTGACGCGCCGAGCTCTGCCCCGGCCCGCTTGTGCGGCTCGTCCGCCCGCCGCGCCCTGGCGCTCTCGTCGTAGCTGTACCCGCTCATACCTGCTCGTCGACCCACTCGGTGAAGCGCAGCAGGGTGTCGATCCACATGCCGATCGTGTACTTCAACTGCGCCCGCGTGACACCGGGTTCGAAGTCCTGGCAGTGCTCGCCGCACACACCGGCCATGCCGTCGTCCGGCAGCACCGTGTACGCCTTGGGGAACAGCTTCGTGCGGTTCCACTCGTCCAGCAGCAGCGCGAGCGGACCGCGCATCTCCACGGAGAAGCGCCGGTTCATGTAGAGCCGGGCCTGCAGCACCTCGTGCCGTTCGCCGTACAGGAAGAAGTAGACGCTGCACTTCTCCCAGCGCACCACGAGGTCGCCGTCGTCGTCGATCACATGCTTGAGCCCGTACTCGTCCAGCAGTTGCTGGACGAGGGCGATGGACGGCACCACCAGCGTGCCGCCGTCAGGCTCGCGAGCGCGGGACGCCAGGGTGTCCGGCGGTCGCTCACGGGCACGTCGTCGGAACATCGCCGCTCAGCTCTCGGCGACCGAGCGGCCCGCCTCCAGCCGCGCTACCGGCACGCGGAACGGCGAGCACGAGACGTAGTCCAGGCCGACCTGCTCGAAGAAGTGCACCGAGTCGGGATCGCCGCCGTGTTCGCCGCAGATGCCGAGCTTGAGGCCGGGACGGTGCGAGCGGCCCTTCTCGGCGGCGATCCGGACGAGCTCCCCAACGCCCTCGCGGTCCAGTGACTCGAACGGGCTGACGCCGAAGATGCCCTTCTCCAGGTACGCGGAGAAGAACGCAGCCTCGACGTCGTCGCGCGAGAAGCCCCACGTGGTCTGCGTCAGGTCGTTCGTCCCGAAGGAGAAGAACTCGGCCGCCTCGGCGATCTGGTCGGCCGTGAGCGCCGCGCGCGGGAGCTCGATCATGGTGCCGACGAGGAACTCCAGGTGCACGCCGGTCTCGGACCGGACGTCGCGGGCGACCTGGATGATGTTCTGCTTGACGGTCTCGAACTCCTGCACGTTCGCGACCAGCGGGACCATGATCTCCACGCGCGGCACGCCACCGGCCTTGATCCGCTCGGCGGCGGCTTCGAGGATGGCCCGTGCCTGCATCTCGAACAGGCCGGGGATCACCACGCCGAGCCGGACGCCGCGCAGGCCCAGCATCGGGTTCTGCTCGTGCAGCTTGTGCACCGCCTGGAGCATGCGCAGGTCGCCCTCGCGCTTCTCGCCGCGGGCCTCGGCGACGGCGACGCGGACGGACAGCTCGGTGATGTCGGGCAGGAACTCGTGCAGCGGCGGGTCGAGCAGCCGGACGGTGACAGGCAGGCCGTCCATCGCCTCCAGGATGCCGATGAAGTCCTCGCGCTGCAGCGGCAACAGCTCGGCCAGCTCGCGCTGCTGGTCCTCGTCGGTGTCGGCCAGGATCAGCTTCTCCACCAGCTGGCGGCGCTCGCCCAGGAACATGTGCTCGGTGCGGCACAGTCCGATGCCCTGTGCACCCATCCGTCGGGCCCGGGCAGCGTCTTCGGCGGTGTCGGCGTTGGCACGCACCACCATCCGCCGCGCGCCGTCGGCGTGCCGCATGATCCGGTCGACCGCCTTGACGAGATCGCCCGCGTCGTCTGCCTCCGGGTCGAGCTCACCCTCGAAGTACTGCACGACGGGCGAGTCGACGACCGGTACCTCACCCAGGAACACGTCGCCGCTGGTGCCGTCGATCGAGATGACGTCGCCCTCGTGAACGGTGATCCCGCCTGGCGCGGAGAAGCAGCGCTCCTTCGTGCGCACATCCAGCGCCTCGACGCCGCACACGCACGTCTTGCCCATGCCGCGCGCGACAACGGCGGCATGGGACGTCTTGCCGCCGCGGCTGGTGAGGATGCCGTTCGCGGCGATCATGCCGTTGAGGTCGTCGGGGTTCGTCTCGCGGCGGACCAGGATGACCCGCTCCCCCGAGCGCGACCACTTGACCGCGGTGTAGGAGTCGAACACCACCTTGCCGACGGCCGCGCCCGGCGAAGCGTTCATGCCGGTGGCGATCTTCTTGCGGTCGGCGGCCTTCTCGTCGAACCGCGGGAACATCAACTGCGCCAGCTGCGCGCCGGTGACCCGCGAGACCGCTTCGTCCATGTCGATCAGGCCCTGGTCGACCAGCTGCGTGGCGATCCGGAAGGCCGCCGCGGCCGTGCGCTTGCCGACGCGCGTCTGCAGCATCCACAGCTTGCCGCGCTCGATGGTGAACTCGATGTCGCACAGATCGCGGTAATGCTCCTCGAGCGTCTGCATGATCGACAGCAGCTCGTCGTAGGAACGCTTGTCGATCTTCTCCAGGTCGGCCAGCGGGACGGTGTTGCGGATGCCGGCCACGACGTCCTCGCCCTGCGCGTTCTGCAGGTAGTCGCCGTAGATGCCCTGCGCACCGCTCGCGGGGTCGCGCGTGAAGGCGACGCCGGTGCCGGAATCCATACCCAGGTTGCCGAAGACCATGGCGACGATGTTGACGGCCGTGCCCAGGTCGGCCGGGATGCGCTCCTGCCGGCGGTAGATCACCGCCCGCTCGGTGTTCCACGACTCGAACACCGCACGGGTGGCCAGGTCCATCTGCTCGCGCGGATCCTGCGGGAACGGCCGGCCGGCCTGATCGATGACCACCTGCTTGTAGGTCTCGACCAGCTTGCGCATGTCCTCGGCGTCCAGATCGAGGTCGCTGTCGGTGCCCTTGGCGTGCTTGGCCGCGTCCAGCGCCTGGTCGAAGTGCTCGCCCGAAATGCCCAGCACCGTCTTGCCGAACATCTGTATCAGCCGGCGGTAGGAGTCGAAGGCGAACCGCTCGTTGCCCGCCTGCGCGGCGAGGCCGCGGACGGACTGGTCGTTCAGGCCCACGTTGAGGACGGTCTCCATCATCCCGGGCATGGAGAACTTGGCGCCCGACCGCACCGAGACAAGCAGGGGGTCGTCGGACTGGCCGAGCGTCTTGCCCATCTCCTTCTCCAGGGCGGCGAGGTGCTCGGAGACCTCTTCGGCCAGGCCCTCGGGCTCTCGTCCGGACTTCAGGAATGCCTGGCACGCCTCGGTGGTGATCGTGAACCCCGGTGGCACCGGCAGGCCCAGGTTCGTCATCTCCGCCAGGTTCGCACCCTTGCCGCCGAGCAAGTCCTTCATGTCCTTGCTGCCTTCGGCGAAGTCATAGACGAACTTGGGCATATCGCGCTCCTGACGATCGACGATGCGGCTCACTACAGAGCCTAGTTGCCCGCGGTGCGCGCTCACCCTCCGCTGTCAGGGAGCTCGGCGCCGGACGGGACGGCGCGCGAGCTGCGCGAGGAGAGCCAACCCTCCGGCAGCGCGACCGGCCGGGTGCCCGTGGTGCGCCCGCGCGGCTGGCCGAGCACCGCAGCGGGGAACGGCTGGTCGAGATCCAGCTGCGCCATGAGGTCGTCCAGCTCGGCCAGGCTGGACGCGGACGCCATCGCGCGGCGCAGGTCGCTGCCGACCGAGAACCCCTTGAGGTACCAGGCCACGTGCTTGCGGAAGTCGGTGACGCCACGCTCCTCGTCGCCCAGCCACTCGGCCAGCAGCACCGCGTGCCGGCGCATGATCACGGCCACCTCGGCCAGCCCCGGCATGAGCCGCTCGGACCGCCCGGCGAATGCCGCCGCGAGGTCGGCGAACAGCCACGGCCGGCCCAGGCAGCCGCGTCCGACGACCACACCCGCGCAGCCGGTCTCGCGCACCATGCGCAGCGCGTCGTCGGCCTCCCAGATGTCGCCGTTGCCGAGCACCGGGATGTCCAGCAGGGCAGCGAGCTCGGCGATCGGCTCCCAGTTCGCGGTGCCGCCGTAGAACTGCGACGCCGTCCGGCCGTGCAGCGCGACGTGCGCGACCCCGGCGTCCTGTGCGCGCAGCGCGGCGTCGCGATACGTGTGGTGCTCGTCGTCGATCCCGATGCGCATCTTGACGGTCACCGGCACCGCTCCACCGGCATTGCGCACGGCTGCGGTGACGATCTCGTCGAACAGGTCGATCCGCCACGGCAGCGCCGAGCCGCCGCCCTTGCGGGTCACCTTCGGGACCGGGCAGCCGAAGTTCAGGTCGACGTGGTCGGCGAGGTTCTCCTCGACGATCATGCGGACGGCCGAGCCGACGATCGCGGGGTCGACGCCGTACAACTGGACCGAGCGCGGCGACTCGTCGGGCTCGAACGCGATCAGCCGCATCGTCTTGGCGTTGCGCTCGACCAGCGCCCGCGTCGTGATCATCTCCGACACGAACAGCCCCTGGCCTGCCCCGGCGGAAGCCATCTGCTCGCGGCACAGCCGCCGGAACGCGGTGTTGGTGATGCCCGCCATCGGTGCCAGCACCACTGGAGGATCCGCCGCGACGCGATCGGACAGCCGAAGCGGCACCGCGGCCGCGAGCACTGTCATTGGGTTACCACTCGGAGCGGGAAGTGACGAGCGATCGCGTCGTAATCGCGGTCGCGGTGCAGCACCGGGACGTCGTTGCGAATCGCGACCGCTGCGATCAGGCAATCGGTCAGTTGCCGGGGCGTCTCGCCAGCCCGCCGGCACCGCCGGTAGAGCGCGGCCGCAGCGATAGCGTCACGTTGACCGCGCTGGCCGAGGTAGGCGCACCCATCGACAGCGCGGCGCGCTTTGGCGAGTCGATCAGGATGTGTCTCGCCGGCGAGGATCTCCATGATCACGATGTCGGTAATGGCAACCTCGTCGGCATCGAGCCGGCGGCGCATGGCCTGCGCGGTGGGCGACCCTGTGCGGCGAAACAGTTCGATCCAGACCGACGTGTCTGCGAGGACCTTCACTCGTCGAACGGCACGTAGGCGGGACGCAGATCACTCAACTCGAGGCCGTCGTCGCCCCAGCCCATTCCCTCGAGCGAGTCGATCTCTTCCGGGGTCAGCCGCCTGCGACGCATCTCGTTCAACGCGAAGTTAACAGCCTCGCGCTTCGTGCGCAGATCGAACCGCTGCATCACCTCGGCCACGGCCTCGTCGTCGATGTCGATGTTGGTCCGACTCACCACGCCAGGATACACCTCGTGGTGTATGCGTGACGGTTCAGCAACCGGGCAGGCGGGCCGCCAGGTAGGACTCCACCTGGTCCAGCGACACCCGCTCCTGCTGCATCGAGTCCCGCTCGCGGACAGTCACCGCGCGGTCCTCGAGCGAGTCGAAGTCGACCGTGACGCAGAACGGCGTGCCGATCTCGTCCTGGCGGCGGTAACGGCGGCCGATGGCCTGCGCGTCGTCGAACTCGACGTTCCAGTTCCGCCGCAGCGCCGCGGCGAGGTCACGGGCCATCGGCGACAGGTCCGCGTTGCGCGACAGCGGCAGCACCGCCGCCTTGACCGGAGCAAGCCGGCGGTCCAGGCGCAGCACGGTGCGCTTCTCCATGACGCCCTTCGCGTTCGGCGCCTCGTCCTCGCTGTACGCATCGAGCAGGAAGGCCAGCACGGCACGCGTCAGGCCGGCGGCCGGCTCGATCACGTACGGCGTCCAGCGCTCGTTCTTCTCCTGGTCGAAGTAGGTCAGGTCGACGCCGGAGTTCTTCTTGTGCGTCGACAGGTCGAAGTCGGTGCGGTTCGCGATGCCCTCGAGTTCGGCAAACTCGCTGCCGCCGAACCGGAACCGGTACTCGATGTCCACCGTCCGCTTCGAGTAGTGCGAGAGCTTTTCCTTCGGGTGCTCGAAGTAGCGCAGGTTGTCCGGGTCGATGCCCAGGTCGAGGTACCAGTTCCAGCGCTGCTCGAGCCAGTACTCGTGCCACTTCTCGTCGGTGCCGGGCTCGACGAAGAACTCCATCTCCATCTGCTCGAACTCGCGCGTGCGGAAGATGAAGTTGCCGGGCGTGATCTCGTTGCGGAAGCTCTTGCCGGTCTGCGCGATACCGAACGGCGGCTTCTTTCGCGCCGTCGTCATCACGTTCAGGAAGTTGACGAAGATGCCTTGTGCGGTCTCTGGGCGCAGGTAGTGGACGCCCTCCTCCGACTCGACGGGACCGAGGTACGTCTTGAGCATCATGTTGAAGTCGCGCGGCTCGGTCCACTGCCCGCGCGTGCCGCAGTTCGGGCACGGAATGTCCTTCAGCCCCTGCTCGGGCGCCTTGCCGTGCTTGGCCTCGTACGCCTCCTCGAGCTGATCCGCGCGGTTGCGCTTGTGACAGCTCAGGCACTCGACCAGCGGGTCGGTGAACACGTCCAGGTGCCCGGAGGCGCGCCACACGTCCGTCGCCAGGATCACCGCGGAGTCCAGGCCCACGACGTCCTCGCGTGCAGTGACCATCGCCTTCCACCACTGCCGGCGGACGTTCTCCTTCAGCTCAACACCGAGCGGCCCGTAGTCCCACGCCGAGCGGGTACCGCCGTAGATCTCGCTGGAGGGGAACACGAAACCGCGCCGCTTGCTCAGGTTGACGACGGCATCGTTTCTGTCGACGGGCACTGGTTCTCCAGAGTTGCAGTGTCAGGTGGCGCCTCAAGGGTATCCGCCGCCTTGCGCCGGTCGCGCCAGCGCTCGATCCGGTTCGCCACAAGCGTGATCAGCACCGCGGCGATGGCCCCGGCGATGCAGTCGGTGACGTAGTGCTCGGCCGAGTACACCAGGCTGAAGGTCATCAGCAGCGGGTACGCGACGAGCAGCGGGCGCCACCACTTGTTCAAGCGCGGCCACATGAAGATGCAGAACAGCAGCGTGCCGGCCAGGTGCAACGACGGGATCGCGGCGACCTGGTCAGCGGTCCCCTGCCCCTTGTCGATCAGGCTCTTGGCCGCCTTCAGGTGCAGCTCGAAGAAGCCGCGGGTGGAGATCCGCTCGACCCACGCGTGCGCCCCGGGCAGATGGCTGGTCATCGCGCCCAGCACGCCGCCGTGCCGGTCCGGGTCCGGGTAGTACATGCACCACGGGTTGCTGGGGTGGTCGGCCACCTCCGTCGCGGTGCAGTTAGCCGCCGCCCACGGCGGCGCGGACGGGATCAGCGCGAAGATCGTGAAGCCGAACAGCGACAGCGAGACGAACCGCAACGACCAGCGGTAGAAGTCCGCGCGGCTGCGCAGCCATAGCACGCCTGCCGTCAGGTAGGGCAGGAAGAAGAAGGAGAAGTAGCAGAGGCAAACCACGACGTCGTACCAGCGCACGTCCGGGTGCTTGAGATGTTCCTGCAGCCAGACGGTCGGCTCGTGCCCGAAGAACAGCGCCTTGTCGATGTCGACCTGCGGGTGCCACCAGGTCGGCATGCCGAGCCCGTCCGACAGGCCGCGCAGGTAGTCGTAGGCGATCAGCACGCCCGCGAACGGCAGGAAGTCGACGACGACCCACAGCAGCCAGATCGGGTGCCGGCCCACGCTGTAGGCGAGCAGGCCGAGGCCCATCCACAGGATGATGCCCTCGCGGTCGAAGGGCAGGCCGTTGACGATGCACTCGCGGACCAGGAAGGCCAGCCAGGTCATTCCGGCAATCCAGCGTGCCGCCCGCAGCGCCTTTCCGGTACGGGTCTCGATCGGGAACCATTCCGACCGGCTCATCCGGCCGCACCCCGGTCGCTGTCCCGCTCGATCGTCGCGCCGCCCGGTGCCGTTTCCAGCAGCGGCTCGAAGCTGCTCGGCAGGTCGACCGCGTCCGCGAGCAGCGTGCTCGCGTGCAGCTTGACCTCGTAGTTGCCGAGCGCCCGCCGGTAGGAGCCGACGTTCTCCCACTCGGTGATCAACACCCAGTCCGTCTCGTCGTCCGTCGAGCGCCCGAGGCTGCCGCGCAGGTAGCCGGGCCGCGCGGCCAGCGCCGCGAGCGCCGTGCGGGCACGCTCGAGGAACTCGCTGGGGTCACTGGCGGACGCCGCGAAGTGGGCTACCGAGATCACGCGCGCTCCTCCGCGGTGCTTCCGGATTCGGACGTAGCGGCCGGCGCGGCCACCGGGCCGGCCTTGCCGAAGCGCCGGTTGCGCTGTGCGTACACCTCGCACGCCGACCACAGGTGGGTGCGGTCGAAGTCCGGCCAGGGCGTGTCCACGAACACGAACTCCGCGTAGGTCGACTGCCACACCAGGAAGTTCGACGCCCGCTGCTCGCCCGACGTGCGGATGAACAGGTCCACGTCCGGCAGCCCGGGCTCGTCCAAGTGCGCCCCGATCGTGCGCTCGTCGATCTTGGCCGGATTGATGCGGCCCGCCGCCGCGTCCGCCGAGATGCGCCGTACCGCGTCGACGATCTCGGCCCGGCCGCCGTAGTTCACGCAGAACTGCAGGGTCAGCCGGTCGTTGTCGCGCGTGTACTGCTCGGCGTCCTCGAGCTGGTCGATCACGCTGCGCCACAGCCGCGGCCGCCGGCCCGCCCAGCGGATGCGAACACCCAACTCGGCCAGCTCGTCGCGCCGGCGGCGGATGACGTCCTTGTTGAATCCCATGAGGAAGCGCACCTCCTCCGGCGAGCGGCGCCAGTTCTCCGTGGAGAACGCATACGCCGACACCGTCGAGACGCCGAGCTGCATGGCGCCGTAGAGGACGTCCATCAGGCTCGCCTCGCCCGCACGGTGCCCTTCGATGCGGGGCAGACCCCGCGCGTGCGCCCAGCGTCCGTTGCCGTCCATGACGATGGCGACGTGCTTGGGCACCAGTTCGGCGGGCAGTTCCGGCGGCTGCGCACCGGACCGATGCGGGGGCGGATCCGGCCAGCTGCGCGGGCTGTCACCTCGTCCGCGCAGCCAGGTTGTCACTCCGATACCGTACCGAGAGGTGCTCCGGCGCCTTGCGAACACTGCTCTTCGTCCCCATAGGCGGCTACCAGCCACGGACCCTACGGTGCGCAAACGATGACGATCCGATCCAGCCGCGGACGGCGGTTCTTCAGGGCTGTTCCGGTACTGGCGGTGGGCTCGCTCGCCGCGGCCACGCTAGCCGCGTGCACCGGTAGCAGCGACACCGGCTCCACGCCACCGTCGCGGCAGACGACGGCCGCCGCGGGCACTTCGGCCACCGGGCAGACGCTCGCCGCCGGCTCCGTCCTCGTCTACCCCACGGCGGGCTCGCGGGTCGCGTCGCCGCAGACGCAGATCTCGCTGCGCGGCGTGGCGCCGGCCAAGATCGGGACGGTGACCGTGACCGGCTCGAAGAGCGGCCCGCACCCGGGCACGATGCGCGCCGACTCCGACGGCAACGGCGCCAGCTTCTACCCGTCGCAGCCGTTCACTCCCGGCGAGACGGTCACGGTCAGGACATCGCTGGACGTCGCCGGTGGCCAGTCGGGCAGCTACTCGTTCACGGTGGCGCGCCCGACCGCGTTCACCGCGCAACCACGCACCGAACCGAACGACCCGAGCCAGGTGCAGTCGTTCCACTCCGACCCGTCGCTGAGCCCGCCGAAGTACACGATCACGCACGGGTCGATCACGCCCGGCGGCGGTGATGTGTTCGTCGCGCCGCGCTCCGGGCCGGGCCAGGACGGTCCGATGATCGTGGACGCCGCCGGCCAGCTGGTCTGGTACCAGCCGCTGACCGGTGGCATCAGCCCGTCCGACTTCCGGGTGCAGAGCTACCGGGGCGAGCCGGTGCTCACCTGGTGGCAGGGCAAGGTAACGCCGACCGGCCAAGGCATCGGCGAGGACGTCATCTACGACGACTCCTACCAGCAGGTCGCCACGGTGCAGGCCGGCAACGGTTACCACGCCGACCTGCACGACTTCACGCTCGAGCCCGACGACACCGCACTGATCACCGCGTATCAGCCGGTGCGCTGGGACCTGTCCAGCGTGGGCGGGCCCAAGGACGGCATCGCGCTCGACAGCATCATGCAGCAGATCGACGTCGCCACAGGCAACGTGCTGCAGGAGTGGCATGCGCTCGATCACGTACCGGTTGCCGACAGCTACGCCGACGCAAGCAAGGTGGGCACGAAGGGCCAGCCCGACTACTTCGACTTCTTCCACATCAACTCGCTGGACCGTTCCGCGTCCGGTGACCTGCTTATCTCCGGACGCGCCACGCACACGATCTACGACGTCGACCCGGCGACCGGTGACATCGTGTGGCGCCTCGGCGGCAAGCACAGCACCTTCACCGGTGACGGAACCGATTTCAGCTCGCAGCACGACTCGAAATGGGAATCGGCCGACACGATCAGCCTGTTCGACAACGCCGCAGGTGTCGGGAAGGCAACCAGCAAGAAGTCCAGCGGGATGATCGTGCGGCTCGACACGTCCGCGCACACGGCCACGCTCGTGCAGCGGTACACCTCGCCGGACGTGGCCCAGGCAGACAGTCAGGGAGACACCCAGCTGCTGCCCGGCGGGGACGTGTTCGTCGGCTGGGGCCAGCAGGAGGCCGTCTCGCAGTTCGCGCCGGACGGCACGCTGGTGTTCGAGGCCAGGTTCCCGAAGAAGGACAACTCGTACCGCGCCTACCGCTTCCCGTGGTCAGGCCACCCGCTGAGCAAGCCGGCCGCGTCCGCGACCGGTTCGACGGTGTACGCCAGCTGGAACGGTGCGACCGCCGTGGCGAGCTGGCGGGTGCTCACCGGTGCCTCGGCCGGCGGACTCGCAGAGGTGTCGACCGCACCTCGGCAAGGGTTCGAGACCGCGATCCCGGTGTCGCAACTCGGCTCCGTGGTCGAGGTGCAGGCGCTGGACCAGGCCGGCCACGTACTCGGCACGTCCGCGCCGGTGCACGCCGGCTGAACTCCTCGGTCAGTGGCCGCCGCTGATCAGCGCGGTCACGTCCGTCGTCCGATCTGCCGGCGGCGCGGTGACGTGCACCGGCGTGCCGAAGTGCGACAGCGTGAGCGTGAGCTGGCCCTGTTGCGCGGTGATCGTCATCCTGCGCAGCCGGCCCTGACCGTCGATCCACAACTGCGCCGGCAGCTTGTGCGTGCCGAGGTTCTGCTCGAGCCGGGCGAGGCCGGCACGCGCCTTGGCGGGCAGTTCGGCAGCCGCCTTGTCCAGGTCGATCGTGGTCGTGTAGCGGGTGGTGGCGATGCCACCGACCGTTGCCGGGCCGGCGTCCGTGACGCCCGTCCCCGCACCGCGCAGGAAGCTGAGCACCTGGCTCGGGTCGCTCGGCGCGGCCGCCTCGAGTTGCTGCAGGGACGTACCCAGCTGCTGCTGCGACAGCGCGTTCAGATCCAGGGAGATCCAGTTACCGGCCTTGCCGCCCGGCAGCATGGCGGCCAGCGACGCGGGCAGCTTGGCGTACAGGATGCCCGCCAGGTAGCGAACCTCTACCTGACCGGCACCGGGTAGCTGCGCGGTCAGGTCGCTCGTACGGTGCGCGAAGTCGATCACGCCCGCGGCGGTGACGTGGATCGGCTGCTTGACCGGCCCGCCGGTCACGTCCGCCGACAGGCCGAACTTGGCGCTGCTCGCTGCGGTCGTCCGCGCGTAGGCGGCGGCGACCGCGTCGGAGGCGGACGCGGACGACGTGGCCGGCGAGTTCGGGGACGTGTCGTGGCCGGTGCTGCTGCACGCGGTCAGCAAACCCGCGACCGTCGCGGTAGCGAGGAGCAATCCGGCAACAGATCTCGTCCGACCCACGCTCTCAAACGTACCCGCTCGCTTTCCCCATGGCGTGACCAAAAATCTGGCCTGATTCTGGTCGGAGCAGGGGGAAGGCGGCCGAATCACACCCCTCGGTCACACTTCTCGGGTCGCAAGCTCCCCTCGGTCACACTTCTCGGGTCGCAAGGTCCCCTCGGTCACACTTCTCGGGTCGCAAGGTCCCCTCGGTCACACTTCTCGGGTCGCAAGGTCCCCTCGGTCACACTTCTCGGGTCGCAAGGT
>DASTXN010000085.1:0-5928 GCA_035765515.1 Jatrophihabitantaceae bacterium | reverse complement strand
GCGGCGAAGAAGGCTGCTGCCAAGAAGGCGGCTCCGGCCAAGAAGGCCGCCGCGAAGAAGGCTCCGGCCAAGAAGTCGGCCGCCAAGAAGGCTCCGGCTCGCAAGTCCGCACGCTGACCCAGCGTTGCACCCGCGACGGCGATGCTGTGCTCGGCGGGCTGCGCCTCCGATCAGCGCGTGGCGTCGAGTTCGCCGGAGCGTGCCACGTGGGCGAGTTCGGCCCGCGTCGCGGGACCGACGCCGAGCCCGGAGGCGAACTGCAGGTCCGCGGCGGTGTCGACGTCGCAGCGCAGCCCCGGAGCCGCATCCAGGGCGGTCGCGACGCCCGCATGGCGCTGCGCGGAGCCGGCGCCGAAACGCGGCAGGAGCGCGCTGCCCGGCGCGGCGGTGAGCAAGGTGGTGCCGGTGCCCGCGGCGTCCACCACGAAGGCCCGCTCGTGAGCCGCCGCGGCAGTCAGCGCTCCGGCAAGTTCCTCGGGCCACAGCGCAGGCAGATCGCCGACGAGCGCTGCGACCGCGTCGCGCGGCCACCGGGTCCGCGCGTCGTCGGCCGCCTCGGCGAGTGCGGCGTTGAGACCGGGCGCGGTCTGCACGAACGTAAGCTCACCGGACTCGTCCGCCCCGGGCCCGTCGAGGACGAGCACCAGGCGCGCCACCCCGTCGGCCGCGCGAGCAGCCGCGATCGTGTCTGCGCGGATGGCGCGCACCAGCCGGGCGTGCGCCGCCGGGTCGGCAGAGGCACCGGTCAGGCGTGACTTCGCCTCCGGCAGTGACTTCACCGGGATCAGCACCGTCCACCGCACGGAGAAGATTCTAGGATTGCGCGGCGCGCCAACCGTGATGCGGCAGACTGCACACGGGCCGCAGAACGCGATCGGCGTTCGGGACGAGTACGACAGGAGACCCTGCAGTGCCGATGACGCGCAAGCTGCGCCGGCCGGGCTACGGCGAGAAGGTCGGCGTCGGCTGGGGGATCGTGATGGCAATCCTCTACGTGCCGTTCTCCATGATCTTCAAGCTGCGGTACCGGAACATCGAGCGGGTGCCGCAGGAGGGCCCGGCGATCGTGGTCACCAATCACGTCTCGCACGTCGACCCGTTCCTGGTCTCGAAATTCATCCTGGACGCCGCCCGCCGGCCGCGGTTCCTGGCCAAGGAGTCGATCTTCGAGGTGCCCGTGGTGGGCGCCGCGATGCGAGCCATGGGACACATCCCGGTCCGCCGGGGCACCACGGACGCGATCCAGTCCTTGCAGGCGGCCGTCGAGGCGCTGAAGGCAGGCGGCCTGATCGTCATGCACCCGGAGGGCACGGTGACGCGCGACCCGCTGGGCTGGCCGATGACCGGCAAGACGGGGGCGGCCCGGCTGGCGACACTGGTGCCCGGCGTGCAGGTGATCCCGATCGCGCAGTGGGGGGTGCAGGACTCGATCGATCTGTACCGCAAGCGGATCCGCCTCATCCCGCGGCCGCGGCACGTGATCTCGGCCGGAGAGCCGATCGACCTGTCCGCGTTCGCCGGCAGAGCCCCGGACGCAGCCACGCTGCGCGAGATGACCGACGTGATCATGCGCCGGCTGCGCTCGGACGTCGCCGAGCTGCGCGAGCTGCCGGCGCCCGAGGGCGAGCTGTTCCGCTGGGTCCGAAATTCATGAGGGCTGCGGTTTTCGGGGCGGGCAACTGGGGGACGACGTTCGCGAAGGTGCTCTCCGACGCGGGCAACCAGGTGACCCTGTGGGCAAGGCGGCCCGAGCTGGCCGAGCGGATCGACAGCGACCACGTCAACGCCGACTACCTGCCCGGGATCGTCCTGCCGCAGTCGCTGCGCGCAACCCACGACGCGGCCGCCGCACTGGACGGCGCGGAGTTGGTCGCGTTCGCCATCCCGTCGCAGTCGTTGCGCGCGAACCTGAGCGAATGGGCCTCGCTGCTGCCGGACGGTGCCACGCTGGCGAGCCTGATGAAGGGCGTCGAGCTCGGGACCACGCGGCTGATGACCGAGGTGATCGCCGAGCTGACCGGGGCGGGCGGTGACCGGATCGCCGTCGTGTCCGGACCGAACCTGGCGTTGGAGATCGCGCGCGAGCAACCCACCGCAACGGTCATCGCGTGCACCGACCTGGAACGTGCCGAGGCCCTGCAGCTGGCATGCAGCAACGCGTACTTCCGGCCGTACACGAACGTGGACGTGATCGGCTGCGAGCTGGGCGGCGCGGTGAAGAACGTGATCGCGCTCGCGGTAGGCATCGCGCAGGGCATGGGCTTCGGCGACAACACCAGTGCCTCGCTGATCACGCGCGGACTGGCCGAGACGTCCAGACTGGGCATCGAACTCGGCGCGGACCCGATGACCTTCGCGGGCCTGGCTGGGCTGGGCGACCTCGTCGCCACCTGCTCCTCGCCGCTGTCACGTAACCGGACCTTCGGCGAGCGGTTGGGGCGTGGCGAGTCGCTGGAGCAGGCGCAGGAGGCCACGCACGGTCAGGTGGCCGAGGGCGCCAAGTCCTGCCGTCCACTGCTCGAGCTGGCGCAGCGGCACGGCGTGGACGTCCCGATCACCGCGGCCGTCGAGGCGGTGTGTTTCCGCGGCATGAAGCCGCCTGCGATGCTCGAGCTGCTGATGTCCCGGTCGGTCAAGAGCGAGGTCTGAGCGGCTAGTGTCGGTCGGCGTGGGACGAATCCGGGTCGCGGTCGTGTACGGCGGGCGCAGCAGCGAACACGGCATCTCGGTCGTGTCCGCGGGCAGCGTGATCAACGCGCTCGACCCGGGGCGGTACGAGGTGATCCCGGTCGGCATCACGCCCGACGGCGCCTGGCTGCTGACCGACGGCGACCCTGCAACGATGCGGATCGCCGACCGGCAGGTGCCCGAAGTCAGCAAGGGGACCTCGGTCGTGCTGGCCGGCGACCCGACCGCGCCCGAACTGGTCACGCTCGACCCGGCCGAAGGGGTGCGCGCGCTGGCCGGCGTGGACGTCGTCTTCCCCGTCCTGCACGGGCGGTTCGGCGAGGACGGCACCATTCAGGGATTGCTGGAGATGGCCGGCGTGCCGTACGTCGGGCCGGGCGTGTTCGCCAGCGCCGCGGCGATGGACAAGGAGTTCACCAAGAAGCTCTTGCGCGCCGACGGCCTGGACGTCGGGCAGTTCGCCGTGGTGCGCCGGGGGGATGACGTCTCGGCGCTGGACCTGCAACACCTGGGCCTGCCGGTGTTCGTCAAACCGGCCCGCGCGGGATCCAGTGTCGGCATCACCCGCGTCCGCGACTGGGCCGACCTGCCGGATGCGCTCGCGACCGCCTTCGAGCACGACGGCAAGGCGTTGGTCGAGGCCGCGGTGGTCGGTCGCGAGATCGAGTGCGGCGTGCTGGAGGACGAGCACGGCCGCCCGCAGGCCAGCCTGCCCGCCGAGATCCGGCTGGTGCGCGGGCACGACTGGTACGACTTCGAGGCCAAGTACCTCGATGACGCCTGCGAGTTCGACATTCCCGCCCAGCTCCCGGCAGAGCTGATCGCAAGGGTGCAGGACGTGGCGTGCCGGGCATTCACCGCGCTGGACTGCGCCGGGCTGGCGCGCGTCGACTTCTTCGTGACCGACGCCGGTGCGGTGATCGTCAACGAGGTGAACACGATGCCGGGGTTCACGCCGATCTCGATGTTCCCGCGGATGTGGGCCGCCACCGGCGTCGAGTATCCGGAGCTGGTCGACCGCCTGATCGCCGCCGCCCTGCGACGCGGAGCAGCCTGATGTCAGGCGTGATCAGCTGGCCGCAGCTGATCATGCTCATGGTCTTCGGCACCGGCGCGGAGGACTCGTTCGTCGCGGAGGTGCGCGCCCGCGACGAACGGGAGGCGGACGAGTACGGCTACCGGGTCTTCCGGCGCGGCACGCTGACCCGCCGTGAAGGCCTGGACGGGAGCGTTCACTTCATCGACGGCGAGGACTACCGGTGGATGCGATACGTCGGCGACGAGGAGTTCACGGCACTGCCGCGCGACCGCCATGTCGTCGCGTCGCCGATCGGCGGGCTGAACGTCGGCGGCGACCGGCCGAGCCTGAGCCGCTGGGACGGCAACGACTTCACCAGGCCGACGGGACCGGCCGAGCCCATAGAGTTCCTGGAACGGCCCGCCTGGTCAGTCGAGCTCGCGCCGCCGTCGCACAAGCCGTATCCGATCCAGCTCGTCGTCGACGCGGAAACCGGCCTGGTGCTGCGGCAGGCCAACGCGGGCTTCGGCACCTACACCGAGTTCGTCTCGTTGCAGCTCGACGCGGAGTTGCCGGACGAGCTGTTCGTCTGGGACGGTCCGACGCGTGAGCCGCCGGACCGCGAGGCCGAGGACGAGCGGGACATGGCGAACCGGCGTGCCTGGCTGGCCGGGCATGGCATCACCGACCTGCCGCTGGCCTTCGTCCCGGACCTCACGCCGCACGTCTGGGACGACGCGAGCGGCGCCTTCGAGGCCGGCTTCTCGACGAACGTAAACGGCAGCCTGGCGCGCCGGCCGCGCAGTGACCAGCCCTGGTCGGAGGCCGAGCACCAGAACTGGCCACATCACTACCGGTGGTCCGACGCGCACTGGGACTGGTTCGTCGGCTGTACGATCGAACTGGGCACCGAGCAGCTAGCCGCGCTGCGATCGGGGCTGGCGTCCTCGACCTGAGTGCGCTGCGGTGATTGTCAGGCTACCCTGACGCCATGGGCGGCAGTCGAGAGTTGTGGAGCGAGGGCAGACAGGCCTGGAACCGGCTGGCCGGCTGGCGTCACGGTGAGCCGTACGGCGGTCATTCCGCGCCCGGCGAGGGTGCGCTCGCGGCCCTGGACGACATCGGCAGGCTACGGCGCCTGCTGGACCGCGCCGAGCTGGTCGCCGTCCGGTCCGCGCGCAGGCACGGCAAGTCCTGGGCGGAGATCGCGACGCAGCTCGGTGTCACGCGGCAGTCGGCCTGGGAGCGCTGGCGCGACCTGGACGAGGCGGCCGAGACCGACGCGCCGAACGCGGCCGAGCGCGCGGTTGCGGGCGCTGAACCGTCCGCCGTGAAGGGTGCGGCCGAGGAGCTCGTCGCGGACATCGAATCGTCCGCGCGGAACTTCCGGCGCCGCTCCACCGTGCGCGTGCCGGGCGTGGTCGGCATGACCTGGGCGGAGGCCAACGGCGCGCTGCGCGATGTCGGGCTGCTGGCCGTCGGGTGGGACGCGAACGGCCTGCCGCTGGACGACACGGCACCGACCGGCGTCGTCACCGACCAGTCGCCCGAGTCCGGCGCGAAGGTGCCGCGCGGGTCGTCGATACGGCTGTGGCTCTACTACGGCGACGGCGGCTCGGCCGGTGTCCGCGAGCCGCGCCGTCCGAAGCCGGACCCGAAGGTGGGCCGCGCCGCGTCGTGACGGCCGCCTTTCCCCACGCTCCGACCAGTTTCAGGCCCGATTTTTGGTCACACCATGGGGAAAGGCGGTCAGGCGGGCCTGATGACGAGCAGGTCCAGCAGCCGGTCCAGCTCCGCGGCGGGATCGGCGGTGAGCCCGGTGTGGACGGGCCCGGGCTGCACCACGGTGCTGCGCGGAGCGGTCAGCCAGCGGAACCGGCGCCCGAAGTGACCACCCAGCCAGCTCGGACGGTTCCGGCGCGCGGCGGACGCGGTCCGTCCGGACGCGCTGTAGCCGGCGACGGCGGAACGCAGAGGCCAGCCAGGCGGCGCGGGCACACGCCCGCGCCGACAGCTCGTCGACATAGGCGGCGCGCACCGCGTCCGGGCCGTCGAAACCGGGCTCGCCGGCCAGCCACGGCTCGGGGACGCTCGCGGCGGCAGCGGCGAGTACGGCCGGCGTGACCCGCGGCGCGAGGGCGGCGTCCGCGGCGTCGAGGTCCGGCGCGCAGCCGAGCAGTGCGTGCTCGCGCGCGTCGTAGGCCGCTGAAAAGGCAGCCGTC
>DASTXN010000084.1:0-56429 GCA_035765515.1 Jatrophihabitantaceae bacterium | reverse complement strand
CCAGCTCGAGCTGGCGTTCAGCAAGCTCGGCCTGGAGGCGTTCGGGGAGCAGGGCGACCCGTTCGACCCGACCGTGCACGAAGCGGTCATGCACAACGAGAGCGACGAGGTCAGCGTGCCGACCTGCACCACGGTCATGCGCAAGGGCTACCGGCACGGCGATCGGCTGCTGCGCCCGGCGATGGTCGGCGTCACCGATCCGGCGACGCCGGCTGCTCCTGCGGGCGAAGCGGAAACCCCGATCGGCGACGAGCCGTCCGACAACGAAGCCAACGAATAGGAGGTGACGCCCGGTGGACGTGAGTAAGGACTACTACGCGGCGCTGGGCGTCGCCAAGGACGCCGATGCGGCCGCGATCAAGAAGGCGTACCGCAAGCTGGCGCGTGACCTGCACCCGGACAAGAACCCGGGCAACGCGGAGGCCGAGGCGCGCTTCAAGGAGGTCTCCGAGGCCTACGACGTGCTGTCGGACAAGCAGAAGCGAGCCAAGTACGACGAGGACCGCTCCTTGTTCGGCCGGGGCTTCCGTCCGGGTGCGGGCGGTTCCGGAGGCGGCGCGACGTTCGACATGTCCGACCTGTTCGGCGGCGCGGGCGGTGCCGGTGGCGCGAACCTCGGAGACCTGTTCAGCGACCTGTTCGGCAGCGCCGGACGTGGCGGCGGGCGCGCGGCCGGACCGACGCGCGGCCAGGACGTCAGCGCGGATCTGAGCCTGGGCTTCGACGAGGCGGTGCGTGGAACCACGTTGCCGCTGCAGCTTTCCGGCCCGGGTACGTGCCGCACCTGCCACGGTTCGGGAGCACGTCCGGGCACCGGCACGCACCGGTGCGCGAACTGCGGCGGTACCGGATTCGTGAGCCGCAACCAGGGCGCGTTCGGTTTCAGCGAGCCGTGTCGCGAGTGCCGCGGCACCGGCACGGTCGTCGACTCGCCGTGTCCCGACTGCGGCGGTACCGGCGTCACGAACCAGACGCGGACGATCAACGTGCGCGTGCCGGCCGGCATCCGCGACGGTGCGCGGTTGCGCGTGCCCGGCAAGGGCACGCCGGGCACGAACGGTGGACGATCCGGCGACCTGTTCGTCACCGTGCACGTCGGTACGCACGACCTGTTCGGCCGCAGTGGCGACGACCTCACGTTGACCGTGCCGATCACGTTCGGCGAGGCCGCGCTCGGCACCACGCTGCGCGTGCCCACGCTGGACGGATCCGTCGCGCTGAAGATCGCGCCCGGCACTCCGTCCGGCCGCACTCTGCGGGTGCGCGGCCGCGGCATCAGGCGGGGCGGCAAGAGCGGCGACCTGCTCGTGACGGTCGAGGTGGCCGTCCCGCAGAAGGTGTCCGGCGACGCCCGCGAGGCGCTGGAGAAGTACATCGCAGCGACGAGCGACGACGACCCGCGCAGCCGGATCACCGCGGCGTTGCGGGCCCGGGAGGCGCACCATGCCTAGACCGATCCCTGCGCACAACGTCCCCGGCGTGCCAGACGACGCCCCGGTGTTCGTCATTTCCATCGCGGCCGAACTCGCCGGCATGCACGCACAGACCCTGCGCCAGTACGACCGGCTGGGGCTCGTGACACCCGGACGGACGGCCGGCGGCGGGCGGCGCTATTCGGCTCGCGACGTGGCGTTGTTGCGCGAGGTGCAGCGCCTGTCGCAGGAGGAGGGCGTCAACCTCGCCGGCATCAAACGGATCATCGAACTCGAATCGCACGTGGACGCGTTGCGTGCCCGGGTGGCCGAGCTGTCGGCCGAGCTCGACCACGCGCACGCCGAACTGGTGCGGCGCAGCTCCGGCTCGACCGCGCTGGTCGTGTGGCAGCCGCAGCAGGCGTCCCGCCGGAACCCGCGGCGGTAGCCACCAATGATCAACAGCGCGTCGTGGCTGCCTGGGGGACTACAACCTGCTGTTGATCACGAGCCATTCACCAATGATCAACAGCGCGGCGTGGCTGCCTGAGCGACCACAACCTGCTGTTGATCACGAGGCTGGTATCGAAGAAGTAGGAGCATCCAGACCATGGACATGACCACCCGCAGCCAGCAGGCGGTGTCGTCAGCGGTGACGACCGCCGCCGAGCGCGGCAACCCGAACGTCGAGCCCGCGCACCTCGCCGTCGCCTTGCTGGACGACGCCGAGGGCCTGCCGCGTCCGCTGCTGCAGGCGGTGGGCGTAGACCCGCTCGCGCTGCGCGTCGAGGCACAGCGGCTCGTCGACGCGCTGCCGTCGGCCAGCGGCTCCTCGGTCGGCGCGCCACAGACGTCCCGCGGCATGCTCGCGGTGCTCGGCGCGGCGGAGCGTGAGGCACGCGACCGTTCCGACGAGTACGTTTCGACCGAGCACCTGCTGATCGGTCTCGCCGAGGCCGGCGGGCCGGTTGCCGACCTGCTCAGCCGCAATGGCGTGACCGCGGGCGCGCTGCGCGATGCGCTGCAGTCCGTGCGCGGTTCGCAGCGTGTCACGTCCCCGGATCCGGAAGGCACGTTCCAGGCGCTGGAGAAGTACGCCGTCGACCTGACCGAGGCGGCGCGCGAGGGCAAGATCGATCCGGTCATCGGCCGCGACGCCGAGATCCGCCGCGTGATCCAGGTGCTCTCGCGGCGCACCAAGAACAACCCGGTGCTGATCGGTGAACCGGGCGTCGGCAAGACCGCCGTCGTCGAGGGACTCGCGCAGCGCATCGTGGCCGGCGACGTGCCGGAATCCCTGCGTGGCAAGCGATTGATGGCACTCGATCTCGGTTCGATGCTCGCGGGCGCGAAGTACCGCGGCGAGTTCGAGGAGCGGCTCAAGGCCGTCCTGAACGAGATCAAGGACAGCGGCGGGCAGGTGGTCACGTTCATCGACGAGCTGCACACCGTGGTCGGTGCAGGCGCGACCGGTGAGGGCGCGATGGACGCGGGCAACATGCTCAAGCCGATGCTGGCGCGCGGCGAGCTGCGGCTCGTCGGCGCGACGACGCTGGACGAGTACCGCGAGCACATCGAGAAGGACCCGGCACTCGAGCGGCGCTTCCAGCAGGTGTTCGTGGGCGAACCGTCCGTCGAGGACACGATCGGAATCCTGCGCGGCCTGAAGAGTCGCTACGAGGCGCACCATCAGGTGCAGATCAACGACGGCGCTCTGGTCGCGGCGGCGACGCTGTCCGACCGCTACATCACCTCGCGCTTCCTGCCGGACAAGGCGATCGACCTCGTGGACGAGGCGGCGTCCCGGCTGCGCATGGAGATCGACTCGCGTCCGGTCGAGATCGACGAGCTGCAGCGCGCGGTCGACCGGCTGCGCATGGAGGAGATGGCGCTCGCGAAGGAGACCGACGACGCCTCGCGCGAGCGACTCGCACGGCTGCAGGCCGAAAAGGCCGATCTCACCGAGAAGCTGGACGCGCTCAATGCTCGGTGGGAGCGGGAGAAGTCCGGGCTGAACAAGGTCGGCGAGCTGAAGAAGCGGCTGGACGACCTGCGCGGCCAGGCCGAGCGCGCGCAGCGCGACGGCGACTTCGAGGCTGCGTCACGGCTGCTGTACGGCGAGATTCCCGAGCTGGAGAAAGAGCTTTCCGCTGCGGCCGAGGCCGAGCCGGCGCAGGACGTGCTCGTCAAGGAGGAGGTCACCGCCGACGACGTCGCCGACGTGGTCGCCGCGTGGACCGGCATCCCGGCCGGGCGCATGCTCGAGGGCGAGACGGCGAAGCTGCTGCGCATGGAGGACGAGCTCGGTTCGCGCGTGATCGGGCAGAAGGCCGCGGTGCAGGCGGTGGCGGACGCGGTGCGTCGCGCTCGCGCGGGCATCAGCGATCCGAACCGGCCGACCGGCTCGTTCCTGTTCCTGGGCCCGACGGGCGTCGGCAAGACCGAGCTCGCCAAGGCGCTCGCCGCGTTCCTGTTCGACGACGAGCGCGCGATGGTGCGCATCGACATGAGCGAGTACAGCGAGAAGCACTCGGTGGCGCGGCTCGTCGGCGCGCCTCCCGGCTACGTCGGCTACGAGGAGGGCGGTCAGCTCAGCGAGGCGGTCCGCCGGCGTCCGTACAGCGTGGTGCTGCTGGACGAGGTCGAGAAGGCGCACCCGGACGTGTTCGACGTGCTGCTGGCCGTGCTGGACGACGGCCGGCTCACCGACGGCCAGGGCCGGACGGTGGACTTCCGCAACACGATCCTGGTGCTGACGTCCAACCTCGGCTCGCAGGCGCTCGTGGCCGAACTGCCGGACGAGCTGAAACGGGACGAGGTCATGGCCGTGGTGCGCGGGCACTTCAAGCCCGAGTTCCTCAACCGGCTCGACGACATCGTGGTGTTCGACGCGCTAACCACCGAGGACCTGACCCGCATCGTGGACATCCAGGTCGCGGCGCTGGCGAAGCGGCTCGCCGCGCGCCGGTTGACGCTGGAGGTCTCGGACGCGGCGCGCGAGTGGCTGGCGATCAACGGCTTCGATCCGCTGTACGGGGCACGCCCGCTGCGACGCCTGGTGCAGACGTCCATCGGTGACGCGCTGGCCCGCGAGCTGCTCGCCGGGCAGGTCCGCGACGGTCAGACCGTCGTGGTGGACGCGCTCGACGACCGCTCCGGGCTGTCCGTCCGGGGCGCGTGATCGCGAAGTCGGCGCTGGTCGTGACTAAGCGCTGCGCGAGTCAGAACTGTTCGTGGACGCAGTGCGAGTACTGCGAGGAATTGGTGTCGTAGTCGAGGCAGTTCTGCACCTTGCTGTAGATCCACACGCTCCAGATGGTCGCGAGGATCGCGCCGACCACCGCGCACGCGATGCCCGCGACCGCGAGGCGGTAGCCCTCGCGTCCCGGGCGGCGGCGCGCCTCCGACAGCGTGATCCCGCCGAAGATCAACGCCAGGATGATCGGGATCGCGTCCAGCACGCTCGTCCAGAAGAAGACGACCGACGCGATGCCGAGCACCAGGGACGCGATCGCCTTGCCGTTGCCGGTGCGCGCGGGCGGATACTGCGACGCGTACGGCGGATTCGGGGGATAGCCGGGATAGCCCTGCTGGCCCGGGTAACCCTGCTGGCCTGGATAGCCTTGCTGACCCGGGTAACCCTGCTGGCCTGGATAACCCTGCTGACCTGGGTAACCCTGCTGGCCCGGGTAGCCCGGATACCCGGGCTGGTTGCCGTAGCCGGGGTAGTACTGCGGCGGCTGGACCGGCGGTTGGGGCGGCGGTTGGGGCGGACGGTAGCCGGGCGGCGCGTACTCCGGTGGGATCGGGTGTTCCGGGGCACCGAAACGGTACGGGTCGAAGTCCAGGGGCGGCTGCTGGCTGTCACCGGCGTTCGTGTCACCGGAATCGGTGCCGCCCTTGCTCAGCGAGACCGGATCCGGCGGCGGGTAGCCCTCGGGCCGGCCCGGGTCGGGTGGCGTCGTCATCGGCCGTCCTTCGATCTCTGCTGGTGATGCGCGGGTGGCCCCGCGTGGGACCTCGACTGTACTGGGCGAACTGCGGTGCGACCTGCCGGATGAGACCCGCCACGTACACTGCGCCGGTGAGCGATCTCCCGCCGAAGAAGCCCGTTTCGATGCGCAAGGGCACCGGTGCGCCGTCCGGTTCCGCGGAGTCGCCCGAGAAGTCGGAGTCCGCGGACAAGGCTGCGGCCGGCTCGGCGGTCCGAACCGACCCGCCCAAGGTCCCGATTCCGCGGACGGTCGACCTCGCCGTGATCGCGATCGGCCTCGAGGTCGTCTTCACGATGCTGCGCGCGCTGGCCCTGCGCGGCTACACCAGCCAGCTGTCACAGTGGCTGATCGACTCGAACAACAAGGCCACCGGCAAGAACCACAAGGCGCACTACACCGCCTCGGACGTGGCGCACGACTTGGCGCAGCTGCGCAGCGGCGTCCTGCTGCAGAGCGTGATCGTCTCGATCGCGCTGGTGATCCTCGGGCTGAGCCTGCGCCGGGTCCGCGGTGCCAGCGGCGCACGCTGGGCGATCCTGATCGTGATCGTGCTGACCAGCGGTCCGCTCGCCGTCGTCCCCGTGCACGGCTGGCCGATGCTGCCGAAGGTTGCCGGAGTGCTGATGGGCGCGGCGTCCATTGCGGTAATCGTGCTCATCGTGCTGCCGCGGTCGATGAACTACTTCCGTGACTGCAAGATCGCCAGCCGCGGCGAGGGCGCGGCGGCGCGTCCGGGTCTCGGCGGGCTGTTCGGCCCGCGCAGCGCGACGGCCCAGCGCGGCGCCGCCTCCGGTGCGGCGGCGGCGAAGCGCGCACAGCGTTCGGCGGCGCAGTCGCAGCCGCACACCGCCGAGGCGGCGAACCCGGCGCGGGCCCGCTCGAAGGCGAAGGTGCGCGCCGACGCCGAGGCCGTGGCCAAGGGCGCCGAGCTCGCCCGCGCCCGCCAGAAGGCCGGCAAGTCGCGCAGAGACTAACCGCGCCAGATCGAATCTCGTGACCACCCCAAAGAACGGAATGGGGGTTCCCCCGCCAATGTGGGCGTAGCCGGCGGGGGAGGATCGCGAGATCCGAGCGGCTGCTCCTTCGTCGCGCCGCGCGCGGGCTCTTCGCGCTGGGGGTACCGCCCTCCCCCGCAAGCGGGGGGACCCCCAGCGGGGGAGCTCATCGCGTGGTGGGTCACCTACGTGCGCTTCGCGCCCGGATAAGGTTCTCCCGTGAGCGATCGTGACGAACTGCTGCAGCTGATCAAGGACATCGCCGTCGTGCACGGCAAGGTGACGCTGTCGTCCGGCCGCGAGGCCGACTACTACATCGACCTGCGCCGGATCACCTTGCACCGTAAGGCCGCGCCGCTCGTCGGGCGGGTGCTGCGCGACGTCACCGCGGACTGGTCCTACGACGCGGCCGGTGGGCTGACGCTGGGTGCCGATCCGGTGGGAACCGCGATCCTGCACGCATCAGGCGGCGCCGTCGACTCGTTCGTCGTCCGCAAGGCGGAGAAGAAGCACGGCATGCAGCAGCGCGTCGAGGGCCCGTCCGTCGCGGGCAGGCGGGTGCTCGTCGTCGAGGACGTCTCGACCACGGGCGGTTCGCCGCTCACCGCCGTGGAGGCGCTGCGCGGGGCCGGCGCCGAGGTCGTCGGAGTCGCGGTGATCGTCGACCGCGGGGCGCGTGCCGCGATCGAAGAGGCCGGGCTGCAGTACCGCTCGGCGTACACGCTGGCCGACCTCGGCCTGAGCTAAGAGAGCAAGTTCTTGCCGCGAGTGGGCACTTACGCGTCGAGTGGGCGGCTATAGGTGCCCACTCGCGACCCAGGTGCCCACTCGTGGGACGAGGCCGAGGACTGGACACCGGCCGGCGCGGCACCGGTCGGGGTGGGGCCGCATCCGCAGCCGTGGCCGGATGATGCGCGGCTGGACCCGGACCTGCTGCGCGACGGTGACCGCCGCAACGTCGTCGACCGGTACCGGTACTGGCGCCTCGAGGCGATCGTGGCCGACCTGGACGAGCGCCGCCACGGGTTCGCGGTCGCGATCGAGAACTGGCACCACGACCGCAACATCGGGACGGTCGTGCGCACCGCAAACGCCTTCCTGGCCAAGGAGATCCTCATCGTCGGCCGGCGCCGCTGGAACCGTCGCGGCGCGATGGTCACCGACCGGTACCAGCACATCGTCCACGTCGAGGACATCGTCGAACTGGCCGCGTACGCATCCGGGCGCGGCTACCGGCTGATCGGCGTCGACAACCTTCCCGGCGCCGTCCCCATCGAGACGACCGCGTTACCGCAGCAGTCGATGCTGCTGTTCGGTCAGGAGAGCAGCGGCCTCACCGATGCGGCGCGCGAGGCCTGCGAACTGGTGTGCTCCATCGCGCAGTACGGCTCGACCCGCTCGATCAATGCCGGTGTCGCCGCGGGCATCGCGATGCACGCCTGGGTCCGTCAGCACCTGACACCGCCGCCCAGCTGAGCACCGACGACCAGCTGAATTCCCGCGCAGAGCGCGATTAGCGCGGCGGTTTTGGGTAGCCGAACGGGCCGCCGATGACGGCGACTTCACGCACCTGAACCTGGCCTTAGCCGACACGCCGGATCGGGCACACGCGGCTGGACAGCCGCGCATCCGGGTACCCACAGTGGAGAGGACGTACCGGGCAAAAGCACGGCAATCGCCCCGTGCCGGTCGGGGCGGCGCGGACGCCGCCGCCCACCTGCCCATCCACCCACCTAGCCAGATTGGAACGGTACTGGCAGTGCGCCTAGACATCATCATTCCGGCACACAACGAACAGCACCGGATCGACGAGACCCTGCGCAGCTACCGGCAGGCGTGCCCGGGCGACGGCGTCAACTTCGTCATCGCCCTGGACGACTGCAGCGACCGCACCCTCGACGTGGTCGAGAAGCACGCCTCGACGGATCCGCGCGTGCACGCGGTGCAGTACCCGCGTCTGGGCAAGGGCGGCGTGGTGAGCGAGACGTTCCGGATCTCGCAGGCCGAGTTCGTCGCGTTCGTCGACGCGGACGGCGCGACGCCACCGGAAGAGCTGCTGCGCTTGGTCGACACGTGCGATGACCTCGGCAGCGACATCGCGATCGCCTCGCGCTACCACCCCGCGTCCGTGCTGCCGGTCGCGCGCGGGCGGTCCCGGCGGCTGTTCGCGTCCGTGTTCGCGCGGCTGGTCCGGCGCATGTTCAAACTGGCGTACTTCGA
This sequence comes from Jatrophihabitantaceae bacterium, assembly GCA_035765515.1. Classification (GTDB taxonomy): domain Bacteria; phylum Actinomycetota; class Actinomycetes; order Mycobacteriales; family Jatrophihabitantaceae; genus DASRSS01. The sequence goes on along the minus strand of DASTXN010000084.1, from coordinate 47,807 downwards.
CACCCAGTGCGGTGCGAAGGTGATCCGTCGCGATGCGGCGAGGCGAATCGTCCCGCTGCTGTCGGCTCGCGACTTCGTGTTCGACGTCGACCTGCTCTCAACCGCGCGCGACCTCGGATACGAGGTGGCCGAGGTGCCGACGGTGTGGCTGGACAAGGACGGCTCGCGGCTGTCGACCGGGCGCGACTCGCTGCGCATGGCCGCCTCGCTCGCGTTGCTGTGGCTGCAGCATCGGATCGTCCCCGTCCAGCTTCCCAGCGCCGGCGTCGTGGACCTGCCGCCCGGGCCGGAGCAGCGCGCGTCCGACGGCGGGCATGCGGTCGACCATGCGCCGGCCGTCGCGACCGGGCACGAGCGACACGCCAAGGTGCACCATGCGGCCTGACGTTGCACTGATCAGCCCGTATCCACAGCTCGGCACGCGTCACGGCGGCGCCAGCGGCGTCGCGTCGTACACCGCGAACCTGGCACACGCGCTTGCCGACGCCGGCGCGCGTCCACTCGTCGTGGCACCGCACCAGGACGGGCAGCCGGAACGCTCGCAGGACGGTCCGGTCGACGTGCACCGCGCGTTCCGGATCGGTTCGGCGAACGCGCTGCCCGAGGCGTTCGCCGCCGCGCGCGCGAGCGGCGCAGACGTGCTGCACCTGCAGCACGAGCTGTTCCTCTACGGCGGCCCGGCCGCGACCATCGGCCTGCTGCGTGCGCTGGCGACCGAGCGCATGCCCACCGTCGTCACGATGCACCAGGTCGTCGACCCGGCCGTGGTCACTGCCGACTACACGCGCCTGCACCGGGTCGCAGTGCCCGCTCCCGCTGCGCGCGCCGGGTTCATCGCGCTGCAACGGGCCATCCCGCGGCTGGCGGACACGACGATCGTGCACGAGCGGCCGTTCACCCGGTTCGTGCGCGGCGCGCGCGTCGTCCCGCACGGGGTCGAGCCGGCACCCGCGGCGGGCCCGGAGGTGCGCGCGGCCGCCCGGCACGCGCTCGAATTGCCGACGGACCGTTTGGTCGCGCTGTGCTTCGGTTTCGTCGCGCCGTACAAGGGCCTGGAGGTCGCGCTCGACGCGGCGGCGCTCGCCGGGCGCGACGTGCTGCTCGTGGTCGCCGGCGGCGAACACCCGCGCCTGGCGGCCCAGGGCGACGGCTACCTGAACGAGCTGCGCGGTCGCTACGAAGGCGCCAGCGGACATGCGCGGTTCACCGGCTTCGTGCCGGACGCGGACGTCGCCGCCTGGTTCCAGGCCGCGGATGTCGCGGTGTTCCCGTACCCCGAGCCACACGCGTCCAGCGGGGCATTCGCGCTCGCGCTCGCGCACGGCACACCAGCGCTGGTGTCGCCCCGGCTGGCGGACGCGTGCGGTGTGGGGACGGACGCGTCCTGCCCGCTGGATCCGGTGGAACTCGCCGAGCGGCTGCGCGCACTCGCGTCCGATCCGCAGCAGCGGGACCGGATGCGTGCCGCGACCAGAGCGCTCGCCGCCGATCGGTCGTGGCACGAGGTCGCGCTCGCGCACCGATCGATCTACAGCGACGTCTACGAGGAGGTCGAACGTGCCAACGGCTCTGCTCGCCGGCGCCTTCGGGCAGCGTAATCCGGGCGATGAGGCGCTGCTGACGTCATTCATCGACGCCCTGCCGGGATGGACGACGATCGTGCCCGCTGCCGACCCCGCGGCCGTCGTGGATCGCCGCGGGCGCGCGATCCGGTCCACCGCCCCGGACGCGCTCTCGGCCGCACGCGCCGCGGACGCTGTCGTCTTCGCCGGCGGCACGGTGTTCAAGACGCTCGCGCCGTCGACGGGCCGGCACCCGCACGCGTTGCTCGCGCGCGGTGTCGCGCTGGCCCGCGGCGCTCGGCTGCTCGGCCGTCCGGTCGCGCTGGTGGGTGTCGGTGCGGGGCAACTGCCCGACCGGCGCGCGCGACTGCTCGCCCGCACGCTCGCGACGAGCGCGGACATGCTTGTGCTGCGCGACGAGGTGTCCGCGCAGATCCTGGCCGGTGCCGGCGTCCCCCAGCCGATGCGCATCGGCGCGGACGCGGCGTGGACGCTGTTCGCGCAGGCCGTTCGCGAGCCCGCCGGTGAGCGTCCCGTGCGCGGCCCGCTGGTGGTGACGCTGTCGCGCCACGCGGGCGGCTCCCAGCACGTACCGACGCTGGCCACGGGCATCGCCGAGTTGATCGCGTCCCGCAACGACATCGACGGTGTCGTGCTCGAGCCGTGGCAGATCGGTGGCCCCGAGCACGGCGACGACCTCGAGCTCGCCGGCGAACTGCAGCGTGCCCTCCGGGTGGCGGCCCGGACGGACGTGGCCATCGCGCCGCCGCCGGAATCGGTGCGCGCAGCCAGTTCGTCCTACCGCCGAGCGCGCGTCGTGCTCGGCCAGCGCTTCCACTCGCTGGTGGCGGCGGCCGCGGCCGGCACCCCGTTCGTCGCGTTCGCGCACGAGGCCAAGTGCGCGGCGCTCGCCGACCGGCTGGCGCAGCCGAGCCTGCGACCTGGTGGCGCGATCCGGGACGTCGCACCGACGATCGCCGCGGCCCTGGACGGGCCACCGCCCGATCGCGACGCGGTAACCGGCATCGTCCACGTCGCCGAAACCATGCTCGAACTGATGCGCAGCGTCGTCCAGCGCGGTCACGGCGGCTGCCCCGCCGACCTGCGTGCGCTGCGCCTGGAACCGGAGGCACTGCTGCGATGACCACCACCGCCAGCGAGGCGAGACCTGCTCTCGGGCGCACCGTCGCCCGGCAGTCCGGCGTCGTCGCCGCGCAGGTCGCGGCGGGCCTCGGCAACCTCGCCTTCTCCGTCGTCGCGGTACGGGTGCTGCCGTCCGGGCACTACGCGCAGTTCGCTGCGTTCCTTGCCGCCTACCTGCTGATCAACACGCCCGCGGCGAGCCTCACCGCCGGCGCCTCACTGCGCCCGGACCTCGCCCGGCGGCTGCGTCCGATCGCGCTGTGGAGCGGGATCGGCATCGGCGTGGCGCTCGCTGTCGCCGCGCCCTGGCTTGCCGACATAGCCCGCCTGCCGGTGGCGCTGGTCTGGCTGCTGGCGCTGGACGGTCCGGTCGCCGGGCTGCTTGCGCTCGCGCGCGGGCACCTGTTCGGTCAGCACCGGCTCGGCGCCGCGGCCACCGCGATCATCACTGAACCGGCCGTTCGCTGCGCGATCGGGTTCGCCCTGCTGCCCGTTCTCGGCACGACCGGCGCGGCGGCCGGTGTGCTCGCCGGTGGGTACGCCGCGCTGCTCGCGTGCCTGTTGCTGCGCAAGTCGTCCGTCGTGCCCGAGACCGGTGGACGCGCGCCGGCCGCACCGGCGACGGTGGTCTCGTTCCTGCTGCTGGCCGTGCTCGGCGCGCAGGACGTCATCGTCGCCAACCGCGTGCTGCCGGCCTCGGTCGCGGGCGTGTTCGCTGCGGTGTCCACGCTCGGCGGCGCCGTGCTGTTCGCGACGGCGATGGTGCCCGTCGTGGTGCTCGCCCAGTTGCGCGTGCAGCAGCACCGAGCGCTCGGGTCCGCCCTCGCGATCACGGCGGTGACGTCCGCGCTCGGCTCGGCGGTGCTGCTCGCGCTGCCGGATTCGCTCTACACCACCGTGCTCGGTTCGACAGGCGCGCAGCTGCGCCCGGCGCTCCCGGTGTACCTGCTGGCGATGACGCTGCTGTGCGTGGCCCGTGTCGTGCTCGCCGCGCTGTGCGCACGGGGGCTGGCCGTCCGGGCTGTGATCGCCACCGCGGTGGCAGCCGGTTCGCAACTGATAATGCTGTTGCTCGCGCACACCGCGGTCGCCGCCGCGGCAGCCACCGCGGTCGCGTCCGCCGTGCTGCTGGTGTCTGGCGGCTTCGAGCTCGCGGCCGCCCGGTGGGCACCGCCGCGCAGCCCGGTGCTGTCGCCGGCGTACGCACCGCCCGCGCCGGTGCGTACTGCGGCGGCGGCTGCCGGGCCGGCGACCGAGCCCACCGCCGAAGCCGCCACCGTCGAGACCGCCACTGTCGAAGCGGCCACCGCGGCAGCGGCCACTGTCGAGACGGCCACGATCGAAGCGGCCGCGCCGGGTGCCGCGGACACCATCACGCCGGCCGTCGGCGAGAACGTCGCCGCGGCCGAGGTGGCCGGTTCGAGCGCACCGGCGGCGGGCCAGCACCGCCGTCCGCCCCGGCTGGGCTGGCTGCGCCGCGCGGACCTGAACTGGGTGATCCCGCTGTGCGCGGTCGCCCTCGCAGTGCGCCTGAGCACCGACCGGAGCGTGTGGATCGACGAGGCCATCAGCGTCCACGAGGCGTCGCAGCCCTACGGCCAGATGCTGCACCTGTTGCGCACCACGGACGTCCACCCGCCGCTGTACTTCACCCTGCTGTGGGCGACGATCCACTGGACGGGCAGCACCACCGAGACGATCGTGCGCATCCCGTCGATCGTGCCGGGCATCGCGCTCGTCGCCGTGTCGTACTACGCGGCGCGCGACCTGTGGAACCGCCGAACCGCGCGCTTCGCGGGCGTCATCGCGGTGATCGGTCCGGCCGCCGTCTGGTACTCGCAGGACGCGCGGATGTACGCGCTGTTCATGCTGTTCGCGACGGTCGCCGCGTGGATGCTGGTCCGCATCCTGCGCGCGCCGAGATGGACAGAGGTGGTCGTCTTTACCCTCTGCTGCGCGGCGCTGTTGTGGACGCAGTACGACACGTTCTTCGCGGTCGCCACCCTGATGCTGATCTTCGCCGGTGTCGGGGTCCATCGACTCGTCCGCGATCGTGACTGGCGCATCGTGCTGTGCGCGCTCGCGTCCGCCGGCGTCGTCGCCGCGTTGAGCTGGCCGCTGCTCGGCTGGATCGTGCAGCAGTACGGCCACACCAAGGGACTGACCGCCGCCGTGCCCGCACAGGCGGGTCAGAGCGCGGCCAGCCAGCCCGGTCTGAACGCATACTCCGTGCTTGCGGACGGGGTGTGGGCCGTCTTGGGCTACCACTCCGACGAGACGATGGTGCTGATCAACGCGCTGTGGCCGCTGCTGCTGTTGCTCGTGCTTGCATCGCTCGGGCGCGGCGCGTCCAGTGGTGGGCGGATCTTGGCCGCGCTGGCGATCGTGCCGCCGACGATCCTGTTCATCATCGGCCAGCGGCGCAGCGACCTGTTCGACCTGCGCTACTTCTCGGCGACGGTTCCCGCGCTGAACCTGTTGCTGGCCCGGCTGGCGGCGTCCTGGGTGCGCGGAAAGTTCACCAAGATCGCCGTGCCCGTCCTCGTCATCGCGGCACTGAGCAGCGGGCTGGTGGACGAACAGGTGAACAGTACGAACCCGCGCGTGTACGACTTCCGGTCCGCGGTGAAGTTCGTGCGGGCGCAGGCCGGACCCCACGACCTGCTGCTGTTCGGGCCGAGCTACCTGAACAGCGAGCTGGATTACTACCGACCCGGCATAACCGCCAAGCCGATCACGGGAGTGCCGCAGACCAACAAGGTTCCGCACGTGTTCGTGTTGGGCAGCTTCCTGAACCTGAAGGGCCCCGCCGGCCAGGTCGGGACGGCCGTCTCCAGCTTGAAGCAGAACCGGCATCTCGACCGCGTGGTCAAGTTCCCGAACGTGACCGTCTGGGAGTTCTCATGAGTGAACGAAGTACCGCGACCGCTGCGGCCCGGCCGGACCCGCGCCTCGCCGATCCGGCGTGGGGCGAACGTCCGCTCGGCATGCCACGTCTGTTGAACGTGCGGCTGCTGGTGATCGTCAACATCCTGGCCGCGATCTGGTACTTCGGCTGGCTGCTCACACCGGCGCGCATCGGTGATCTCTGGCTGTACGGATTGCTGCTGTGCGCGGAGCTGTTCAACCTCGCGCAGGCCACCGGTTTCTGGTGGTCGGTCTTCCGGCAGCGCCGCTGCCACCCGGTACACCCGGTCCCGCCGGAGACCAGGGTGGACGTGTTCGTGCCGCGCTACGACGAGCCGGAGGAGATCGTCGCGCCGGTGCTGGTGGCGGCTCGGCGGATGCGCGGCGCGGACGTCAACGTGATGCTGCTGGACGACGGCAACGATGCTGAGATGGCGCAACTCGCCGCCCGCCTCGGCGTCGGGTACATCGCCCGGTCGGACAACCGCGGCGCCAAGGCCGGCAACATCAACAATGCGCTGCGGCACACGTCCGCGCCGTACGTAGCGGTGTTCGACTGCGACCACGTGCCGCACCCGGACTTCCTGGTCGAGACGCTCGGTGTGCTGCTCGCCGACGACGGCCTCGCGTTCGCGCAGACCCCGCAGCACTACGCGAACGCCGGGCAGAACGAGGTCGCCGGGGCGGCGTGGGCGCAGCAGGCTCTGTTCTTCGGCTGCATCGCGCGCGGCAAGGATGCCCGGGGCAGCATGTTCTGCTGCGGCACCAACGTGGCGTTCCGTCGCGACGCGCTCGCAGACGGCTTTCCCGAGGACAGCGTCACCGAGGACTTCCTGCTCGGGCTGCGGCTGCACGAGCGCGGCTGGCGCAGCGTGTACCTGCCCGTCGTCCTCGCGCAGGGGCTCGGGCCGGAGGACACCGCGTCCTATCTCAGCCAGCAGCTGCGCTGGGCGCGGGGCTGCCTGTCCGCGATTCCGGCGGCGCTGACCGCCCGGCTGCCGCTGCGGATGAAGGCGCAGTACTTGCTGTCGAGCATGTACTTCCTGACCGGCTGGACCGTGCTGATCTACATGGCGCTGCCCGTGGTGCGGATCCTGACCGGACGCCAGCCACTGGCCGCCGCGAACGCCGACCAGTTCCTCGTCCACTTCGGCCCGTACTTCGCCCTCGCCCTGACGACCGTTGCCGTCGCCGGCGCCGGGCGCTACACGTTCCGCGCGTTCGCCCTTGCGGCAAGCACGTTCTGGGTGCACATCGCCGCGACAGTTGCCGTGCTGGCGCGGCGGCGCGGCCGGTTCGTGGTGACCCCGAAGACCGGCTCTGGTGGACGGCAGCCGCTTGCAGTCTGGCCGACGTTGCTCACCATGGCCGTGCTCGCCGGCGCTGCGGCCTACGGGCTGGCGCGCTCGCGTGGCCCCGCGATGCTGAACAACGTCGCGTTCGCGAGCGTGCATCTGTGCATCCTGTTGGTCGGGGTTTCGGCCGCGTTCCACGTAACGCGCACTGCGCTCTCGGGCACCGACGAGGTGAGCGAGATCGACAACGACATCGACCAGTTCGAGCGGTTGTCCGCGGCGGGCCCCGCCGGCGAGCGGTGATCGGCCTGCTGCGTCGCAATCCGGTCGTGCTGTGGGCGACCGGACTGTTCGCCGTGCTGCTCGCGATCGCGGGATCGTCCGCGTCCGGCGTCCCCGGTCCGCATCTGCCGCGTGCCTTCCGGCTGACGGCCGGGCCGCTCACCGGCCGCGCGCTGTACGCCTCGCCGCACAGCCAGGTGGCGTCCGCGGTGCGCCGCGGGCATCCGTCCCCCGAACTCACCCGGCTCGCCGCGATCCCGCAGGGGATCTGGTTGACCGGTGGTACGCCCGGCGCGGCTGCTCAGCAGGTGCGGCAGGTTGCCAGGGCCGCGCAACGTACGCATTCGGTCCCGGTGTTCGTCGTGTACGACATCCCCCGGCGTGATTGCGGTAGCGGCCAGTCCGGCGGCGGTGCCCCGAGCGCGCGCGCGTACCGCGACTACGTCTCCGCGATCGCGTTCGCCAACCGGGGGCGGCCGGCGATCGTCGTCCTCGAACCGGACGCCCTCGCCCAGCTCGACTGCGTCGCGCCCCAGTACCGCCAGGGCCGCTACCGGCTGCTCAAGTGGGCCGTCGGCGCCCTGCAGACGCACCGGGTGATGGTGTACCTGGACGCCGGGAACCGGGGCTGGCACCCCGCGCGCGTTATGGCCGAACGCCTTTCCCGGGCGGGGATTTTGCATGCTCGTGGGTTCGCCGTGAACGTCTCGAACTTCGACCCGACGCGCTCGGAGATCGGCTACGGGCGGGCCGTCTCCGGCCTGGTCGGCTGGAAGCGATTCGTGATCGACACCTCGCGCAACGGCACGACGCCCCGCCCGCGCGGCTGGTGCAACCCGCCCTCGCGCGCCGTCGGTCCGCTGCCCGGCACGAACCCGCACGACCGGGACGTCGACGCACTGCTGTGGATCAAAGCCCCCGGCGAGTCGGATGGCGTGTGCGGCACCAGCAGGTTGCCGGCCGGGCAGTTCGACCGGCGGGCGGCGACACGGCTGATGCGCAACGCCGGCTGGTGATCGATACCCCTGCAGCCACACGCAGATGTGGCTACAGGGGTATCGATCATGCAGAGGGCAGGGTGAGGATCTCGGCGCCGTCGTCGGTGACCACGACGGTGTGCTCCCACTGCGCGACCCAGGAGCCGTCGCGGGTGAGGATCGTCCAGTCGTCGTCCCAGCTGTACCAGTCGTACCCGCCGAGCGTGAGCATCGGCTCGACGGTGAACGTCATGCCCGGCGTCATGATCGTCGTCGCACTCGGGTCGTCGTAGTGCAGGATCGTCGGCTTGGTGTGGAAGCTCGGTCCCACGCCGTGCCCGGTGTAGTCGCGGATCACGCCGTAGCCGAAGCGCCGCGCATACGACTCGATCACGCGGCCGATGACGCTGACCGATCGGCCCGGACGGATCGCCTTGATGCCACGCAGCATCGCCTCGTGCGTGCGCTCGCCGAGCTCGCGCACCTCCTGCGCCGGCTCGCCCGCGTAGAACGTCGCGCAGGTGTCGCCGTGCACGCCGTCGACAAACGCGGTGATGTCGACCTTGACCACATCGCCGTCACCGAGCGGCCGGTCGTCGGGGATGCCGTGGCAGATCACCTCGTTGACGCTGGTGCACAGCGACTTGGGAAAGCCCCGGTAGCCCAGCGTGGACGGGTACGCCCCGTGCGCGATCAGGTAGTCGTGGCCGATCGCGTCCAGTTCGTCCGTCGTGACACCCGGGGCGACGTGCCTGCCCACCTCGACGATCGCGTCGGCGGCGATGCGTCCGGCCACGCGCATGCGCGCGATCGTGTCGGCGTCCTTGACTATCGGGTCGTCGAAGTCGGCCGGGACGCCGGGTTTCGCGTCGACGTAATGCGGCCGGGCTATCGACGGCGGCACTGCGCGCCGCGGCGAGACGCGGCCGGGCCGGACGGACGTTGCCGTGCTCATCCGCGGTCCCCGACGAATTTCGTAGCGTTCCTTGCGGAGAAACACGGTGGGGTGTTCATCACTCCATTGTGCCAACGGCCGGCAGCGTGCCAACCACGCAGGCTCAGTACTGGAACTGACCCACGACGGTCTTCAGCTCTGCTGACATGCGAGCGAGTTCGGCGGTCGCCCCGACGCTGTCCTCTGCGCCGGACGTCGTCGCCTGGGCCGCCTGCGCGACGTCGCTGATCGTGTTTGCGATCTGGCCCGAGCCGGCTGCGGCCTCCGAGACAGAGCGCGACATCTCGTTCGTCGTCGCGGTCTGCTCCTCAACTGCAGCGGCGATGGTCGTGGCGTAGTCGCTGATCCGCGTGATGACGTCGGCGATCTCGGTGATCGCGGACACCGCCCCCGACGTGTCGATCTGGATCGCCTCGACGCGCTGGCTGATGTCCTCGGTGGCCCGCGCCGTTTCTTGCGCCAGCTCCTTGACCTCGTTGGCGACGACCGCGAAGCCCTTGCCGGCCTCCCCGGCGCGTGCCGCCTCGATGGTCGCGTTCAGCGCCAGCAGGTTCGTCTGTTCCGCGATGGAGGTGATCGTCTTGACCACAGCGCTGATCTGCTCGCTCGACTCCCGGAGCTTGACCATGGTCACGTTCGCGGCTTCGGCCGAGGCGACTGCACCGGCCGCCACGCCGGCTGCCTCGCCCGCGTTCTGCGCGATCTCGCGGATGGAGGCGCCCATCTGCTCGGCACCGCCTGCCACCGTGGAAACGTTCGAGTTGATCCGTCCGGCCGCTTCGGACACGACCGCGGCCTGGGCCGAGGTCTGCTCCGCGCTCGAGGCGATCTGGGTGTTTGTGGCGGACAGTTCCTCCGCTGAACTCGCCAGTGCGCCCGCGCTGTCGGCAAGCATCGACACGGTGCGTCGGATGACCGCGATCGCCTGATCGAGGGCACCTGCCATCTGGCCCACTTCGTCGGTGGAGGTAACGCCGACCGTGGCCGTCAGGTCGCCCTCGGACATGCGGGTGAGCACCGCTGAGACCCGGCGCAGCGGGCGCAGGATCATGGCGCCGATCACGAACGCGAGGGCGATGGACAGCGCCACGCCCAAGGCCAGCGCGATGATCGTCATGGTGCGGCTCGTCGAGTAGGTGTGCGAAGCGGCTCGTGCCGCCGGCGTGACGCCGGAGTTCACCTGCTCGGCCAGGGCGTCGAGCGGGGCGGCGAAGGCCTCGTCGGCGACGTTGAGCGGGCCGATGATCGCAGCGCTGGCCGCGGCGGCGTCACCGCGCTTGGCGGCGGCGACGACCTGCTGGTCGCGCACCTGTCGCCATGCTGCGAGCTTCGCGCTGAAGTCGGTGAACTTGCTCGTCTGGGCGCTGTCGTGGCTCGCCGTGACCGCTGCGGCCAGCCCGGCGACGTCGGAGTCCATCTCGTGGTCCGTATTCACCGTGTCGCCGAGCGCCGAATCAAGCTGCTTGGCGTTCCGGGCATCGGCGACGGCGTACACGTTCACGCGCATGTCGCCTTCCATGTCACGCACCAGGTTGAGCGCCTGCAGCGTGGACGCGAGGTGGGCGACGTGCTGCGTCTTGGCGTTGACCGAGCTCAGCCCGGTCGTGCCCAACACCGCGACGGCCAGCACGGCTGCGACGCCGGTGCCGGCCATCAGACCCAGCTTGGTGCGGATTCGGGCATTGCGCAGCGAGAATGCGCGCACGCGCGGGGTTGCGGCTCGTTCCATGGGAGGGGCTCCTGGCGGACTTCAGTAGTGTTCCGAACCCCTATCGGCCGCCGCGCCTACTAGCTGAGCATGAGCATCGGCTGTCAGACCTCGACGACCATCGGCATCAGCATGGGACGGCGACGGTAGGTGCGGTCGACCCAACGGCCCACAGTCCGACGGACGAGGTTGGACAGCGAGCCGGAATCGGTCGCGCCCTCGGCCAGCGCGCGCTCCAGCACGTCGATCAGCTCGGCGTGGATCGGGTCGAGCGCCTCGGGATCGTCGCTGAAACCGCGTGCGGTGATCTCCGGGCCGAACACGACCTTGCCGGCATCGAGGTCGACGGCGACCAGGATGGACAGGAAGCCCTCCTCGCCCAGGATGCGGCGGTCCTTGAGCACGGCGTCGCCGATGTCGCCGACCTCGAGACCGTCGACGTAGACGTAGCCGACGGGGATGCGCCCGGTCACGGTGGCGAGACCGTCCACCAGGTCGACGACCGTGCCGTCCTCGGCGAGCATGATCCGCTCATCCGGCAGGCCCATCGAGCGGCCGATCGCGGCGTGCGCCCGCAGGTGCCGCCACTCACCGTGCACCGGCATCAGGTTCGTCGGGCGGACGGCGGCGAGCAGGTACCGCAGCTCGCCGGCGGGTGCGTGGCCGGACACGTGCACCAGCGCCGTCGACTTGTGGATCACCGTCGCGCCGAGGCGGGACAGCCCGTTGATCACCTGGCCGACCGAAGTTTCATTGCCCGGGATCAGCGAGGACGCCAGCAGGATGGTGTCGTCGGAGGAGATGCGGACGGTCTGGTGCTCGCGGTTCGCCATCCGCGAGAGTGCCGACAGCGGTTCGCCCTGCGACCCCGTCGAGATCAGCAGCACGCGCTTGGACGGCAGCTCCTCGGCGTCCTTGAGGTCGATCAGCACACCGTCCGGGATGCGCAACAGCCCTAGTTCACGGGCGATCTGCATGTTGCGGACCATCGAGCGTCCGACCAGCGCCACCTGCCGCTGCGTCTCGACGGCCGCGTCCAGCACCTGCTGCACGCGGTGCACGTGCGAGGCGAAACAGGCGACGATGATCCGCCCCGGGGCCTTGTGGATCACGTCCGTGACGACCTTGCCGACATCGCGCTCGGACGGGATGAAGCCGCCGACCTCCGCGTTCGTCGAATCGGCCAGCAGCAGGTCGACGCCCTGGTCACCGAGCCGGGAGAAGCCGGGCAGGTCGGTGAGCCGGCCGTCCAGCGGCGTCTGGTCCATCTTGAAGTCGCCGGTGTGCAACACGGTGTGCCTGCCGGCCCGGATCGCCACCGCCAGTGCGTCCGGGATGGAGTGGTTGACAGCGAAGAACTCCAGGTCCCAGTCGCCGGCGTTGGTGCGCTCGCCCTCGACGACCTGGCGCAGCTCGGGCTTGATGCGGTGCTGGCTGAGCTTGGACTCGACGAGTGCGAGCGTGAGCCGCGAGCCGATGACAGGGATGTCGCCACGCTCGCGCAACAGGTACGGCAGCGCGCCGATGTGGTCCTCGTGCCCGTGCGTGAGCACGACCGCGTCGATGTCGTCGAGCCGGCCCGCGAAGTGCGACCAGTCCGGCAGGGTGATGTCGACACCGGGGGAGTTGGTCTTGCCGAGCAGCATGCCGCAGTCGACGACGAGCAGCCGGCTGCGGGACGCGTCCGCCCGGTACTCGAAGACGGTCATGTTGCGACCGATCTCCTTGATGCCACCCACGGCGACCACGCGGAGCCCGCCGACCGGCAGTTCTGGCGGTGGGCCGAGCCCGGTCATGGCTTTGGACGTCACGTTCTTGAGGTTATCGGTCCGCGCGCGCCGCCCGGATGCCCGGCCCGGACCCGCTACGGTCTTAGGCCATGCACTCGGTGTCAGCGCTCAACTCGGACCAGATCGGCAAGATCGGCATCGGCGCGATCGTCGCAGTGGTGGTGATCGGCCTGCTTCTCGGCATGATCATCAGCGCGATCGTCGGACGGATCATCATCCTGGTGATCGTGGTCGCGCTCGGTGCCTACATCTGGCAGCAGCGCGCGTCCATCGAGGACCACGTGAACAAGTGCCAGCTGAACATGTCCTTCTTCGGCTTCAACGTCAATGCACCTGCGGACGTCGTCCAACAGTGCAAGGCGCACCAGAAGAGCAAGTAGCTAGCCGCGCCGGTCTGGTTGCCGCCGGCGCGAGCGCAGGTACTGGACACCCGCGGGAACCAGCCCGACCACCACGACCGCGACCACGATCGGGTCGAGCCAGTCGGCGTGATCGCGCACGACCTTGACGCGGCCCAGGGCGTTGCCGAGCAGGAGCACGCCGTCGGCCCACAGGACCGCGCCGAGCACCGAGTACAGCGCGTAGAGCGCGAACCGCATCCGGCCGACGCCGGCCATGACCGTCGCTACGGTGCGCACGACCGGCACGAACCGTCCGGCGATGATCGTCCAGGACCCGAACCGCTCGAAGAAGGCGTGCGACCTGTCCACGTATTCGGGGCGGAACAACCGCGACTGCGGGCGGTCGAACACGCGCGGTCCGACGCGGTAGCCGATCGCGTAGCCGCACAGGTTGCCGAGGATCGCGGCGATCGGAGCGACGATCAAGAACGCGGCAAGCGGCGTGTGGATCGTCCCGATGGAGATGAAGATGCCGGCCGCGAACAGCAGCGTGTCACCGGGGAGGAAGAACCCGACCAGCAGGCCGCACTCGGCGAACAGCACGACCGCGAGCACGAGCAGCGCAGCCGATCCGGAAAGCAGGGTGTGTGGACTGATCGGGTTGGCGAGGAGGTGTCCCGCGAGCTGCTGCACGGGTCGGCAGTCTACGGACGCCTTCCTGTGAACCGTCCGCCGCTGTGGCCGAGCAAGAGCAACCTGCGCCGCCAGAACGAGCCAAAGCGCGCCTTTGATCAGCGGCTTATGAGCCGCGCGGCTCGCCCCCGGCCGCCGCCTGCGGTGCGCCCGATCCATGCTGCTCGGGCCGCGCAGGTTGCTTTCGCATCGCTGCGCGCACCAGGCCGAGCAGCACGGCCGCCACGGGAATGGCGATCAGGAACCGCACCAGCGCGGTGTCGACGCTGATCGACTGATCGACCAGCGCCTGCCACAGCGTCGGCGCGGAGAACAGCAGCGCGCAGACGAGTACTGATCCGCGGAACATCAGGCGGCCGCCTCCGCGAGCTTGTCGAGCAGCAGCACCGCCCATGCCGACGCAGTGGCGGGCCGGCCGTCGAGCAGTGCGACCGGGACATTCAGCTCCCACACGCTGGCCGGGCTGGCCGTGCGCGCCGCGCCGGTGACCACCAGCGCGGTCGGGGTGCCCAGCTCGCGCACCAGCGCGGCCGTGTCCGAGGCCTTGCGGGTCGCGTCCACGTGCAGCCAGAACGCGTCCGGGCCGAGGGCGCGAATGATTGCCGCGGCCGTGGTGCCGCCGTGGAGCTGCTCGGACTCGAACTCGTCCAGCCCGATCACCACGAGCGTGTTCTGCGGCGGCTGCGGCTTCTGCTCGCCCGTGTCGTGGCGGACGTGGGCGGCGACGGTTGCGGCGTGGGCGGCATCGCGAATCTCGCGGTCCGGCAACGCGGCGATGCCCGGGCAGTGGTGCGCCCAGACCTGCCACGGCAGCAGCGACATGCGCTTGATCAGCAGCTCGGCGGTGGCCGCGACCTGCGCGGACGGTCCGGCGAGGACGATGAGCTGGCCGTCAGCCTCCGGCAGCGGAGCTGCGGCCGGAAGGGCGTGCACCAACTGCTCGACGGCGGCGTACCGGTGCGGCGCGTCGGTCGGGATCCGGTCGAACGGCACGCCCAGCTCGGACAGCCGGCGCCGCAGCGTCAGCAACTCGTCGGACTCGTGCAGGTCGGCGATGCTCAGCTCGGCCCGCAGCGACTGCCCGACGGCCGCGATCTTCGCCTGCACGGCAGCCGCGGTCTCGGTCTTCGTCGCTGCCTTGCTGGCCTTGCTGGCCTTCGTCGTCTTCGTGGCCTTCGCCGTCTTCGTGGCCGTGGTCCTGGCGGGCGCCTTGGCAGGCGTCGCCTTCTTCGCGGTGGTGGTCCTGGCGGCAGTCTTGGTTGCCGTGTTGGTTGCCGTCACGCCCGGGGCCGCGGTGACCGCGTCGGAAGCGGTCTCGATCCTGGCATCGACCCGCTGTGCGTCCGCGACCGGCTGTGCGATCTCGACCGGCTGTGCGTCTGCGACCGGCTGTGCGATCTCGACCGTCGCGGTCTCGGCAGCGGACTTGGCGCGCTTGCCGACCTTCGCGGTCTTCGGCTTGACGACACGAACGGCCTTGGGCTTGTCCGGAGCCACAGGCGTCGCGACGGCCGGCACCAGCTGCTCGAACTCGATCGGCTCGACGGAGCGGGTGGCCGACTGCGCTTGTGCGGTCTGAGCCTGTGCCTGCTGCTCGGCCGCCTTGCTCACGGCCGCGGCCTTCACCGCGCTGATCACCTTCGCGGGCAGGGCGTGTGCGACCGGCTCTGCGGTCGGCGCGGCCACATCCGGCTCAGCACCGGCCGAGGAGTCGAGGTTCGGGAGCTCGGCGGCAGCCGGCAGGTCGACGCCGCGCTCGGCGGCCTTGCGCGCGGCGATGTCCAGCAGCATCCGGGCGAACTCGACGTTGCCGACGCCGTCGATCTCCGGCTGGGTGGCGGCAGGCGCGTCGCCGGCCCCGGTGCTCGCGCGCCCGGTCAGCGCGCTCGCGTTGCCGGTCTCGACCATCTCTGCGGCGGCGATCAACGCGTCCAGCGGATCAGTCGTCTCGTCCGCCTTTTCCGACACGCTGCGCGCTTCTGCAGTCTTGGCCGGGCGCGGTGTCGGAGAAGGCGGCAGGCTGGCGTCGGTCGGGTCGCCGACGGTGAACTGCACGGCCACTCGGGGGCGGGCGAAGAAGCCCAGCACGCCGCCCTCGCGGGTGTGGCTCACGTCGAGGACGTGCACCTGCCCGTCGTACTGCTCACTCAGCTCGGCGAGCAGCGTCTCGAGGTCGGTTCCCTCACGAAACAAGGTTGCGGACGTCATCGATCATCCCAATCGCGTTGACAGCTACCGAGCCCGCGGACAGCTCGGTGTAGGACAGGACAGGCAGGGCGGGCACGGACAGCCGCACCAGCCGGCGCAGCGGCAGACGGATCTGCGCCGCGCACACGAGCACGGGCTTGTGGCCGCGTGCGGTCTCGGTGTTGTACTGATCGGTCACGGAGTTGATCAGCGACTCGGCCAGGCCAGGGTCGAGCACGAGCTGCGCGCCGCCGTCACCGGGTCGAACCGACTCGAGCATCGCCTGCTGCAGCCGCGGCTCGACGGTGAGCACGTCCAGCGTTCCCTCCGTGGCGAGGTTGGCCGTGATCGCCGGGGCAAGGGCCTGGCGCGCCGCCTCGATCAACCGGTCCGGCTCCGTGCTGGTCTTCGCGGCGACCGACAGCGCCTCGTAGATGCGGACCATGTCGCGGATGGACACGCCCTCGTCCAGCAGCGCGTGCAGCACCCGCTGGATCTCGCCGAGGGTGAGCAGTGCCGGCGTGAGGTCCTCGACCACGACCGGGTGCGTGCGCTTGAGCACGCGGGTCGCGGCGGCGACGTCCTCGCGGCCGAGCAGCCGGCTGGCATGCTGGCGGACGACCTCGGACAGGTGCGTGATGATCAGTGACGAGCGGTCGACGACGGTCGCGCCCAGCAGCTCGGCCTGGCCGCGCAGCTCCATCGGCAGCCAGCGTCCGGCCAGCCCGAAGACGGGTTCGCGCGCGGGCTTGCCGGGCAGTCCGTCCAGGCCGTCGCCGATCGCGAGCACCATGCCGACGGGCGCCTCACCGCGTGCCAGCTCGACGCCGTTGATGTTGATCGCGTAGTTGGCGTGCGGCAGCGTCACGCTGTCGCGAGTGCGGACGGCGGGCATGACCACACCGAGCTCGCCGGCCAGTGAGCGGCGCAGCGCGCGGACGCGGTCCAGCAGGTCGGCGCCGGGTCCGTCCACCAGCGGGACAAGGTCCGGGGACAGCACGAGCTCCAGCGGGTCGACGACCATGTCGCCGAGCAGCGACTCCTCGGCGTCGGCACCACCGGCAGCGGCCGCGTCGACGGCAACGGGCTGGCCGTCCGGGCCGGTCTCGGTGGCCTCGCCGGGCTTCGGCAGCCGGCTGGACAGGAAGAGCATCACTCCGCCGACGAGGATGAACGGGATCTTCGGCAGGCCGGGCACCAGGCACAGCATCAGCGCGGCGCCACCGGCGATCCGGATCGCGCGGCGCTGGCTGCCCAGCTGCTTCGCAACCACCGAGCCCATGTCGTCCGAGTCGCTGGAGCGGGTGACGATCAGACCGGTCGAGACCGAGAGCAGCAGCGCCGGGATCTGGCTGACGAGGCCGTCACCGACGGACAGCAGGCTGTAGGTCGACAGTGCCTGGCCGAAGCTCAAGTGGTGCTGCATCATCCCGATCGCGAAACCGCCGATCAGGTTGATGAACGTGATCAGGATGGCCGCGATCGCGTCACCCTTGACGAACCGGGTGGCACCGTCCATCGCGCCGTAGAAGTCCGCCTCGGCCGCGATGTCGGCGCGGCGCTTGCGTGCGGTCTCCTCGTTGATCAGCCCCGCGTTCAGGTCAGCGTCGATCGCCATCTGCTTGCCCGGCATGGCGTCGAGGGTGAAGCGGGCGCCGACCTCGGCGACGCGGCCGGCGCCGTTGGTGATGACGATGAACTGGATCACCAACAGAATCGCGAAGATCACCAGCCCGATGACCAGTGACCCGCCGATGACGAAGTGTCCGAAGGCGGCGATGACGTGCCCGGCGAACCCGTTGGTCAGCACCAGGCGCGTGGCGCTGATGTTGAGGGCGAGCCGGAAGAGGGTCGCGACCAGCAGCAGCGAGGGGAAGCTGGAGAACTCCAGCGGGCGGCGCACGTACATGGAGACGAGCACGACCAGCACCGCGCCGATGATGTTGCAGGCGATGAGGATGTCGAGGAACGCAGCCGGCACCGGCACGACCAGCATGACGACGATCGCGACCACGCCGATGGGCACTGCCAGTTGGCTGAGCCGGCCTGTCTTCACTGCGCCCCTAGGGTTGCGTGGATACCTGTTTTGGTGCTTCGGGCATCCGACCCTGGTCCTGCGCGCCGTCCTGGCTCCCCTGCAATCGGCACCCGGTTCGGGGACTTGAGGCGCTCACGTCGACCCTCGTTCCTCGGGTCGCCACGAGGCTCCACGCGCGCTGTACCCATTGATTCGCTCGCTGGTGCTCGCTCATGCGCGCCGGTCCGCGGCCGATTTCATGGGACGTGCTGCTCGCCGCGTGCCTGATCGTCAAGGACGGCGCCGGGACCCTGGCCCGGTGCCTGGACTCGGTCGCCGGATTCGTCGACGAGATCGTGGTTTACGACACCGGGTCGGCAGACGGGACGCAGCAGCTGGCCCGCGAATACGGGGCCCGGGTGGTCGAGGGCTACTGGGACGACGATTTCGCCCGGGCGCGCAACGCCGCGCTGGACGCCGTGACCGCCGACTGGGTGCTCAGCATCGACGCGGACGAATGCCTTTCCGGTGACCCCGCCGTCCTGCGGGCGATGCTTGCCGGTCCCGCCGCGTCCATGGTCGCCGTGGAGCGGCACGACGTGCTGCCGGGCGCGAGGGGGTCGTACCTGTTCCGTACGGTGCGCCTGTTCCGCCGCGCCGGTGCGGTGTGGACGGGCCGGGTGCACGAATCCGTCGAGGTGACCGAACCGTCCGGCTTGCCGGGCGCACTCATGCACTGCCCGCCGGACGTCCTGCGGCTGGCACACGACGGGTACGCCGACCCCGCCGATGCGCTCGCGAAGGCGCGCCGCAACGCCGAGATCGGGCTGGCCGAGGTGAACGAACTGCGGGCCGACCCGGCCACCACGCCCGACCGACTGGCCCGCGCCCTGGTCGACCTCGGCCGCAGCCTGGTCGCGGCCGACGAGCCCGCCACCGCCGTCCACGCCTTCGACGCGGTCCGCATGCTGGTCAGCGGCGGCACGCTGTGGGCCCGCGCGACCGATCACCTGACCCGGGCTGCGCTGCAGGCGGGTCGGTTCGACGCGGCCTGCGAGCTGAGCGGCGAGCTGCGCGCGCACGGCGCCGACCCGCAGTACTGCGACTGGCTGCTGGCGCAGGCGCTCGCCCAGAGCGGCTCGGCCGCTCAGGCCGCCCGGCTGCTCGCGAACATCACCGCGCTGGTGGACCCGGCCGGGCACGTGCTCGACCTCGGCCCAGTCGTGGAGTTCCGCGCGTTGGCGCACGCCCTGGCCGGTGATCAGGACCGGGCCGCGCTCACGATGCTTGCCGCTATGACCCAGTACGGGCGCGTCGACGACCGCATGCAGCTCGTCCGGTCGTGGTGGACGGGGACTGTGGCCGAGCTGGTCGCCGAGGCGCACCGCACCGGCGGACCGCACACCGCCGAGGTGATCGCGGCGCTGCAGGCCGGGCCGCAGGACAGCTCGCAGCCCGCCGCCTGACCGTCCGCGGATATGCGCTTAGCCGGGTTGTGCTGGTTGCTTCGTGCGGTCGCGCGGCGAACCTGCACCGTCGGTGCACGCACCGCTAGCCGCTGCGTCGCTCTCACCCGCGAGCCACTCCTCGTGATCAACAGCGCGTTCTGGTCGCCGGGGCGGCCGCAAGCGACTGTTGATCAGCGGTAATGGCCCGTGATCAACAGCGCGTTCTGGTCGCCAGGGCGGCCGCAAGCTGCTCTTGATCAGCAGAGCAAGTTCGTCCACAGATCGGGTTCCGCGCAGCCGGGTTATCCACACTTCGACCTTCTCGGACGCGGAAGCCGAGCAAGGAACGCCAACATGGCCGGCATGACTGCACCGGACTTTCGCGTCGCTCCCGCCCGCAGCCCGGGCGACGTCTGGACCAATTGGACGCCGGCCGCGCCCCGCCCGCGCATGCTCGACACCGCATCCGGGCTTCCCCGCGTCATGGGAATCGCAACCGCGCGACGACTCGGGCTGAGCCGATCGGCCGTCCGGCACGCGATCGACCGTTACGGCTGGCGACCGCTTGCCCGCGGCGTGGTGCTCACCGTTCGCGGGACTCCGACGCGCGCGGACTGGGCGGCGGTCGGCCTTGAGGTGGCCGGGCCGTCGGCGGCCGTCTCCGGGTGGGACGCGGTGCGAAGCTACGGAATCGGCTCCCAGCGCCCGCCCGATGACGAGGTGCTCGTCCTGACGCGAGAAGGCAGGCATCGGCTGGTTTCCGGACGCGTCCGGATCCGACCGACACGGCGCCCCTACGAGGCCCACCTGCAGCCGCCGCGGGCCGAGCACCTGCCGTCGCTTCCGGTGTGCAATCCGGCCCGCGCCGTCGCGGACTGCGCGCTGCGCTACGTAACTCTGCGGCCGGTGCGGGCGATGACGACCGCGGCGATTCAGCGCGGCCTGTGCTTGCCCGACGAACTGCTGGCCGAGCTCGAGTCCGGACCGCGCAATGACAGCGGGTGGTTGCGGTTGGCACTCACCGACGTCATGAGCAACGCGCATTCAATCGCCGAGGCGGAGGCCGCAGAGTTCCTCACTCAGGTCGACGTGCCGGCGTTCGAGCTGAACGTGCCCATCCTTGACGCGTCCGGTCGGCATGTCGCGACGGCCGACGCCCTGTGGCGCGAACTGCGAGCCGTGCTGGAGGTCGACAGTCGTGAGTATCACTTCCGCGAGTTCGAGTGGAAGAACACCATGCGGCGACACAACCTGCTGACGGCGGGCGGCCTCGCGTTGACCCACTGCCCGCCGTCGCAGATCCACGACGGTGGACTGCGCTGGGCCGAAGGAATCGCCGGCTGGCTGCGTGCGCGTGCCGTCGAGCTGAACGCGCCTTATCGGCCGGACCCGCGCGTACTGCGTCCGGGGCGCGCCGGGCCGAAGCCCTACCGCCTGCCGCACTGATCAACAGCGCGGTTTGGTCGCCAGGGCGGCCGCAACCCACTGTCGATCAGCAGCAATGGTCCCGTGATCAACAGCGCGGTTTGGTCGCCAGGGCGGCCGCAACCGACTGTTGATCTGCGAGGGGCTGGGCCGGACATCGAATCAGCGGGCGGCGGCTGGGACGAGCGGGCGGACCGTGTGCATGCCCGCGGTCGAGCCGCGCTTGCGCAGGGTCATGATGAACGCGAGCACCGTCGCAACCGCCTTGTAGAGGTCCGGCGGGATCTCCTGGCCGACCTCCACCGTCGAGTACAGCGTCCGGGCCAGCGGCACGTCGCGCACCATCGGGATCCGGTTCTTCTCGGCGATCTCGCGGATCTTCGCGGCCAGATGGTCGCCGCCCTTGGCCACCACCCGCGGCGCCCCGCGCTTGGGGTCGTAGCGCAGCGCGACGGCCACGTGTGTCGGGTTGACGACGACGACATCGGCAGACGGCACGTCGGCCATCATTCGGTTACGCGCCATTGCGAGGGCGCGGGCCCGGCGCTGGCCGCGGATGTGCGGGTCGCCCTCCGAGCTCTTCATCTCGTCCTTGATCTCCTGCTTGCTCATCTTCAGCGATTTGTTGTTGCGGCGCCGGACGATCACGAAGTCGCCGACGGCCAGCACGATGCCCGCCACCGACGCGTACCGCAGCACGGTCAGCGCGGTGGAGACCGCGGTGCCGAGCAAAGCCGTCAGCGACATCGAGCCCGCGCCGTACAGCGACGGGATGAGTTTGCGCACCGCCATGTAGACGACCAGTGCCAGCGCCGCGGTCTTCAGCAGCGCCTTGGTCAGTTCCCAGCCGGCCTGCGGCCCGAACATCCGCTTGACGCCGTGCAACGGGTTGAGCCGCTTGAACTGCGGCTTGAACGCCTTGGTGGAGAAGTAGATGCCGCCCTGCAGCGCTACCGACACGACCGCGACGCCGGCGATCACGAGCGCCAGCGGCAGCACCGCTTTGAATGCGGACGTCGCAGCCTCACGCGCCATCGTGAGGGCCGTGCCGACGTCCGGCGTCCGAATGATCGCACCGACCCGGATCACCGATTCGGTCGAGTTGTTCAGCACCGAGCGGACGACCCGCGGCAGCATGAACGTGGCCGCGAGCAGGCCCAGCCAGGTGCCCAGTTCGCGGCTGTTTCCGATCTGACCGTCCTTGCGCGCCTTCTTCCGGCGCTTCGGGGTGGCCTTCTCGGTCTTCTCACCTCCGCCGCTCATCTAGTGCACCACCACGCCGACGAGCTGGTTGGCCCGGTTCGCGAGGTCGACGATGGTGTTCGGCATGAGCGTCAGGCCGAGGCCGACGAGCAGCAACGTCAGGCCGATTTTGATCGGGAAGCTCAGCGCGAACGCATTCAGCTGTGGCGCGATGCGGCTGAGCACACCCAGCGCCAGATCGGCGATGAACAGCACCACGAGCAGCGGGCCGGCGATCTGCAGTGCCGAGACGAACATCTCCGGAACTGCCTTGGTGATCGTGGCGTCGAGCTGACTGATCGACATCGTCGCATCGAGCGGCACCGCGCTGAACGTCCGCATGAAGCCCTGGAAGATCAGCAGGTGCGCGTTAGTGGCGAAGATCAACGTCGTGCACAGCAGCGCGTAGAAGCGGCCGAGAACCGACGTCATCGTGGTCGTCAGCGGGTCGTACGCCGCGGACAGCGCGAACCCGCCGAAGAGGTCGAGCAGCCCGCCGGCCATCTCGATCGCCGTGAACAGCAGCCGGGTCAGGAAGCCGAGCGCGGCGCCGATCAGCAGCTGCTCGAGCAGCGACCCGGCGAGCGGGATCACCTCGGCCGCTGGCGCGTGCAGACGTGCGGCCGGGACGAGCGGCAGCGCCATCGCGACGGACAGCATGGTCTTGACCGTCGGGGGCACGCCGCCGGTGGCCATCGGCGGGGCGACGAGCATCCATGCAAACAGGCGCGCGCTGACCAGCAGCAGCGCGACGAGTGTCGGCGTGGCGATGTCGATCTGCATCGGTCAGTGCAGCAGCGTCGGGATCGAGGTGTAGAGGTCCTGCGTGAAGCTGACGATCGTCTGCAGCATCCAGTGGCCGCACAGCAGCAACGCGATGCCCACTCCGACCGCCTTGGGCACGAACGCGAGCGTGAACTCCTGGATCTGGGTCGCCGACTGGAACAGCGAGACGGCGAAGCCGATGACGAGCGCGGTCACCAGGGCGGGCGCGGCGAGCTTCGCAGCGACCAGCATGACCTGATAGCCGAGATGAATGATGTCGGTGTCAGTCATCGAAACCCACCTAAGTTCTGTAGCTCTGGACGAGGGAGGTGATGATCAGACCCCAGCCGTCGACGAGGACGAAGAGCAGCAACTTGAAGGGGAGCGACACCGAGACCGGCGGCAGCATCATCATGCCGAGGCTCATCAGCGAGGACGACACGACGAGGTCGATGATCACGAACGGCACGAAGATCACGAAGCCGATGATCATCGCGGCCCGCAGCTCGGACAGCACGAACGCGGGGATGATCGTCGTCAGGTCCAGCTTGGACTTGTCGGACGGATTCGGCTGCCCGCCGGCGCGCAACATGAGCGCGATCTCCTGCGGACGGGTGTGCTTGAGCATGAAGTTCCGCAACGGCGCGATGCCGTCGTCCCACGCGGCCTGGCGCGTCTTGGTGCCGTCCAGGTACGGGTGGATGCCGAGGTTGTAGACCTTGTGCAGCACCGGGCTCATCACGAACAGGCTGAGGAACAACGACAGCCCGGCCAGCACCTGGTTCGGCGGCACCGACTGCAGCCCGAGCGCGTTGCGCGTCAGCGACAGCACCACGAAGATCTTGGTGAAGCTGGTGACCAGCAGCAGCAGCGACGGCGCGATGGCCAGCACGGTGATCAGCAGCAGAATCGTGATCGACTGGCTGGGCTTGCCGCCGACGTTCACGGTCACCGTTCCCGCGCCGGAGGTGGCCGGCGCGGTCGGTGCCGTTGGCCCCTTCGGGCCGGTCGGGGCAGTCGGGTCCTGCAACGGCTGGGAGCGCGGGCCGGTGAAACGGGCCAGCTGCGCGTCCAGGTGGACGGGCTGCCCGGCCAGCCGAACCGACGCGGCAGCCGGCTGCGCGTGCAGGGTGTTGGCCGGCGCTGCCTCGGCCCGGCTCGTGCCGTGGCCGTAGAGCAGCGCGATCGCGCCGAGCAGGGCCAGCAAGAACAGCCCTATGCGTGTTGCGGTTCGTCCTGTCGTGACCTCGAGGCGTCCGTGCCCTTCCGTGGCCCGACCGGAGCTCACGTCCGCCGAGCAGTCAGGTCGCGCAGCGAGTCCACCGTCTGCCGCCAGGTACCGAGCGATAGTGCCGAGCCGGCCAGCGCGCTCCGCGGAGTGCTGCCGTTCGCCGGGACATCCGCGCCGGCAGCCGCGGCCGGGCGCGTCACCCGCGCCGGCCGAGCCGGCCGAGCCGGGCGGGCCGGGCGGGCCGGGCGGATCTTCTTCGCGGTCTCGTTGACGGCGATGGCTTCCTGCAACGCGTCCAGTTCGACCTCACCGAGGACGGCCACCTGACCGTCCGTCACGCCGAGGATCAAGCCCTGGTCGAGGACCCGGACCACCGCGACGGACGAGTTGCGGGTCAGTTGCTGACGCGAGAGCAGCTCGATCAGCTTGCCGTTCTTGCCGGGCCCGCCACTGCGCTTCATTCGCCGCGCGACCAGCCACATGAGGCCGAGCACTACGGCGAGCGAGATCAGCAGGCGCCCCACCAGCGCGACTGAGTTCATTACCGGCTACCTCGTAGCCTCGTCGGTGACAACCTGGGTGATCCGCAGCCCGTAGTTCTCGTCCACGACCACGACCTCGCCGCGAGCGATCAGGCGGCCGTTGACGTACAGGTCGGCGGGTGCGCCGGCCGCGCGGTCCAGCTCGATCACCGCGCCGGAGCGCAGTGAGAGCAGGTCGTTGACGGTCATCCGGGCGCGACCGAGTTCGGCCGTCGCCTCCATCTCGACGCTGCGCAGCAGGTCCAGGCGCTCGGCGACGGGACCGTCGGTTACTGATCCGGCGGCGGCCGGGGTCACGTCCTGCGGGACGGGCTGCGGCTCGACGCCGAGCGCGACGCTGGCGCGGACGGACTGGGTGCCCCGCAGCGGCATGATGACCGAGTCCTGGTGCTGCAGCGCGCGGTTGATCGCGAGGCGCGGGTCGACCTCCTGCAGCGGGCCGAGCACGACCGAACCGAGCGCCAGCGAGATCGCCTCGATCGTCGGCGCCAGCGCCGCGGTCAGCTCCAGCGGGCCGATGCTCGACTCGCGCAGCGCGCTCGCCAGGTCGTCGTCGACGAGCAGGACGAGGTCGCCGGTGGCCGATCCGGTGAACTGGGCCAGCAGCGCGTGCGCCGCACCCTCGGCGACTGCGGCGTCACGAGTCGGCTCGCCGACGGTGAGCGGCTCGGCGCTGGCGAGGTTCACGGCGACGCTGGCGGCCGCGGTGGCGGCCAGCTCCGTGGCGGTGGACATGACGGTGGTCACGCGTTCTCCTGGGTGTTGTCGACTACAAGGGCGGCCAGCCGGTTGCCGGACTTTCCGGCGACCGCGGATCCGAAGGTGATGCCGCCGGCCTGGACGGTCAGCGGCGCACCGGAGCGGTGGTCGAGGGTGAGCAGGTCACCCTCGGCGAGGGTGAGGATGCGATCCGGGCTCATGCTGACCGGGGCGAATCGGATCGAGACATCGAGCGGGACGTCACCCAGCCGGTCGCGCAGCCGGCGCGCGAGCGCGGCGGCGGCCGTCGCGTCCTCACTGTCGGCTCCGTCGCGCGGGCGCTGGGCCATCAGCTTGGGCAGCAGCGAGGCGAGCGGGAAGCACAGCGTCATGACGCACCGCTCGTTTCCGACGACCAGATCGAACTCGCCGATGACGACGGCGTCGGTGGCGCCCGCCGCCTGGACGAACTGCGGGTTGTACTCGATCGGGCCCAGCGTCGGCGTCACGGCCGCGATCGGCTCCAGCGCGTAGCGCAGCGTGTGGGTGATCTGGTCGAGCAGGCCGCGGATGAGCGAGGTCTCGATGTCGGTGAGCGTGCGTGAGGCCTGTTGGCCGCCCGGGCCGCCCAACATGTGGTCGATCGCGGTGAGCGCGGTCGGCAGCGAGAACTCCAGCACCCCGGTGCCGGCAAGGGGCGGGAGGGTGAGCGGGACGAGCAGCGTCTGGGCCTCCAGGCCGGTGACGTACTCCTCGTAGCTCTGCTGGCTGATGTCGGCGATCGTCACCTGGCAGACCTGGCGCAGGCTGCTGGTGAGCAGGGTGGTCATCCGCCGCGCGAAGGTCTCGTAGGCCATCTGCAGGGCCCGGATGTGTTCACGGGACAGCTTGGACGGGCGCCGGAAGTCGTACGGGACCACCGCGTCGTTCCGCCGCCTGGTCGCGTGGGCGAAGGAGCGCTCGCGAGCAGGAATGGTTGGCACGTCTTGAGGTATCGGCAGCCCACGGGCGCACCTGAGCCCGATGTGAAGAATGGGTGAAGTTCAGCGCCTGGGCGTCGTCGGCCTCCGGCCCGCCCGAGCCGCCCCGGAGGCATCCGTGCCCCCGTGTCATCGCGTTACTGGTAGACGAACTGGGTCAGAAAGACGTCGAACACCTCCCCGGGGTAGTCCTTCTTGACGTTGGTCACCAGCTCCGTGCGCAGCTTCTCGCGCGCCGCGTTGGTGCTCAGCGACTGGACGGTTCGGTTGCTGAACTCGTCGATCAGCGCCTGGGCGGCCTGGCTGACGTTGAAGTCGGTTGCGGTGGCCTTGCCCTTCACCAGCTGCACGCCCGCGGCGACCTTCAGGAAGTGCCCACCGGCCAGGTTGACCGTCATCGCCTCGATCGGGACGACATCCCCGCCGACCGGCGGTGCGGCCTTGTGCGGCATCGCGAACTTGTACGCGCCGCCACCGACCACGAGTACGCCGACGACCGCGATCAGGAACTTCTTGGACTTGAAGAACTTGCCCTTGCCGCCCTTGGCCTTGGCGCCCTCGGTCTCGCCGTCGGCGTCGCCCGCCTTGCCGACGGCGCCCGACTTGCTGGACGTCGTGCGCTGCGCTGTTGGGGTGCTCATCTTCGTTCTCCGATTTCGTGGTGCCGGAATTACTGCGTCGCGTCGCCGGAAGCGGCACTGCTGCCGGCGTGCTCGGCCGCCTGCAGGGCATCCCCGGCGGAATCGGGCAGGGTGGACATGACGACGATGTCGACGCGGCGGTTGCGCGTAGCCGCCTTCGGATCGCTGGGATCGATCAGCGGGTCGAGGTCGTTGTAGCCGGTCGCCGACAGCCGCTGCTCGGCCACGTGGTGGGTGGCCAGGTACCGGACGACGGCGGACGCGCGGGCCGAGGACAGCTCCCAGCCGCTCGGGTACGGGTACGTGCTGGCCGGCAGCTGGTTGGTGTACCCGTTGACCTCGATCCGGTTCGGGATCTGGGCCAGCTCCGGCGAGAGCACCGACATGATCTTCTGCCCGCCGGGGAGCAGGACGGCGCTGTTTCCGCCGAACACCAGCGCGTTCGTGACCACTGTCATGACCAGGCCGCGGCGGTCCATCGAGAACTGGACGGCGCCGCGCATGCCCGCCTCATCCAGTGCCTGGTTGACGTCACGCTTGATCTTCTTGAAGTTGTCGACCTGCTGCTGCGCCAGCGTGTTCAGGTCGGTCGGGACGTCGTTGATCTGGTCCGCCGTGGTTCCCTTGCCTGCCTGCTGCTGCATCGGATCGGCGGGCGTGCCCGGGATGATCGTGTCGGTGCCGCTCTGGGACGTGGTGTCGTCGAGGAGGCCCTGGCCGCCGTCGAGCACGCTCTTGGGCCCGGTGCCGAACGCCGAGGCCAGCGAGACCTTCAGCTGCTCGAACTTGGAGATGTTCACGACCGACATTGAGAACAGCACGATGAACAGCACCAGCAGCAGGGTCAGCATGTCGGCGTAGGTGACCAGCCAGCGCTCCGCGCCGCCCTCGTCCTCGCCGGCACCATGGCCGCCGCGCAGCCGGGTGCGGCGGCGCGACCTGGACATGGCGGACGGGTGGCCCGACATGCGTGCTGGGCGGGGCATCAGGCCGCGTCCTTCTGCTTCTGCTCGACGCTCGGCAGCATGCTCTGCAGCTTCTGCGCGATCATCCGCGGGTTGGAGCCGGCCTGGATGGCGAGCACGCCTTCGATCGCCAGCTCCATCTGCTCGCACTCGGCCTCACTGACCCGCTTGAGGCGGTTCGCCAGCGGGAACCAGAAGATGTTGGCCGACATGACGCCCCAGAGCGTCGCGACGAACGCGCCGGCGATCTTCTCGCCCAGGGTGGACGTGTCGGCCAGACTGCCCAGCACGTGGACCAGGCCGATGACCGTTCCGATGATGCCGATGGTGGGCGCGTAGCCGCCCATGTCGTGGAACAGCTTGGCGGCAGCGCCGTCGGCGGCGCGCTTGGCGTCCACCTCTGCACCGAGCAGTTCGGCCACCTCGTCCGCGTCCGTGCCGTCGATCGCGAGCTCCAGGGCGCGCTTGAGGAACGCGTCCTCGACTGCGGCGACGTCGCCCTCCAGGGCGAGCAGTCCCTCGCGGCGTGCACGTTCTGCCATCTTGACGATGATCTGGACGTTGTCGTGCGCCGTGCCGGGCTTGGCCTTGATCGCGCGCATGAGCGACTTCGGCATGTTCTTGGCCTCGTGCATCAGCGTGCCCGCCATGGCGGCGCCGATGGTGCCACCGAACACGAGGATCATCGGGGGGATCAGGAACAGGGACGCCGGCTGGCCGCCCTCCATGATCATCGACCCGAGGATGGCAGTGAGCGCGAGCCCGATGCCGATGATCGTCGACGGATCCATTACTGCTGCTCTCCTGTGCGGAATGCGACCACGGTGCCGCCCGAGCCATTGGTGCTCTTCGGCGGTTGGGGTCGCCGCGTCTCGGCGGGGACCTGTGCGGCCGCGATGATGTCCGCGCGGTAGTTGAGGATCAGCGTCGTGAGCTCGTCCAGCGATTCGCGGATGACGTACTTGCTGCCGTTGACCAGGGTCACGACAGTGTCCGGCGTGGCCTCGGCGCGCTCGATGAGGTCTGGGTTGAGCGCGAAGACCGGACCGCTCAGTCTCGTCAGCTGCAACACGGCATCCGTCCTTGGATCTCGCGGAGCCGTCCGTGGCCCCTCGGAGTAGTAATCGGCGGTATTGATCCGGTCTTGAGCGCGCCCGCCCCCGCACCCGTCCAAATGCCGCGAGTGGCGACTTTCCCCTTCGAGTGGCGACATATACGTCGCCACTCGGGGGTCAAAGTCGCCACTCGCGAGCGTCGTTCGGGGGTTACTGCTTCAGGTTCACCAGGGTCTGCAGCACCTCGTCGGAGGTGGTGATGACCTTGGAGTTCGCCTGGAAGCCGCGCTCGGAGATGATCAGGTTCGTCAGCTCCTTGGACAGGTCGACGTTGCTCATCTCGACGTAACCGGTCGTGATCGTCCCGACGCCGGTGGTGCTGGCGGGGCCGGACGCGGACGTCGCCATGTACAGCGAGTTGCCGGCGCGCTCGAGGCCGTCCGGGTTGGAGAACGTCTCCAGGTCGGCCTTCAGCACCGGCGAGGTCGCCGTGAGGGGGTTGCCGGCCACGTCGACCGGTGCACCCGTCGCGTCCACGCCGGTGATCGTGCCGTCGGGTGCGATGTTGTAGTCGACCCAGGTGCCCAGCGGGTTGCCCGAAGCGTCCGTCGCCGAGGCGAGCGGCAGCTGGATCGGGGCGCTGGTCGTCGTGCCGGTGGTGGGGTCGGTGGTCACGCCCATCAGCTCGGCACCGTCCGGGGTGACCAGGTGGCCCTGGTCGTCCACGGCGAAGTTGCCGTTGCGGGTGTACATCGTCTGCCCGTTCTTCTGCACGGCGAAGAACCCGTCACCGTTGATCAGCATGTTGCTCTTCACGCCGGTGGCCTGGTTGGAGCCCTGCGTGAAGTCCATGCGGGTGCCGACGACCTGGACGCCCAGGCCGATCTGGACCGGGTTCGTGCCGCCGGCCGTGGT
Organism: Jatrophihabitantaceae bacterium; assembly: GCA_035765515.1. Taxonomy (GTDB): domain Bacteria; phylum Actinomycetota; class Actinomycetes; order Mycobacteriales; family Jatrophihabitantaceae; genus DASRSS01. The sequence continues at coordinate 18,042 of DASTXN010000084.1, read as the reverse complement.
GGTGGCCGCGCCGCCGCCGGAGATCGTCTGGCTCAGCGTGTCCTCGAACTCGACCGAGCTGGACTTGTAGCCGGTCGTGTTGACGTTGGCGATGTTGTTGGCCGTGACGTCCAGCATCTGCTGGTGCGCCGAGAGGCCGGAGATACCGGTGAACAGGGACCGCAGCATGAGAAGGCTCCTTGGGTGTATGCGGTTGGTACTAGGTCTTGGGTGGTGCTGCGGCTGCGCCGCTTTCGAAGTGCGGCTACGCCGCTCTATCCGTTTGCGGCTACGCCGCGGTGGTCGGGTCGGTCACCTCCGTGACGCTCGACAGCGGCACCGAGGTGCCACCGATCTGGACGGTGGCGCCGCCGGAGAACAGCGACGCCGCGGTGACCACGCCCTGCGCAGAGGCGCCGGACGAGTCCGTGTAGGTGACCTGCTTGCCGATCATCGCGGTGGCCGACTGGGCCTGCTGCGCCCCGAGCAGTGACGAGAGGGTCTCCTGCATCGAGGTCATCGACTGGACCTGGCTCAGCGTTGCGGTCTGGTTGAGGAACGCGGAGGTGTCGACCGGGCTCGTCGGGTCCTGGTACTGCAGCTGCGCGACGAGCAGCTGCAGGAACGCCTGCGGGTCGAGCAGGCTCTTGTCCGAGCTGGTCGAAGAACTGGTCGAGCCGGTGCCGGTCGTCGAACCGGTCTGGCCGGTCGCGCCGGTCGCGTACGGCATCATCAGGCCGTTCACGGGGCTGGTCATCTCGTCTCCTCCTGTGCCGTGTTGATCAGTGCGTCGGGCGCCGGTCGGCTGGTCACAGCAACCGGTCGAGACCGGCGTTGACCGCGTTGCGTGCGCGCAGCCGGGCCGCGTCCTGGGAGGACGTCGAGCCGGACGAGCTCGCCGCCGGCCCCGGGTCCGCCCCGGCCCCCGCCGGGTAGCCGCCCGCCGAGCGCGGGTCCGCCTGCTGCTGCGGTGCCTGCTGGGACGGTCCGCCGAAGTTGACGTCCACGCCGGTGAACCCCGCGGTGCTGAGCTGGTGGTGCAGGCTCGGCAGTGCGGCGGTGACGGCGGCGCGTGCCGCCTGGTCGGCGCACGCGACGGTGACGTTCAGCGTCCCGTTGTCGATCGTCGCCGTGACGTTGACTGCGCCCAGCTCGGCTGGGTGCAGCTGCACGGTGAGCTGCTGCGTCCCGTTGGCACTGACGTGCAGCCGGGCCAGCGCCGACGTCAGCGCCGGCTGCGGGTCCGGGACCGAGACGGTCGTGTTCGCCGTGGCGGCCGCGTTGGTCGTGGCCGCGTTCGCGGTGGTGCTGACCGTGCTGGCTCCGGACGGGAGGCTGAACGCCGCGCCCTCCGGGACGGTGCCGGTGCCGGTGGCATCGTCGTCCCGGTCGTGGCCGAGGCCGCGCCCCTGACCCGTCGTTCCGGACAGGCCGGGGGCACCCGCCGTGGCGACGGCGCGGACGGCCGCCCCGTGATCACCGGCGGTCTGCGACTGCCCCGGTGAGCCGGTGGCGCTGCCGGACGCCGTCGGAGCGGAACCGGTCGCGCCTGCCACAGCGACGGTGGTGCCCGCCGTGGATCCGGTGGCGACCGCGCTGACGGCCGCCCCCTTGCCGTGGTCAGCAGCAGCTTGGGGCTGCCCCGGCGATCCAGCGGTGCTGGGGGTACCTAGAACTTGCGGGGGAGTAATCGCCGCCGGATTGGCGCCGGCGACGCCCCCGTCGACTGCGGCAGCGGCAGCCGCACCACCGCCACTGCCGGCGAGCCCGGCAGTGGCGGTGGCGCTGACGTCCGTCCCCGTCCCTTGATCAACAGCAGCTTGGGGCTGTCCTGACGGCCCTGTCGCGCTGGGGATCACCGCGGTGATGTCGGCTGACGCCACTGCGTCGACCGGATCAGCAGCCGCCGCCGGCAGCCCTTGCCCCCCCGCGGAGCCCGGGCCACCTGCGTGGTCTGGAAGTGCTGCCGTGGCAGCAGCGCCGACGGCCGCTACGCCGTCGGCAGAACCACTGGTCGCGGTGGCGCCGGTGGCGACGGTGCCCCCGGTCGTGGGCACCGTCGCGACCAGCACTACAGCGGCCGCCGCGGAGGCGGCCGCCGTCGGATCAGTGGCCCCACCCTTCGAGTCGTCGTGCCCGGAGTGGTGGGAGTGGTGGGAAGCGCCCGAGTGCGCGTCCGCGTCGCGGCTGTGCGCCGAGCGGTCGCTGTGCGCTCCCGCCCGTGCCAGCTCTCCGGCGAACGAGCTCTGCGACGACGCGTCCGACGCGTGGTCCGAGCCGGTCTTCGCGCCGGCCGGGGCCTGCGGAGCCGGCGCGGGCGCCGGCGCGACCGGGATCAGGGTTGCGGTCATGAACTCATGCACCTGCCCTCATCATCGAGGTGATATTGCGGACGTAGTTCTGGGTCTCGCTGTACGGCGGGATGCCGCCGTACTGCTGCACCGCTCCGGCACCGGCGTTGTACGCGGCCAGCGCCAGCGGCACCGAGTTGCCGAACTGCTTGAGGTTGTTGTGCAGGATCTTGGCCGCGGCCTCGATCGCTTGGGACGGGTCCAACGCGTTGACGTTCATGCCGGCCGCGGTCGACGGCATGAGCTGCATCAGGCCCTCGGCGCCGGCCGGGCTGACCGCGTGCGGGTTGCCGCCGGACTCCTGCTGCGCGACCGCGGCGAGCATGCCGGTCGGCAGGTTGAACTGCGATTCGGCGGCGGCGAACTGCGTGGCGTACGCGGCCACGGACCTGTTCAGCCCGGCTGCGGTCAGCTGCCCGGACGACAGCCCGCCGGCCGGTGTCGGACCGGCCGCGGCGAGCGCCGAGGCCGACGGCACGATCCGCCGGATGGACGTCGGCTGCTGGTAGACGTCGGTGATGTGCACGGTCTTGCCGGGCTCGGGCGACTCGATGAGCTTGTTGTTCCCCATGTAGATCGCGACGTGGTACGCGGGCTGGCCGAAGAACAGCAGGTCGCCGGGTTGCGCGTCCTTGAGCGACGGCACAGCCTGCCCGACCTTCTGCTGGTCGGAGGCGATGCGCGGGACGTCGATGCCGAGGTCCTTGAACGTCTTCTGCACCAGGCCCGAGCAGTCCAGCCCGGAGTTGGACTCGCCGCCCCACACGTACGGCACGCCCAGGTACTTCTCGGCGTCGGCGACGACAGCGGAGCCGTTGACGCCCGACGTTCCGGCAACGGCCGAACCACCGGACGTGGGTGAGGCGTCGGCGAGCGCGGTCGCGAACTGGGACGCGGACGCAGACGAGTTGGACGAGGCGGACGACGCGGTTCCGACCGGGGCGCCGACGCTCGCGGCGATCGACGCGATGCGGGCCTGCACGGCACTGATGTCGGCGTTGATCGAGGCGATCCCGGCGGTGGCGCCGGCCGGGCTGGTCACTGCACGCCCTCCGTCCGGGTGCGGTGCACGCGCGCGGCGATCTCGTCGAGGTCGCGCTGGGCGAGGGCGGCTGCGCGGGCACGCTCGACGGACACGTAGCGCTCCTGCAGCTCCTCGGCGCCCATGCGGCGGCGTGCTGAGTTCCCCAGCTGTTCGCGGTTGCGGGCGACGTCGCCCTCGGCCTGCGCCGCGGCCTGACGTGCGGCGGCGTGCGAGGCAGCGACCGCCTGCAGCGCGGCCGCGGCGGCGATGAACGCGGGCACGGACTGCTCGGCCTCGACGGCGACCAGCGAGTCGAGCCGCTCGTCAACGACACGGGCGCGGTCGTGTGCGCGGCGGGCCAGGCGCTCGGCCGTGGCCAGGTGTTGCTTGGCCGCGTCCTCCTGCAACTGGCGCGCACGCACCAGGCTGTTCAGCCACTTCGGACTCACGATTCACTCCCGAAGAGTCCGGCGAGACGAGTCCACGACTCGTCCGCGGGCGACAGGTCGTGCAGGTCCTGCTGCAGGAAGCCGGCGATCGACGGCCACAGCGCGAGGGCGCGGTCGGCGTCCGGGTTCGTCCCGGCGACGTACGCACCGATCTCGACGAGTTCCTTCACGTCGCGGCGCGCATCGATCAGCTTGCGGGCCTCGCGCATCAGCTGGCGCTGCTCGGGAGTGGTCACCGCGCCGGCGACGCGCGACACCGAGGACAGCACGTCGATGGACGGGAAGTGGCCGGCGTTGGCGAGCTTGCGGTCCAGGCTGATGTGCCCGTCCAGGATCGAGCGGGCGGAGTCGGCGATCGGCTCGTTGTGGTCGTCGCCCTCCACGAGCACGGTGTACAGCCCGGTGATAGAGCCGACGGCGGAACCGCCGGCGCGCTCGAGCAGCTGCGGAAGCATCGCGAACACCGACGGCGGGTAGCCGCGCGTGGTGGGCGGCTCGCCGGCGGACAACCCGATCTCGCGCTGCGCCATCGCCAGGCGGGTGAGGCTGTCCATCATCAGCAGGACCTCACGGCCCGTCTCGCGGAACCACTCGGCGATGCGGGTCGCGACGAACGCCGCGCGCAGTCGCACCATCGGCGGCTGGTCGGAGGTCGCCACGACGACGACCGCGTTCTTCAGGCCTTCCGGGCCGAGGTCGTCCTCGAGGAACTCGCGCACCTCGCGACCACGCTCGCCGATCAGGGCGAGCACGGTGACGTCCGCCTGGGTGCCGCGGGTGATCATCGACAGCAGGCTGGACTTGCCGACGCCGCTGCCGGCGAAGATGCCCATGCGCTGGCCGCGGCCGACCGGCGTGAGCGTGTCGATCGCGCGCACACCGAGCGGTAGCGGGGTGTCGACGCGGCGTCGAGTCATCGCGTCCGGCGGGGTGGAGTCGACTCCGACGCGCGCCAGGCCGGCGGGCAGTCGCGAGCCGTCGAGCGGGCGACCCAGGCCGTCGAGCACGCGGCCGAGCAGTTCCTCGCCCACGGCGATGCTCATCGAGCGTCCGGTGGCAAGTACTCGGTCGCCGGCGCCGATCCCGGTCATCGGGCCCATCGGCAGGCAGGTCGCGAGCTCACCCTGCAGGGCGACGACCTCCGCCGGACGGTTGCCGTTGATCAGCACGATGTCGCCGACGCGCGCGGGGACGCCGCGAACCGCGACAGACAGACCGCGTACCTCGGCCACCTCACCGGAGACCACCGGAGCGGCCGCGCCGACGGCTTCGTCGACGGACAGGCGGATGCGGTCGAGCACGCTGGTCACCGGCCGGCCCCGCCGGCGGCCAGCACGGAGCGCACCCGGTCCAGGCCGGTGGACAGGCGCGCGTCTATCACGGTCGCGCCGCAGCTCGCCGTCGCATCGCCGGGGGCGAGCGAGGCGTCCGCGACGAGGGTGATGTTGCGGCTCAGGTCGTCGGGGGCATTGCCGTCCACGACCGCGAGGTCATCCGGGTTGAGCGACACGACGACGTCCTCGCCGACCGGCGCCAGTGCGAGCGCGCGCTTCAGGGCGGCGTGGCCGCGGACGGTGTCGTCGTGCAACGAGACGCCGATCAGCGCCTCGGCGATCGACAGGGCAGAGGAGACGATGAGGTCTTCGATCTGGTGTGCCGACGGCGCGCTGCGCTGCTCGAGCGCGGTCGCGGCCGAGTCGATCGCGGCGATTGCGCGGCGGACGTCGGCGCTGCGCCGTTCCTCGGCGCGCTCGCGATTCGTCGCGGCGACGTGCGCCTCGGCGTCGGAGACCAGCCGTGCAGCCCGGGCACCGTGTGCCCAGCCCGCGGCGTAGCCGGCGGCCTGTGCGGCGGCGCGAGCCGGTGCGATCAGCTCCTCGGGAACGCTGCCGGTCGCGCCGAGCTCGAACACCGGCGCCACGGCCGGTGCGGCCAGCTCGTCCTGGATGAAGGGAGTCGGCTGGATCGGCTGGGTCCGCACAACGCGGCGCGTCCCACCCGCGGTCAGATCGGGCAATTCCATCACCGAAACGCTCGACGGCACAGCGCCGACCGTCGGTCCAGGCGCTCGCGACGGCGACGAAGGAGCCGGAGCAATAGGCTCAAGCGACGAAGGCATCCTCGTCACCCCTTCCGAGAATGATCTGGCCGGACTCCTCCAGCTGGCGGATGATCCGCACGATGCCGGTCTGGGCCTCCTCAACCACGTGCACGCGCACCGGGCCGAGCACGTCGATCTCCTCGGCCAGGTTGAGTGCGGCACGCTCGGACATGTTCTGCATGACGCGGGTGCGCACGTTGTCGGCAACGCCCTTGAGCGCGGTGGCGAGGTCGTTCGTCGCCACCTGGCGCAGCACCAGCTGGATGGCGCGGTCGTCGAGGCTGACGAGGTCCTCGAACATGAACATCTGGCTGCGGACCTCTTCGGCCAGCTCGGGATCGAGCTGGTCTAGGCCCTCGAGCAGCATCTTCTCCGTGCCGCGGTCGGCCTGGTTGATGATCTCCACCAGTGGACGGACGCCGCCGACCGTGGACAGGTCGCTGGCGACGCCGAGCGAGGACAGCCGCCGCTCCAGCGCGGACTCGACCTGACGGATCAGGTCGGGCGACGTGCGGTCCATGACCGCGATGCGGTGCGCCACGGTCGCCTGCAGGTCGCGGTTGAGTCCGGCGAGGACGTTGGACGCGAGCCCCGCGGGCAGGTGTGCGAGCACCAGCGCGATCGTCTGCGGGTGCTCGTCGGACAGGAACGACACGATCTGCCGCGCGTCCAGGTTCGTCATGAACGCGAACGGCAGCTCGACGAACGACTTGGAGAGCCGGTCGAGCATCTCCTCGCCGCGCTCCTTGCCGAGCGTCGCGAAGAGCAGTTCCTTGGCCAGCTCCATGCCACCACGGGTGCTGGTGCCGCTGTTGGCGAGCATGCCGGCGAACTCGCCGAGCACGGCAGCGCACACCTCCGCCGAGATGCTGCCCATGCGGGCGATCTCGGTGGACAGCTCTTCCAGGTCCGTCTCGCTGAGCTGGCCGAGGACCTTCGCGGACTCCTCCCGGCCGAGCTGGAGCACCAGGACGGCGGCCTTCTGGCGGCCGGTCATGCCGCGCAGCGGGTCGACAGCCGGCGGCGCGGGAACCGCGGTCGGCCCGCCGGGTGCCAGGCCGGCGAGTCCGGCGGCACCAGCGGCACCGGCCGCAGCGGCGGCGACAAGCGCCTCGTCTTCGAGGGGCAGGGTAAGGACGGCAGCTTCGGTCATCGGGAAATCAGCCCTCTCTGCTCAGCCAGCCGGACAGGACCCGGGCGACGTCGTCGGGCTGCTCGTCGGCCAGCGTGACGAGCGCACGGCGGCGGGCGGCTGCTTCGTTGATCTCGTTGGCCATGGCCACCGGGTCGGGCTGCTGCGGCGCAACCGGCAGGTGGATCGACTCGTCCAGGAACGTGTCGATCGGCTCCAGCGGCTCGCGGTCGCGGGAGCTCTTGCGCTTGCGGCCGGCCAGCCAGGTGCCGAGCACGATGGCCAGCACCAGGAGGGCCAAGCCGCCCTGCTTGATCAGCGAGATCATGTGAGCGTGCGCGGCCTTGGCGGCGGCAGCCTTGGCGGCCGCGTTCGCGGCCTGCTGTGCCTGCTGCGTCGCGGAGGTGTTGAACGGCATCGCCTGCACCGACATCGTGTCGCCGCGCGTGGTGTTCAGGCCGGCACCGCTCTGGATCAGCGACTGGATCGCCGGCACGTTGACGGTCTTCTTGGTGCCGTTCACCAACACCGCGATAGCGAGTTGCTTGACTGCGCCCGGCGCGCTGTCGACCGTCTGCTTCTGCGTGCCGACCGCGTTGTCCTTGGTGAGCGTGGCCTTCTTGTAGTTGCCCGGGCTGGATCCGGCCGTGTTGCCGAGCGCGGTGCCGGCACCGAGCGTTCCGGCGTTGCTGCCGCCGGTTCCGGTGTAGGTCTCGACCGTCTTCGATTCCGACAGCGGCGGTGCCTTGGGGTTGACGACGTAGTTGTTCGTCGTGGTGCTCGTCTTGTCGAAGTTCAGGACCGCGTTCACGGTCACCACCGAGTTGCCGGGGCCGACCGACTTATCGAGGATCGCCTGCAGCTTCGCGGCCAGCTGGGTGTCGTACGCCTGGGTGGCCTGCGTCTGCGTGCTGGTCGCCGACGCGTCCGTCACGCCGCTGCCGGGGGCGGAGAGCACCTGGCCGTTCGAGTCGGTGATGGTGACGTCGTCGGCGGACATGTTCGGGACGCTCGAGCTGACGAGGTAGTCGATGGACTGCACCTGCTGCGTGGTCAGCTGCGTGCCCGAGCCGGTCGTCAGCATGACCGCGGCGGTCGGCTTCTGGGTGCCGTCGTTGAACACGTCCTGCTGCGGCAGGGCGAGGTGCACGGAGGCAGCCGTGATGCCGTTCATCGACTGGATGGTCTTGGCGAGCTCGCCCTCGATCGCGCGCTGGTAGTCGACCTGCTGCTGGAACTGGCTGGTGGTGACGCCTTCCTTGTCCAGCAGCGAGTAACCGGTCTGGTCCGAGCTGGGCAGTCCGGCCGAGCTCATCTTCAGGCGGGTCGCGTAGACGTCGCTCTGCGGGACGAGGATCTCGGTGCCGGCGGCGCCCAGCTTGTACGGGACGTTGTCGGCGCTGAGCTTGTCGACGATCGCGCTGGCGTCGCTGGCCGCCAGGTTCGTGTAGAGCGGGGCGTACGGCGGGCTGGACTTCCAGGTGAAGAACAGCACGCCGCCGATGAGCAGCGCGAGCGCCGCCGCGATGGTGACGGCCTTCTGCCCGGGGGAGAACGCCCGGAAGTCGCCCCAGAGGCGCTTCGCGATCGCGAGGGCTTGTTCCTTCATCAGGCCTGCATCCCCATGATCGTGTTGAAGGCGGTCACGGCCTTGCTCTGCAGCGTGGTGGCGAGCTGGGTCATCAGCTGGGCCTGGGTGGTCGCGATGGTCAGCTGTGCCGGGTCGGTGAGCTGACCGGTGGCGGCCTGCACGGCGAGGTTCTCGGCGTTGGCCTGCGCGCCGGTGACGGCGTCCATGCCCTTACCGAGGGCGGACGCGAAGTCCACGCCGGTGGCGCCGCCGGCGGCAGCCGTGCCGGCCGCAGGCGCGACGGAGGTAGTGGCGCTGATCGGGGCGATGGCCCCGATGGCCGCGATGGGTGCAGTCATTTGCTCAGATGCCCTTGCCGATGTTGATGGCGGAGTTGTAGACGTCGGTCGACCGGTCCACCACGGAGGCGTTCGCCTGGAAGGCGCGCTGCGCCATGATCAGGTCGCCCATCTGCTGGCTCATGTCGATGTCCGGACGGCGCACGTACCCGGTCGCGTCCGCGTTCGGATCGGTCGGGTCGTACGTCGGGATGCCCTTCGGGTCGGAGCCGAGGATGCCGGTGACCTCGACGCCGGTGCCGACCCCGTTCGGTCCGGTCGGCGCGGCCTGGGCCTGCACGTACTCGGCCTGGAACGCGTTGCCGGACATCGGCCTGGTGGTGTTGACGTTCGCGATGTTGTTCGCGATCGCGTCGATCCAGGTCTGGTAGGTGTTCAGCCCGGTACCCGAGGTGTCGATGCAGTTGAACATTGCGGTCAGCCCCTCAGCACCGTGGCGATGAGGCTGTACTCGCTGGTCAACGCGCCGGTGAGCAGCTTCTCCTGCAGGCCGGTCTTGGTGGCGGTGACGACCTCGTCGTTCAGGTCCACGTTGTTGCCGTTGAGGCCGGCGGGCTCGGTCGAGGCGCTGGTGGTGATCGCGGTCGCGCCCGGGTTGCCCGCGGCGACGGCGCTGGCCAGGCTGGACTCGAAGTCGACGTTCTGCGCGGTGAAGCCGGGCGTCTCCAGGTTCGCGATGTTGTTCGCGGTCACCTGCTGACGAAGGCCCAGCCCGGACACCGCTTGCTGCAGTGTCACGGATGCGACGTCATCGATCACGGATAGACCTCCGGCGCTGAAAACGCTTGGTACCGCCGGTCCGTCGGCTGCATGGTCGAGCTATCCGTGCTCAGGGAGTGGGATCGACCGCCCCGGGACGACCTTTAGCCGTCAGCTCACATTGTTTTTACCTGGCCGAAGCGGCTGGTCCGTCACCCGGCGGGGAGATCGCGATCTCAACTGCGCCGCGGCCCGGCCGATGGGTTAAGCCGTGCGTATTCACATCGTCTGCCCCTCCGACGAGCCCAGCGGGTCGGCCGAGTCGCTGCACCAGTTCGGCCGCGCGGCCGCGACGCTGGGCTACGACACCCGGATCGCCTACGGCGGCGACCCGATCTTCGGCGCCGTCCCGTCCGCCTTCCGGCCCTATGGGCTGCGCAACGACCAGGACGTCGCCGACGGCCCGGACGTGCTCGCGCTCGCGGCGCACACCGACGTCGCGGCTCTGGAGCATCTGGGCGCGGCACACAAGCTCGTCTGGTGGCTGCGGCTGGATCCCGCTGCCGAGGCCGAGGTCGAGCGCGCGCTCGCGGTTCCGGGCGCGATCCACTTGGCCCAGTCCGAGTACGCCCGCCGCTTCCTTGCCGAACGCGGGGTCGAGGCGAAGCTGGTCGGTGACTACGTCGCCCGCAGCTTCGTCGACCGCGCGAGCGCCATGATGCCGGCCGAGAAGCTCAACACGGTCCTCTACAACGCCGATGCCACCGACGCGTTCACTCCGCAGCTGATTGCAGCCTCGCAGGGTGTGCTGCAGTGGGTGCCGGTCACGGGGCTCAGCCGCGACGACGTCGCCGAGCTGATGGCCTACTCGAAGATCTATGTGGACTTCGGCGCACATGCCGGGCGAACCCGGCTCCCGCGCGAGGCACTGGCCGCCGGCTGTGTCGTCGTCACCGGACGTCGCGGCGCCGCGGGCAACAGCGTCGACCTGGCGCTGCCGGACGGCTTCCAGTTCGACGAGACCGATGCCTCGATGCTCAGCGTGCTCGACCGCATCGCCCTGTCCGTCATGGACTTCGATTCGGCAGATGCCGCGTTCGAACCGGCGCGAGCGATCGTCTTGGAGCAGGAAGTCGAAGTCCGCGGTCAGGTAAGCCAGTGCTTGGCGCATGTGCTCTCCGAGCGAGGCCTGGCGAGCGAGATCAAGCAACCGCGCCGCGCTGTGGCCGCGATACGCCGGCCCGCCGCCGATGCACCGACGTCCACTCCGCCCGTCCAGCCCGCTCCGATGCGGTCGGACGTGACGGCGCCGCCTCGAGCGGACGACTCGATCACGGTCGTCATCGCGACCATCCCGCCGCGCGTGAAGCTTCTGCGCAGGGCCCTGGACAGTGTGATCGCGCAGACCCTGTCTCCGGCGGCCGTCGTCGTGGAGTGGGATCACCGCAAGACGGGCGCGGCTGCGACGAAGAACCGTGCGATCGAGAAGGTGAACACCGAGTGGGTCGCCTTCCTCGACGACGACGACGCCTTCCTTCCCGAGCATCTGTCGAAGCTGCACGCGTGTGCCGTGGAGAACGACGCGGACGTCGTCTACCCGATGCCGCGCGCTGAGGCGAAGGCTCGCTCCGGAATACCCGCACTGCGATTCGGAATGCCGTTCGACGCCGACGAACTCCGGCGGGCGCCGTACATCCCGAACACCGTTCTGGCGCGAACCGACCTGGTACAGAAGGTGGGCGGGTTCGAGTGCGCGCCGGGCACGGTCTGGGACGACTACGGGCTGTTCCTTAAGCTGCTGGCGGTCGGTGCGAAGTTCGTGCACCTGCCCGAGGTGACGTGGATCTGGAACCAGCTGGGTCAGGGCACGGCTGGGGTCCCCGACCTCTGGTGAAGCGCTCGGATCCGTTCGGCCCGATCAGGCCGTGATGAGGCGAGCAGCGAGGAACGCTTCGAGATCGGCCGGGGTCCCCAGTCCCCACATTGCAGACCCGATGTCGCGGACTCCGATCGCGGCCCCGCCGGCGATCAATTCGTTGTACACCGGAGCAACGTAGAACTCGCCGTTGACGCGTTTGTCGGCAGCGATCATCTGGTCGGCTGCATCGAGGAACAGGCGTGTGGCTGCGAAGTTGTAGACACCGACTGTGGCATGGTCGGAGATCACCTGCTTCTCGACGACTCTGGTCACCAGGCCCTGGCTGTCCAAGCCGACGTAGCTCCATTTCGGGTCACTGGCGGGCATCGTCATGATCAATCCGTCAGTGCCTGGGAAATCCGATGCCGCGAGGTAGTCGTCGATGTCTATGTCGAGCCATTGATCGCAGTTGGCGATCATCAGCGGCTGGTCGGGATCGAGCTCGGCTCGCGCTTCGAGGACCGTGCAGGCCGCTCCCGCGGTGATCGCGTCCAGTGGCACGATCACCGATGACTCCGTCTCGCGGGCCAGGAGTTCGCCGATGCCGTGGCGGTCCAGATGGTCGCGCTGCACGATGAAGACGAAGCGGTGGCGGCGGCGCGGTGTCAGATTCTCGATGACCCGTTCGATCATCGGCTTGCCGACGACGTCGATCAACGGCTTCGGTTGCTCGTATCCGGCCGACGTGAAGCGCGTCCCGCGTCCGGCCATCGGTATGACGATCTGCAGAATCTCGCTCATCGACCGATCTCCTCATCCGAAACGAGATACTTGTCACCCGGGACCGACGGCGTCTTGACGACAACGGTGGTCACGTCCGTGATCGCGCGAAAGCCGGTCACGGTTCCCGGCTCCAGCACCAGGATGTCGCCCGAGCTCACCTCTCGGCCGCACATCCGCGCGCGGCCGTCCAGGATGAGGGTGACTTCCGTCCCCTCCCGGTGGTAGTGCGCCGCTTCCACATCGCCGGCCCGGTAGCGCTTCACGCCGAACTCGGCCGCGTCACAATGCAGCGCGGCGGGCTCGAACGCGCCGACGAACCAGCCGCCTACCATGTCGTCCAAGCGGTACGTCTGGGTCATCGCCATCTCGATTCGGGCTCGACGAACGACAGTCAGCGACTGAACTCGCGCACGGACGCGAGCCGGCCGGGCCGTTGGTGGGACAGGAACCTCTCGTAGACGGCGACGCCGGCGGGGTTGTGAAGCGAGAAGTAGCGCTCGCGCTCGATCGGGTGGATGCCGATCCGCTTTCCGTCGAGCACCAGTTCGTTGAGAGCGGGGCACACGTAGTACGCCCCTTCAACCGCGCCCCCCTTGCAGATCATCGCCATCGTCGCGGCGAAGAAGTCACCCGCACGGCGGAACCAATAGAAGCCCGCGGTCGCGCAGGTGCTGATGGGCCGCTTCTCACTGGCCTCCACCACCAGGCCGGCTTCGGTACGGACATAGCTCCATCGCGGATGGACGGCCTCGAACGTGACGACGCCAGCGTCCAGCCCGTCCGCCTCGAATCGGGCGACCACCGCAGGCAGGTCCAGGTCGAGCACCTGATCGCCGTTGCAGACGAGCAACGGCTCGTCCGAGTCCACCTCCTCGACCGCGAGCAGCGCGCTACTCGCCGCGCCGCTCGTCGTCCCTGCGAGGACGACCTGCGCCGTGGGTTGGATCAGACGCACGACGCGCGGGGTGTGAAAGGCCCGCGCCTCGTCCTTGCGCAGCACCACGACCAGGCGGCCGTCATGCGCGAGCGAACCCAGGTTGTCGATGGCATGTTGAACCAGGGGCTGGCCGCCGACCTCGACCAGGTTCTTCGGATAGTGATAAGTCGGATCGGCAAATGCGCTGTCGCCGCCCGCGCAGAGAAGGAGGGTCTTCACGCGGCGTGCCCCGAAGCGAAGCGCATCTCGGCGCAGATGGCCTCGTAGGTGACATCACCCGGGCCGCGGACAGTGAGAACATGAGCGCCGGCCGTCGTCGCGGCCCGCACGCCCTTGTCGTTGTCCTCGACGACAAGCACCTCGCGCGGGGTCAGGCGCAATCGCTCAATGGCCTGAAGGTAGATCTCCGGATCGGGCTTGGCCCGCGTCACATCCTCATTGCTGAGCGTGAACTCCAGGTGCGTGGCGAGGGCCGTCTTGTCCATGATCGCCTCGACGGACGGCCGGACCGAGTTGCTGGCGACGGCCAGCCGCAGACCGTCGTGGCGTAACCGGCTCAACGCGTATTCGTGGGCGAAGGTCGGCCGGCACTGCGTCGCCACGATGTCCATCGTGTATCGCTGCTTCAGGCCGTTTAGGAAGCCGTGCAGTGACCTGGGCAAACCGTGCTCGAGTGTCAGCATCTCCAGCTTGTCCCGCGTCGGCAGGCCGTCATAGGTGACTAGGTGGTCGAATCGTGAGATGGCGCAACCGACGTGGGCCAGCGCGCGGTTCAGGGCCTCGTAGTGCCATTCGCGTGCATCGACCAGCACGCCGTCCATGTCGAACACGACTGCACGGATCGTCATGCGAAGAACCTCTCTGCCAAATCAGGAAAATCGGTGCACAGCAGCACGGTGTCGCGGCGGTCCCAGCCGTGCTCGCGAATGTGATTCCAGACCGCGAGGTGCTCGCGGCCGTGCAGTTCGGGAGATACGAACGCGACGAGACGACCGGACTGCACGACCGCTTCCAGCTCTGCCGGGTCCCACCAGAGGTCACGGTGCATCGAGTCGAGCCAGATGCCGGCAGATGCCTCGTCCAGTACGGGAGACGGTTCGATGTCGGACCAGCGCGTGAGCGTGGCAACGCCGGCCGTGATCCATGCGAGGTGGTCCGGTATCGACATGTCGAACACGAAGGCGTTCAGCACTTCGTACTCTGCCAGCAGCGCTGCGGTCGCCGCCGCGAGCCCGTCCGCCTTCACGTTGAGGGCCAGCGGGTGGGCAAGAGGGCCTGCGGCGGCGAGCAGGTCACGTAGGGTCATCGCCGCAGCGGCAGGCATGTCGTGCGAGACAACTATTTCGCCGCCCTGATCGCGGATGTCCGTTTCGACGCCGTATCCGCGCTTGCCGGCGGCCAGGAGAGCGGCGAGGGAATTGCACTCGGGGCCGTCGGTCCAGAAACCGCGGTGGGCCAGTAGTTTCATGCCGAACCCACTCCGGCCGGTTCGGGCGCGTTCACCCGGTATGACGGGGTCGCTTCGGCGGCCTGCTCCTGGACTCGTCGCCAGTCCGAGAGCCACATCCGGATCCCGACGGCGCCGAGCGAGACCACCTCGTGCTGGAGCTTGGGCAGAAGAATGCCGAACTGCCACGGCTCGAGAACGAGGAAGTTGTTCACGATGCCCAGTTCGGAGTCCGTCTTGGCGCGTTGTCCCATCGCGAGCGCCGAGCAGTAGTCGATCGCATGGCCGAACGAACGCAAGCATCCGATCCAGAGCGCCTGCTCGTTGGTGTGACGCGGCAGCCCAACGTTGCGGCCGTGACGGCAGCGCGCGTGGCCGGCATTGGCCACCTCGTCGATCTCGTCCGTCGCCCAGAGCCGCTGGATGTCGTCGGTGAGTCCGAAGTGGACGCAGTCGGACGGGTGATACAGCAGGCCTGGCGATCTGTCCGACGGACGTACCGCGACGTTGATCGTCAGGATGCGTCGCGAAAACGCCGCGAATGCCGAAGATCTCGGTGGCTCGAAGTCCCACCAGTCGATGAAGCCGGTGCCGCGGAGTAGGGCGTCCGACCGCAGGCGCAGGATGTGTGGGCGCGTCGCACGTTCGACCCCGCGTCGCACCGAGCGCAACATCCGGTTGGTGTTGTGGCCGCTCGGGCTTCCGGGATCGTCGCTCTCCACTACCTCGTCGGCATCGAGGTCGGCTGGCACCGTGCCCCGCCAACTCGAGACGATGAGTTCCGCCTCCGGAAGCCAACGCCGGACAGCTGCAATGGCCGGCTGCGTGTGTCTCGAGATAGGCCCGGCAAGGACGACACTCACGTCCTCGCTCCCCAGCACGGCTCCACCTCGCATTCAGTCCAGCGTTCTAGAGTGGGGTCCGTGCCTTTCCCAGAGATTGCGGTTGCAGTGCTGGATGTGGCGGACCCACTATCACTCGATCGGACGCGCCGAAGCGTTCTTGAGAACGAACTCAGCCCAATCTCTGTCACGCCCGTCGCCCAGCCGGACCTTGATCTGCTCCAGATCGTGTCCCGCACGAGCGACGGAAGCCGATCGCCCGGCATGGTGCTGCTCTGCGCCGGCGAGTTGATGACCGCACAAGCTGCGGGCGTCATTCGCGCCGGAATGCCGGAATTAGTAGTCCGTGCAAATTCCGCGGGCCTGGTGCCGAACGTCTTCGCGCCAGCCGGAAACCGGTTCTGGCGGGCGGATCATCTGCCGACCTGGGCGGATCTTGTCCTCGCCCCGCAGCTCGCAGACGCCGAACCTTCCGCGTGCCTGGCTGGACTGGCTGCGCCGCCGAACAGCCAGGCGACGGACTGGTTGCGCGAGGTCGTCCACCGTCGGGAAAGGGCCCGCGGCACCGCCTCGCCGGCGATGCCGGAACGACTCCTTGAGGCCATCTGCCTCGCCTGGGCCGGCGAGCACGACGCCGCATTGGCGCGGGTGTTGGACCTGGTGCTCAGCGCTCGCAATGACGACCGGATCCGTGCCATCGTCGCCCGGGTCGCGATGGCGACCGCCTTGGCCATCCGGCGGCCCGACGAGGCCGTTCAGGCGCTGGAGACATGGTGGAGCCTGTCGCCCTCGGACGAGGTACGCCGCTGGGCGCGGCTCGTGGCCGCGATCGCGCCCACCCGGATCTGCTCCATGGCAGGAATTCTCGAATCCGAGCCCAGTGGCGGCGCGGCCGACACGTGGGACGGCGAGCCCTGGATTGATCGGGTCTTGAGCGCGAGCTGGAACGCGGCGGCGGCGGACGCGGAACGAATGGCACGAAATTTCATCGCGATCGCCGCGACGAGGCGGACCCCGGCGTCGGCTGAGGACATGATGGGCCTATGGCGTACCTGGCGGGGAACGGTGCTGCCGCTGACCGAGCTCGTGGCGGCGTGGCCGGAGGTGGACCGGCCGGGCCTGCGCGTGCTGCTCGAGCAGGGTTGGCAGCTCGAACCACCGGAGGTCTGGGACCGGCTCGCTCGTGCGTATTGCGAAGTCTTGGAACCGACCGGTCAGATCGTGGCCAACGCCGCGGAACTCGCCGATCTGCTGCCGATTGAAAGCGTCATCTACTGGGAGACGACGCGGCAGAAGGTCCGCGTGGGAGGCAATTCGCTACTGCTTCAGCGGGCCAGGAGTGAGCGGCTATCGCCTGTGGACGCAGTCTTCAGCGCCTCGATCGCAATAGCGGCCGGGTTGGGCGGATCTGCGGAAATGGCCGCCGCGGCGCAACGTCTGTCAATATCTGACATTCCCCGAGCGGTTGCCCTCGTGAAGGACGTATCCCCGAACGCTCTACCTCGGCTTATCCAGGCGCTGGACGCCGGGCCACTTGACTCTGACCTGATCGCGGACTCGATTGCAGATCTGAGCCTCGACCTCGCCGGATTCAGATCGCGACGCTGACAGCCGAGTTCGCGGTGCGGACGCCACCGGACGACGCGAGTGAGTCGACCACCGATCGGTAAACCGCTTCCCAACGCCAGACGTTGCCCTGGATCGTGCGGGTGGCTGCCCAGCGGCGCGCGTTCTCGCCCATCTCCAGCCGCATCGCCTCGTCGTTGACGAGGTCGCGCAGGTATCGAGCCCACTCGTGCGGACGGCGTACCAGGAAACCGGTGACGCCATGCTGCACGCTGTCGGTGTACGGGCCGTAATCGGCGGCGACGATCGGGATGCCGAGCGCAGCATACTCAAGAGCCTTCAGGTCGCTCTTGCCCTTGTTGAAGGCGTGATAGGCAAGCGGCGCAATGCCGATATCGAAGTCGATCTTGGTGAGGTACTCGACCAGGTTGTCGTTCCAGCCGGAGTGCCGTCCGTCCGGCCGACCGACCGCCTTGCGGTAGTCCATGCCGATGAAGTGGACGTCGACTGCGAGGTTGCGGCGCAGGAACGAACCCAGCTCCTTCCTGACGAACTCGAAGTCAGGATTGTGGCTGGAGCCGCCGGCCCAACCGATCGTGACCCGATCGCTACGTGGCCGTTCGTGCTGCAGCAGCGTCGCGTCGATGCAGTTCGGCAGCACGTGGACGTTCGAGTTCATCGTTCGGACGTGGTCGGCGAGGTACTCGGTAGTCACGGTGACCGCGTCGGCAACCCGGACCGCGGCTTCGACGGCCGCCTGGATCTCCGGCTCACGGAAGATGGCCGCAGCGAGGTTCGACGGGTGAATGCTCCACAGGTCATCATCGTTCTCATAGACCAGCGCGGTGGAACGATGTTCATCGGCGGCGAGGCTGTGCCAGATGGCGGTGCGATCCGCCGTGCAGATCTGCTGCCCCACGAGGACGTCGAGATCGTCCGGGAGTT
>DASTXN010000083.1:0-37612 GCA_035765515.1 Jatrophihabitantaceae bacterium | reverse complement strand
GGCTGGTGGTCGGTGCTGGCGCCGCTGGCCCGGCTGGCGTGCTTTACCGGTGGTGTCGATCTGCACCGTGAGCCCGGGCGGTGGGTCGTCCGCGACACCAGCAACGTCGAACAGCGGACGCTGCGTGCGGGCCATATCACGGTGGCCGCGGGCACCGTGCCGCCCGGTTCGCCGAGGTCGCGGTGATGACTCGTCGCTGGGGCGGGAAGCAACCGGCGGACACGGCGGGTTCCGTAGGGGTGAACGCGACCGCGGGAACCCGTCTTGATCGCGAGGAGGCGTTTCACCGATACGTGGAACCGGAGATCGAGGTGCTGCTGCGGGTCGCGCAGACGCTGACGGGGTCGTGGGCCGACGCCGAGGATGTCGTGCAGGACACCCTGGTCCGGGCGTGGCGCGCTGCGGATCGGTTCGACGGCGCGCACCCGCGAGCTTGGCTGCTGACCATCCTGCGGCACACCCACCTAAACTCGCGGCGCCGGCAACGGCCCGACCTGGTCGCCGATGCCAGCACCCTGGAGGGTCACCGCCCCGCGTTCGGGGCCGCCGCCGGTGCCGACCCGGAGCAGCGGCACGTCGAGCGCGAATTCAGCGCCGGGCTGGACGCCGCGATCGCCGGGTTGGATGCGCGGTATCGCACCGTGCTGCTGCTCATCGACGTCGACCAGTTGACCTACGCCGAGACCGCCGCCGCGCTCGGCGTTCCTGTCGGCACGGTGATGTCACGGCTGAGCCGGGCCCGTGACAAGCTGCGCCGTCAGCTGCGCACCGTCCCACCTCGTGAAGGACCGAACCTATGATGAGCAACCTGCGCACCATGCTGACCTGCCGGTGGGCGGCCCGGCGAGTCCAGCGCTACCTCGACAGCGACCCCGCCGCACCGCTGGACGCCGCCGAGGCACACCGCCTGCAGGCCCACCTGGCCGAGTGCGCGCGCTGCACCCGCCGGGTCGAGGAGTACCGCGCACTGGGACAGGCGCTACGAGACTGGTCGGCCCAGCACGCGCCCGATCCGGCTCGGGTGGCGCGGCTGCACGAACAGGCCGAACGGTTGATCACCCAGGGCCCGGAGTGACCGATCCGGTAGCGCCAGTCGACGACCGTGCCGACGTGCTGCCGACAGCCGGGTCCACTCCGTGGGATCTGCTGGTGATCGGTGGCGGCACCGCCGGGATCGTCGCGGCCAAGACCGCGGCCGGTTTCGGCGCCAGCGTGCTGCTGGTCGAACGGGACCGGACCGGCGGGGAGTGCCTGTGGACGGGGTGCGTGCCGTCCAAGGCGCTGCTGGCTGCCGCTGCGGTCGCGGCCGATGCCCGCCGGGCCGCCGAGTTCGGGGTGCAGGTCGACGGGGTGCGGGTCGACTTCGCGGCGGTGATGGGGCACGTCAAGGCGGCGATCGCCGCGATCGAGCCGCACGATTCCACGGAGACGCTCACCGCTGCTGGGGTACGGGTGAGTCGCGGTACGGCGCGGTTCACCCAGCCGGACCGGGTGGACATCGACGGTCGGCCGGTGCGGTTTCGCCAGGCGGTGATCGCTACCGGATCCGAGCCGCTGCTACCGCCGGTCACGGGCCTGGCCGATGCGGATCCGCTGACCAGCGACTCCGTGTGGGAGCTGCCCGCCCTGCCGGCGCGGCTGGTGGTGCTCGGCGGTGCCAGCATCGGCTGCGAGCTGGGGCAGGCGTTCGCCCGGCTCGGCTCGCAGGTCAGCGTTATCGAGGCCGCGCCCCGGCTGCTGCCACGGGAGGATCCCGACGTGGCCGCGGCGATCTCCGCGTCGCTGGGCCGGGACGGGGTCGCGGTGATCACCGGCGCGACCGTCACCGCTGTCCACCGTACGAGTGGCGCGGACGGCACCGGAGAGGTGCACCTCGCCGGCGGGCAGCGGATCGGCTTCGACCGGCTGTTGATCGCGGTCGGCCGTCGGCCGCGCAGCTACGACCTGGGCCTGGACGCTGCCGGAGTCGAGGTGGACGAGCGCAGCTATGTCAGGGTTGACCGGATGCTGCGCAGCACGAACCGGCGGATCTGGGCGGCGGGGGACGTCACCGGCCACCCGCAGTTCACGCATACCGCTGGCGTGCACGCCAGCCTGGCGGCGAGTAACGCGGTTCTAGGGCTGCGCCGCCGGGTTGAGCTCACCGCGCTGCCCCGCGGCATCTACACCCAGCCCGAGGCGGCCGCGGTCGGGCTCAGCCTCGCTGACGCGGACCGGCACGGCCTGACGGTGCGTACGGTGTCGCACCAGGACGTGGACCGGGCGGTCACCGACGGCCGTACGGGCGGGTTCACCCGGCTGGTGCTCGACGGCAAGGGCCGTGTTCTGGGCGCCACCGTGGTCGGTCCGCGCGCCGGCGAGACACTGGCCGAACTGGTGCTCGCGGTCCGGCGCGGGCTGCGGGCCCGCGACCTCGCCGGGACCATCCCCGCCTACCCCACCTACGGCTCCGGCGCCTGGGACGCGGCGATCGCCGACGTCCGCGCCCGGCTGCATGCCCCCGGCGCCGGCCGGGCGATCGTGACGTTGGCCGCGGTGCGCCGACGGTGGATGGTGCTGCGTGACCGGCTCGGTTGAGGTGACGTGGTCCACGCCACGGCAGGCGCTGCGGGTCGTCGGCCAGTGGTCGCACCTGTGCCGCACCACGGCGACCGCGTTGATCGTGGGCACGGTGTTGTTCGCGATCAACCATATGGACACCGTGCTGTCCGGAGCGGCCACGACCGGCACGTGGGTGAAGGTCGGCATCACCTACCTGGTGCCGTTCGCCGTCGCCAATATCGGCCTGCTGCTCGGCAGCCACCGGCCACGCGCCGGTCGGGATGGCGGTGAGATTGAATCATGAGTCTGCATGACGGCGACGTCGCAGCCCTGGCCCGCGAAGCGGTGGACCGCAAGAATCCGCGGCTCGACATCCAGATCCACCCGTCGGGACAGAACGATCCTTACCGCCTCGGCGTCGAGGCCTGGCGGGTGACCGCGGGCGGCGCGAGCAGCTACATCACCGCATCGATGACGTGGCGCGAGGCGCTGGACCGACTCATCGCGGATCTCGCGAGCTGAGCTCGACCAACCAGTGGTAGGGCTGGAGCCGATGGGACAGATGACCACCGGCGCGCTGGCGCGCCGAACAGGCTTGAGCGTCAAGGCGGTCCGCGAGTACGCCGACGCCGGGCTGATCTACACGACCGGGCGAAGCGCGGCCGGCTATCGGCTCTTCGCGCTTAGGGGAGAGCGTCGCTTGCGTCCAACTACAGCCTTGATGATGACCTGTTGGCGGGGCGAGCGGTTCAGCGACCATGGCGTAAACATCCACACGTGACCCCACTGCCGCACGTAAAGGCTGCGTACGGCGCTTGCCCGTATACCACTGCGGGCCAGCCCCGCTGGGCCGCAGCCAGTCCCGCCTCGAGCCCGGTCGGGCCGGCACCCAGCACCGCGATCGAGGGCGCGCCGGACCGGTGCGCCGCGGCCACGCTCGGCAGGACGGCGGTGGTCACAGGTCGGTCCAATGCTGGTGTCATGCGGGCATCCAAGCGGGGGGAAGTTGCTCGGGTTGCGGTGCGGCGGCCTCGTCAGCGGCGCGTAGGGCGGGTGAGCCACCAGGCGGCGATGGCTGCCGCGTCCAGGGCCCAGCTCCATGTGCTGTGGCTGCCGGACGCCACTAGCTCGCTGCTGACGACGAGTCCGACCGTGGGCAGCCAGGACGTCGCCCACCGCAGCCGCCACGGCCAGGCGCGCGTTAGGCGGATGTTTTCGCCGGTGGCCAACGCGGTGACTTGCGCGCCGCGCGGGTTGGTCAGTGTGGTGTCCCGAACCCGCACCGTCGGGACGGTTTCGTTGCCCACGTTCGCTGCGCCGACGAAGCTGCGGGCGGCCTCGTCTTGCCAGATGTTGTGCCAGCGGGCCGGCGGCCGGCGGCGTGACAGGTCGCGGCGTAGCGCCGAACAGTACGGGTAGCCCGGGCGCCAGTAGACATCGACGACTCCTGTTCCTGTTCCTGTTCCCGTTCCCGTATCCGGGGCCGTCGGGTCGTTCATCGCCCGCGTAGCCTGTCCCGCAGTCCGCCCAGGAGCCCGGCGGAGCTCGTGCCACCGTCGACCTCGATCCGAACTCCGTGCCAGAAGGCCACGTGGTCGCGGATCTGCTCGGCTGCGACGGTGGGGTGTGGGTAGTACCAGGCGGCGTCCGGGTTTTCCCGCCCGTCCACGACGAGGGTGTAGTAGCTGGCCGTCCCCTTCCAGCCGCAGGTGGTATGCGTGCCGGACTCGCGCAGATAGTCGTGCCGCACTGTCTCAGGCGGGAAGTAGTGGTTGCCTTCGACGTGCACTGTGGTGTCGGACTCGGCCAGCACCGCCCCATTCCACACTGCGCGCATCAGCGTCTCCGTTCTCGTCGTTCGGCCCTGCGCCCGGTGCGCGTCGGGTCGGCCGTTCCCGGCGCCGGACACGCGAACGTACCGGAGCCGGACAGCACGGGAACCCGCTTGGGGCTGGCCAAGCCTTCCCGGGACGAGCGGGTCACGGCGCCATGCGAGTCGTCGGGGTCAGATGGCGCAGCGGCACGGGGCGGGGAGGCTGCCGTCGGCGAGGCGGGCGGTGAAGAACCGTTCGGTGACCAGTTGCTTGCCCACGCGCAATGGTGTGCCGGCTGGGGCGAGGTGCATGTCTGGGCTGGTGGTGAGGTCGGCGCCGGCGGGGTGCCAGTGCAGCCCGTCGGTGGTGACGGTGAGTTCCGCGATGGTGGTGTCGGCGCCGATGTTCATGCCGTCGTGGGAGAGTCCGCGGCGCAGCATGGGGCGGACCGCGAACGCTTCGGGTGGCAGGCCCAGGTCGGCGAGCAGGGTTGCGACGTCGTCGATCTCGGGGGTGTTCTCCGGGGTCTGGGTGAGTGCGACGCGGATGGGCAGGTCGAGGGTGAGCGCGGTGCGGATGCCGTCGAGGGTGCGGGTCCAGGAGCCGTGGCCGCGGTGTCGGTCGTGGGTGGCGGCGCGGGCGCCGTCGAGCGAGGTTTGCAGGACGAGGTTCCGGTGGCCGGCGAGGTGGCGGATCGCATCGAGGCGGGTGCCGCGCAGCAGCATGGCGTTGGTGAGGACCACGGTGGGCAGCCGGGCGAGGGCGTGGTCGAGCATCGCGGGCAGGTCGGGGTGCAGGACGGGTTCGCCGCCGGTGAGGTAGAGCTCGGTGAAGTCCTCGGTGACGGCCTCGTCGACCAGGTTCCGGAAGCGCGGTAACGGCATGGTGCGCGGGTCGGCTTTGGGTGAGGAGGCGACGGCGCAGTAGTCGCAGGCGAGGTTGCAGTGGAAGTTGGTGTAGATCCACAGTCGTGGTGGGAAGTACGGGCTGGCGAACAGCGGGATGACCGGTAGCTGCGCCTCCTCGGTCGCGCCGTGCTCGCTGCTGCTCCAGCCGTCCTGGGCGGGGGTGAACGTCTCCGGCAGGGTGCTGCGGTACAGGTGATAGCGACCGCGCGAGCGTTCGGCCGGGGGCAGCACCTCCAGGCAGGTGGTCCACCAGCCGGTCTCGATCGTTTCGGTGAACTCGCTCGGGAGCCCGGCGGCGCGCATGGACGCCGCTTGGGTTTGCCAGTCGTAGTCCAGTGGCACGAGTTCGGCATGGGCGATGCCGTGCTCGAGGTCGAGGATCGCGTACCAGACGTTGCGCGCTCCGTCGTTGGCAGGTTTGCCGAGGACCCCGACGTTGACCACGAGCGTGTGCTCGATGCGTCGTTGCCAGGGCAGCCCGCTGTGGGTGCACAGCACCACGTCGGCGCCGCTGGCCGCGACCCGCACTCGATGTTCGGCTTCGGGCAGCGATTCCCACCAGAAGTCGTTGAGCGCCAGCGGTGAGCCGTGCACCAGGTGCAGCCGCACGCCGTCGATCTCAAGACGGCGTTCGGTGGGCAGGTGGCCCATCCAGGCGGTGAACGCGGCGCCGGTGTGCGTGCGGGTGTGGTCGTAGATCAGCTGTGCGTACTGGTTGTCGCGGGCGTCGCGGTAGCCGCAGCCGCAGTCGGCGTCGCCGCGGGCGAGGGCGACCTCGTAGTTGCCGGCGATGCACTCGATGTCGTTCTCGGTGAGCAGCGGCCACAGCGGGTCCATCTCGGCGCCGAACCCGCCCAGGTCGCCCAGGCAGAACAGCTGTGTGCAGCCGCGGGCGCGGGCGTCGTCGAGGAACGCGCGTAGCGCGTAGGGGTTCGCGTACGGCCCGCCGCACACGCCGATCCGTGTCGGTGCCATCAGGCCGCGTCCTCCGCCACCGGGAGTGCCGTCCGCCGTGGGGCGAGCAGCTCCAGTGGCCGGCGCGCGCCCTCCACCCCGCCGCGCAGCGCGAACACCCCGATCCCGGCCGCGCCGGCCAGCCAGAACACCGCGACCAGCAGGTAGGAGGCGGTGGCGCCGAGTTGGACGGCCAGGCTGGGCAGCAGCAGGGTGCCGACGATCGCGCCGGCCCGGCCCACGGCGACCGAGGTGCCGACGCCGGCGCCCCGTAGGTGGGTCGGGAACAGTTCGGTGAACGTCGGGTAGGCCGAGGTCCACGCCGCGGTCCCGAACGCGTTGACGACCACGAACGCGGCGATAACCCAGGCGGCGCTGCCGGTGCCGGTGGCTGCCGCCAGCAGCGCGACACCGAGCGCGGAGAGCAGGTAGGTCGCGGCGACCATGCGCCGGTGCCCGACCCGGTCGAACAGGCCGGCCATCACCAGCCCTCCGGCGAGTCCGCCGACGTTGCCGACGATGTAGACCAGCGGGATGTCGGTCTGGCTGATGTGTGCCTGTGGCAGCACGACGACCGACAGCAGCGCGAACAGGCCGTAGTAGCCGAACGCCTCGGCCAGATCCAGCAGCGCCCCGAGGGCCAGCCGGCCGGGATAGTGCCGGATCAGCTCGCGGAACGCCGACCGGGGGTGGACCCGTGGCGAGACGAGCAGGTCGCTACGGTCCGCGGCCGCCGCCTCGGGTGACTCCAGTGCCCGCACGATCGCCTCTGCCTCGGCGTACCGGCCGCGGGTCACCAGCCAGCGCGGCGATTCCGGGATGCGGCGGCGAAATACCAGCACGATCAGCGCGATCAGGCCGCCGACCACGAACATGTACCGCCACGATGTCGCGGCCGACAACGCGAGCGTGTCCAGCGCCAGGTAGGCCAGCAGCGCGGCGACGATCGCCCCGGCGGGCCAGAAGTTCATCACCAGCGCGTTGGCCTTGCCCCGTACGCGGGCGGGGATGAACTCGGCGATCGCGGCATTGACGATCGCGTACTCGGCCCCGACCCCCAGCGCGGCCAGAAACCGCAGCACGTACACGCTGCCGAGGTCGGGGGCCAGGCCGGTGAGCACGGTGAACCCGGCGTACCAGAGCAGGGTGGCCACGAACAGCCGGCGCCGTCCGAACCGGTCGGTGAGCCACCCCCCGGAGGCTGCGCCGATCAGGATGCCGCCGAGCCAGACCGCCAGCACCGCGTCGCGCTGGAACGTCGAGGCGCCGAAGTGATCGCCCAGCGGCCCGACGGCGCTGGAAAACATCTGCACCTCGAAGGAGTCGAACAGCCACCCAGCGCCCAGCGCGAGCAGGATCACCGTGTGCAGCCGCTGCCACCGCGCCTGGTCCAGGCGGGCGCCGACGGCCGCGTCAGACGGTGGCGTGCGCATCGGTGGACTCCCGGTGGGATCGGCGCGGGCGGGGCAGTCGCGGGCCGCTTTCGTAGCGGCGCGCGAGCCGTTCGGGCGAGACACCGGCGAAGTAAGCCAGTTTGAGGTACTGCATGAACGCGATCATCTGCCAGGTGCCGTGCTCGACGAACCTGCGTGCCGAGGCGGTGCTGGTGGCGGGCAGCAGCACCAAGCGTCCGCGTCGGTGCAGCCGGCGGGACAGTTCGAGATCTTCCATCAGCGGCCACGGCGGAAAGCCACCCACCTGCTCGAACACGCCACGGCGCACGAACAGCGCCTGATCGCCGAAGATCTGATGCAACCGCCGGGCGCGGATGTTGGAGGCGTGTGCGAGCAGGTCCAGCCCGGGCGTGCGGCGGTCGAAGCGCAGTGACAGCCCGCCACCCACTACTCGTGGATCGGCCAGCGCGGTCCGCAACTGGCCCAGCGCGTCCTCCTCGATCAGCGTGTCGGCGTGCACGAACCACAGCACCTCGCCGGTGGTGTGCGCGCTACCGGTGTTCATCTGCACCGCCCGACCGGGAGCGCTGCGCAGTACCGGGGCAATGGGTTCGGCCGATTCCACCGTGGCGTCGGTGCTGCCACCGTCGACGACGAGGAGTTCGCAGCCGGGGAACCCGCGCCGTAGCCGGGCCAGGCAGGCGGTGATCCGGTCGGCTTCGTTCAGCGTGGGCACCACGATCGACACCGACAGCGTGCTGGTCATGAGGGCGCCGCCGTAGGACGCAGCAGCCGCGCCAATTCCTCCGGCAGCGTGCCGTCGGCGAGCAGGGCACGCGCGTCCTCGGGGGTGTCCAGGTCGCGCAGCGGCTCCAGCAGCCCGGTACGCAGCCCGGCCGCGTTGGCGGCGGCGAGGCTGGCGGCCAACACCTCGGGGCCGCCCCACAGCGCCGGGTTTATGGCGAACACCGCCGCGCAGGGCCGGTGCAGACCGATCAGGTAGTAGCCGCCGTCCAGTGCGGGGCCGAAGGCCACGTCCACGTCGCCGGTGAGCAGCTCCGCAGCTGCTCGCAGGTGCCGCGCGTGCAGCGTGGGCACGTCGGTGCCGATCATCAGCACCGGTCCGGGCTGTTCGCCGCACACCTGCGCGACGGCGTTGCGCATCCGTGCCCCCAGGTCACCGCCGCGCTGCCGCAGCACCCGCGCGGTGGCGGGCGCGTCGTAGGGCTGGTCCAGGGCGAGCCAGCACCGTTCCGGTGCGACCTGCTCGGCCAGCCGGAGCGTGCGTTCGATCAGGCCGGCCTGCAGCCGGGCGCAACCCTGCGCGCCGAGCAGTGGCTGTAGCCGGGTCTTGACCGCGCCGGGCCGCGGTGCTCGCGCCATGATCAGCACGGATGGTTGCTGGCTCACGAGGGTCCGCCGAACCGGTACACGATGCCCGGCGGTTCGGGCTTGTCGAGCCGCGGCAACGCGGCCGTCAGCACCCGGGCGAATGTCTCGGTACTGGCGGCCAGCAGGCGTTGCAGCTCGGCGATCGGCTGCGGCACGGCCGGTACGCCGTTGGCGTGGTCGGTGACGAATCCCAGCACCGCCAGCGGCAACTGTGCCTCGCCGGCCAGGACGATCTCCGGACCGGCCGTCTGGCTGATCGCGACGACCCCGGCGGCGGCCAGGGCGGCGACTTCGGCGCGGCTGTTGAACCGAGGCCCGTCGACGTGCCCATAGCAGCCGCCGTCGCGCACCGGCAGGTGCAGCCGCCGGGCGGCGTCGATCAGTTGCTCGCGGACGCCCTCGCTGAACGGCCGGTCGAAGATCCAGTGTCCGCGGCCGGCCGCGCCGGGTGCGGTGTGCCAGGTGCACAGGCTGCCGTCGGGTAGCCGGTTGGACGGGAAGTACAGGTCGTCGAAGACGACCAGCGTGCCGACCGGCACGTGCGGGTCCACCGCCCCGCAGACGGTCAGCGACACCACGGCGTCCGCGTGCAACTCCAGCAGGGCCTGAAGGTTGGCCTGGTGCGTGACCTGGTTGGACAGCCGCGCGTGCCCCGCCCCGTGCCGGGACAGGTGCACCACTTCCACACCGTCGATCGTCCCGACGGCAACCTCGACGCTGCCGTACTCGGTCTCGCAGGTCCGTGGCTGCGGGTCGGCGAATCCCGGCCAGATGTAGGTTCCGGACCCGGAGATGATCCCCACCCGCATCAGCGCACTCGCTCCGCGCTGGCCCGCCGCACCGGTGTCAGCGGCAGCTGCCGAGCCAGCGCGAGGTTCTCGGCCGGGTCGAGCACGCTGTGCTGCACGCAGGCGGGCACCAACTCGCCGGTCTCCGGGTGGGCCATCGCGTAGAAGCAGGCCTGCAGCCGTTCCTGGGTGGCGCGCAGCCGGGGCTCGGCGAGCATTTCGCCGCGTTGCAGCGCGGCCCACGCCGGGCGCACGTCGGCGGCGTCCATGAACGAGTGCATCGTGAACGCGACCGGGCGGATGTGCCGGTAGCGCAGCAGGCGACGCAGTCCGACCCGGCGGATCTGCCGGGCCAGCCACCGCCCGGCCTCGCGCACCAGGTGCGGGCGGGCGAGCAGCACGCGCGCGAGCTTCACCGCGAGCAATGGCACCGACCGACCCGCGAAATTGAACCCGCCCAGGTAGCGGAAGTACTCGTCGCGGGCGTGCAGATCGTCTGCGTCCTCGTCGTCGAGCAGAGGGAACCAGTCCGGCCCGACGTAGTAGCCGTACGCCGCCCGGTTACATCGCACGTCGCCGGTCTGCAACGCTCGGTACGGCAACCGCGTCCCGACGCCGGCCTCGACCTGCGCCCACACCGCATCGTCGGTGAACTCGCGATAGTCCTCGTGCCAGCGGCGCTGATCGCCGACGAACGCGGCCGGTTGGAAGGCGAACATGCCGAAGCCGTAGCCGTGGCAGTCGCGGATCACCTGCGCGATCTGGCCCAGATTGCGCGGGGTGACGGTCATGCTGTGCGCGACGAAGGAACGCACCCCGTGCTCGGCCCGTAGCCGGGCGAACATGTCCACGAACCGCTTGCGGTACGGGTTGAGGGAACGCTCGTCCGGCGGGCGCTCGATGCCGCGCCGGCCGAACATCAGCATGTCGAAGTGCCCGGAGAACGAGACCCGGGTAAAGCGCCGCCGCCCGTCCGGGTCGACCGCGAGCGCTTGCAGGTAGTCGTAGTCGAAATCGCCGTGGCTCATGCTCATCGGTTCGCGGCCGTGCTCGCGCATCACCCGCAGCGCCTCGGCGTGATCATCCGGCGCGAGCAGCGACACCTCCCCACCGATCAGCTGGGCATGCGCCCGAGGCCCGCGCCGCTCGCGCAGCAGATCCATCTGCGCGCCCACCTGCCCCACCGTATGCGCGCCGTCGACGCGGACCCGGTTCGCCTCCCGCGAGTGGTAGCACGGCGTACAGGCCAGGTTGCATCGCGGGAACACGCCATGCGTGCCCTCGCAGCCCACCGCGATCCGGCCCAGGGTCTGCGCCGGCGTACGCACGTGATCGGGCAGCTCGGTCCACCGGCGTGCCATCGCATCGCTCGTGCGCGGATCAATCGGGCGGGTCGCCACCTCCCACTCACGCAGCCGAGCCAGCACGTGCCTCATTCGCGTTCCTCTACAACCACGCCACCCCAGAACGCGACGTGATTCTTGATCCGGCGCGCCAGCGGTGACGGATGCCGGTAGGTCCAGGCCGCGTTGCGACCGGTCTGCCCGTCCACGGTGAGCGTGTAGTAGCTGGCGATCCCCTTCCACGGGCACAGTGACTTCGCCCGGCTGCGCTGCAGAAACTCCTGCCGGACCGAACCAGTCGGGAAGTAGACGTTGCCCTCCAGCAGCACCACCTGGCTGCTTTCCGCGATCACCTGGTCGTTGAAGACCGCCCGATACCCACTCACGCCCATCGCCTCCTCGCCGAGGTGCTCGAAACGGCTGGATCCGCCGCTTCGGGAACCCGCCGGGGGGCCGCAAGCCTTCCCGGCATTGTGGCGGCCAGAGCGAGGTAGAAGCCGACGACGTGGGTGTTCTTCTCGGTGCAGCTCTCGCGCGCGTCCGCGAACGGGCGGGCCGGGCAGCTAATTGCCGACGAGCGCGGGTGACAACGGCGGTCGTAGCCCGGGAAAGCCGTCCGCGATTGGGTTCCCGGGAAGACCGGGCCCGGACTGGCGGGTTACCTGGGTGTATCAGCCGTTGTACAAACCTGTGAGGACCTATCGTGTCGCGTATCCCAGTCCATACGATCGATGACGCCCCCGCGAGCACCGGCCCGGCGCTGGCCAAGCTGGCCGGACGCACCGGCAAGCTGCTTAACATCCACGCGGAGATGGCACACGCACCAGTCGTGCTCGCCGCCTACACCGGTCTCAGTGCGGCGATCGCTGAGCACGGCAGCTTCGACGCCCGTGTCCGGGAGGCGATCGCGCTGGCAGTGGCCAACGTCGACGGCTGTGAGTACTGCCAGGCCGCGCACACCTTGTCCGCGCAGAAGGCAGGCTTCGATCAGGCCCAGACGGTCGCCATCCGCGGCGGTGTCGTCGGGTTCGACGACAGGCTCGCTGCGCTGCTCGCGGTCGTCCGCGAGGCCGCCGGCAACGTCGGAGAGGTAGGCGATGACACGTGGCGGGCAGCGTCGGCCGCTGGCTGGTCGGACACCGAACTCGCCGAGGCGTTTGCTCACTTAGCTGCCAACCTGTTCACGAACTACTTCAACCACTACGCGCGCACCGAACTGGATGTGCCGGCCGCGCCGGCGCTGCCGGGCGAACCCGCCGCCGACTAGCCATGAGCACTCGGTTACGGCCGCGGGTCGTCGCGTTCGACGTCGTCGAGACCCTCGCCAGCATCGATCCGGTCATCGACCGGGCGGCACAGTACGGCGTCGACCGGGCCGGGATGGCCGCGTGGTTCACCCGGCTGTTACGCGATGGGATGGCCTTCAGCGCCGCCGGGAGTTATGCAGGGTTCGCCGCAGTGGCGGCGTCCGCGCTGACCGGGCACACCCGCGGGATGCTCACCGATGAACAGGTGGCCGATGTGCTCGCCGGATTCGAGGAGCTGACCCCGCAGCCCGACGCGGGCGCTGCGGTCCGCGCTGCGCGCGACGCGGGGCTGCGGGTGCTGATGTTGACCAACGGCGCTGCGGCCACGACGCGGGCGTTCCTCGACCGCGCCGGTCTAGCCGATGCCGTGGAGGCGGTGGTGTCCATCGACGAGGTGCGGGTGTGGAAGCCGCACCCGGCGGTGTATCGACGCGCGGCCGAGGACACCGGGGTGCCCGTCGAGCGCGTGGCGCTGGTCGCGGTGCACTCCTGGGATGTGTACGGTGCGCGGCAGGCAGGGCTGACTACCGGCTGGTGTTCACGGCTGGAGACCGTACCGACCCCGGTATTCACTGCGACCGGCGGCGTCGCGGACGTCGTGGCCGACACGCTTGACGCGGTGATCGCCGGACTGGCCAGTCTGCCGGAGGCGACGACGCTATGAGCGACCTTCGCGGCGGCGCCGGCAGGCAGCCTTGACCGACAAGCGGCCGCCGCCGGCGGCGACACCGGGCGGCGCAAGCAGCCCCGGCAGGCAGGGGGTACCGGTCGGCGGCGAGCCGGCCGTGGAGGTGTTCTGGCGGCCCGGCTGCCCCTACTGCGTGGCGCTGCGCCGTCAACTGAACCGACACAGAGTGCCAGCCCGGTGGCACAACATTTGGCGCGACGAGCGCGCGCGGCGGTTCGTCGCCTCGGTCAACGCGGGCAACGAGACGGTCCCGACCGTGCGGGTCGGCGAGCTGACATTGACCAACCCGAGTTGGCGTCAGCTCGCCGCGGCCCTGCCCGACGGCCCGTGGCTGCAGCAGCCGCCACAGCGGGGCACGGCGCGGGCCTGGTGGTCTGTGTTGTCGTGGCTGCCGGCGCTGTTCGCTATCGCCGCCAGTCTGGTCTTGGATGGCCGCGGGTACTCCGGCGGCAGCTGGGCCGCCGACGGGGTCGCGGTGGCGGCGTGGTGGGCGACTCGCCCGCTGCGACGCTGACTCGAAAGCCTGCCCCTTCCCTTGCCACGCCCCGGACATGCAGCGGCATAGCTACCGGGGTCCGTTCCGAACTCGAGTCGCCGTGGACAGAACAGAGCACATCTGACGGTGCCGACCGCGAGATGGTTCTGCTGCAGCGAGCGGCGGATCAGCGGATCCCTCGCGCCACGAAGCGACGTTGTGCAGGCTGCGCCCACCGCTGCCTTGATCGACGGCGGGCGGTCAAGCGTCGAATACCAGCTTCGACCGCTGCGGACGCGTCTGCGGCCGGGTGGCGGGCATAGCCTGGTGAGCCCAGCGGGTTCCACCACCGGACGACGACGACGGCCGGTGCCAGGCTCGGCGCCTACACGGACGCCGGCCACACCCGCCGGTGACCGTAGGGCCGATGACAAGACCGGGGGAGGTCATGATGGACGAACTACCACGGCGCCTGACCGAGTACAGCCACTGCGCCGGTTGAGCAGGCAAGCTCGCTCCCCGCGAGCTGGCGCAAGTCTTGCGCCGCCGCCCCTCACCCCCTCACCCCACCACCCCGACCTTCTGGTCGGCCCGAGACACGCGATGACGCGGCTGTGTGGCGCCTGGACGAGGACCGAGCCCTCGTCGCGACCGCGGACTTCATCACCCCGATCGTCGACGATCCCCGCACCTGGGAAAGATCGCGGCCGTCAACTCTCTGTCCGGTGCCTTCGCGATGGGCGGGCGTCCGCTGTTCGCCCTGAACCTGCTCAGCTGGAACTCCACCGGGCTGCCGGACGAGTGGCTCCTCGAGGTGGTGCTCGAGGGCGCCGCGGAAGCGGTCACCGAGGCCGGCGCCGTGACCGTCGGGGGGCATTCGCTCGATGACCCCGAGCCGAAGTTCGGCCTGGCCGTCATCGGCGAGATGCACCCGAACCGAGTACTTCGGAACAGCGGGCTGCGCGACGGAGACAGCCTCGTACTCACCAAACCGCTCGGCACCGGCGTGCTCGCCACCGCCGCGAAGGCCGGCCAGGCCGACCCAGGGGCGCTCGCGGTCATGATCGAGAAGATGTGCTGCTCGAACGCGCGCGGCGCCGAGGTGGCACTCGCGGCAGGTGCGACCGGAGCGACCGACGTGACCGGGTACGGGCTGCTCGGTCACCTCGGCCAGATGGCGGCCTCCTCCGGCGTCGATGTGGAACTCGATGTCGACGCGATATCCCTCCTCCCGCACGCCCGCGACATCGCGGCCGCTGGCCTCGTGCCCTCGGGGTCCCGCCGAAACCTCGACTTCGTCGCCGAGCACCTCGATCCCGGCTCGTTCGACGAGACGACGCTGCTACTACTCGCCGACGCACAGACCTCGGGCGGTCTGCTGTTCGGGGCCGTTCCCACAGCCGCGGGCAACCGCTGCGCGTGAACTCGACCGAGCCGGCCACCTCTGCGCGGTGATCGGGTCGGTTTCGGCCGGGTCGGGAATGATGGTGCTTCGTTGACGAGCTACCGGCAGCCTGGAACGCCTTCGAAGGCGAGCGCGTCGCCGGCGATACTGTGTCCTCCTTGACGTGAAGGGTCTTACCTTCGGCGGTCGTGAATGTACGAAGGCGCGCGCCTCGGCGCTGTTCACACCGAGCGGGCTCGGTCGCGCGAGTCTGCGGGTTATCGGCTACTGCGGCTCGCCGTCGGTGTCGGAACGAGATAGGTCCACGAGCCGACGCAGGCAGTGTTCGCGCAGTGGGGCGGGGAAGTTGGCCGCGAGCCGGTTGTAGACCACGCGGCCACGCTTGCGGGTGACGACCAGGCCGGCGGCGCGCAGCAGCCGCAGCGCGTAGCCGGCTTGGTCTTGGTTGACATCCAGCACCAGCGCGAGGTCGCCGACACACAGTTCCTCACCGGTGTCGAGCGCGTAGAGAATCCGCAGCCGGGTCGGGTCGGCCATCACCGACAGCTGTCCGCTGAGCCGGGCCGCGTCCTCGGCGCTGATCAGCCGGGCTCGGGCCCGCGTGACGCGGTCGGGGTCGATGCTGGAGACGAGCCGGCCTGTGGGCGTTGTCATCGTGTCTTTCCCGGCTCGGCGGCCGCTGCGGTGTAGCGGTCGGGGTCGGTCAGGAAGCGGGCGTGGCAGCGGTCTGAGCAGAAGTAGTACGTTCGTCCGCCGTGGCGCGCGGTGGCCGGCGCGTGGACGCGTTCGACTTGCATGCCGCACACCACGTCCGTGGCGTAGCCGGTGCCGGCGTCAAGCTGGCCACGATCGCGGTACAGCCAGTACAGGTAGCCGAACGCCGCCAGGGCGATGATGTTCAAGATCGTGGTGTAGTTCAGCTCGACGCCGGTGGCCGCGACGGTCGCGGGGTGCGTCGAGGGGACCAGGTCCACAGCCTTGAACAGATACTCGGTGGCCAGTCCGCCGGCGCTCATCACCGCCCAGAAAACGCCCAGCAGCCGCAGGGTGATCCGCGCACCGTAGTACCGGCGGTAGATCAGCAGCAGCGGGATGGTGATCAGGTCGGCGAACACGAAGGACACCACACCGCCGAAGCTGATGCCGCCGTGCCACAGGGCCGCGGCCAGCGGCACGTTACCGACACTGCACACGAAGCTGATCAACGCCAGGAACGGGCCGAGCAGCACGTTCTCGATGCTCGACCAGGCGCCGTGGCCGGTAAGGAACAAGCTGTTCCACGCGCCCGAGGGGACCAGCTCGGCCAGGAAGCCGGCGATCAAGAACCCCGCGACGATCTCGCGCCGCAACATGGTCAGATCGCTGATCGTGTACCCGGCTGCATCGGCCCACCCGGCCCGGGTCCGGGCCCGGGCCGCCGACCCAGCGCCACCCGCGGCATCGCCCACGCCCGCCTCGTCCGCACCGGCCACGACATCTGCCGACTCCAACCCGGCGCGCGCGCGACCCAGCCACGCGGCAGGCACCACCCGCGGCAGCACCGCCACCAGCAACAAGATCATGATGGCGCCGCCGACGAACTCGGCCAACGCGAACTGCCAGCCGATCAGCAACCACAGCACCACGCCCAGCTCGACGACCAGGTTCGTGCTGGCAAGCATGAACACCATCGCAGCGGTGAAGTCCGCGCCGCGGGCGAACACCGACTTCGCCAGCGCGCTCGCCGCGTACGAACACGACGAGCTGACCGCACCGAAGAAGGACGCCTTCGCTACCGCAACCGGCCGGTGATCACCGAGGGCGGCCTGCATCCGAGCCCTCGAGACGAACGCCTGCACCGCGCCCGACAGGCCGAACCCCAACACCAGCGCCCACAGGGTCGCCCAGAACATCGCGAACGCCTCGGCCAGGCTACGCCCGACCGCGTCAAGGACGATCACCGTGGCGGCCTCCGCCGACCTGGCTCAGCCCCACACCGCTCCTCGGCGTCGCGCTGCTTATGGGCCCTGACGATGTCTCGCAACTCGGCGAGAACGAACCTCAGCCGGCCGGCCGGACCGGCATCGCACGCTGGCAGATCGCGCCCACGCGCCCGACGGTGATTCGACTTTGCGGCTGACACACTACCAACATACCTAAACACCCGTACGGCTTTCCAGATATATCTTTACCATGTCGAATGTCAGCCCGAGCCCGTGCGGTTCGGCGATGTTGGCCGCGCAACCGCAACGCGTGCGTAGCCCCCGGTGGCTCGCCTCGCCGCGGCCCAAGTGAGGATGCGCCCAGTCGGTGCCGGCGCCGTAGTGCCTGGTGGCCACCGCGACCCTTCGACCGGGGTGGTCAGGCGGCGCAGCAGGACAGTTTGCTGACGTCGCGTGTGTAGGTCTGTGCGGCGAGGCGGAGGGCTTCGGACGTGGTCAGGTAGGGTGCCCACGCACCGGCGAGTTGGTGCACGGTCATTCCCGCGGTGATCGCGTAGCTCGCGGCGGTGATCAGCTCGCCGGCCCCGTCGGCGAGGGCGTGCACGCCGAGCAGCCGTCCGGTGCCAGCCTCGGCGACGATCTTGACCAGGCCGCGGGTGTCGCGGTTGACCAGCGCGCGGGGCACGTATTCCAGCGGCAGGGTCCGGCAGTCGCAGCGTAGCCCGGCGGCGATCACCTGGGTATCGGTCATGCCGACCGAAGCGATGGCCGGGCTGGTGAATGTCACGCGCGGTAGTGCGGTGTAGTCCAGGGTGCGACCGGCCCCGGTAAGCGCGTTGTCGGCGACCTGGCCGCCCTGGGCGGCCGCGACGTAGACGAACTGCGGCGCGCCGGTGACATCCCCGGCCGCCCAGATCCGTGGGTTGCTGGTGCGCAGCTGGTCATCGACCACGATCTCGCCGCGCTCGCCCACCGTGATGTCGACCGCGTCGAGGTTCAGTCCGGCGGTGACCGGGCGCCGGCCGGTGGCCACCAGCAGGTCACTGGCCCGCAGTTGCGGGCCGTCGGCGAAGGTCAGGGTGTAGCCGAGGCCGTCATGCCCGGCCCGGGTGAGCGTCGTCGCGGTGCGTACGGTGATGCCTTCGTCGCGCAGTACCACTTCGATGCCGGCGCTGATCTCGGGTTCCTCGAACGGGGCCAGCCGATCCAGCGCCTCGACGATCGTGACCCGTGCGCCGAGGCGGGTGAACAGCTGCGCCAGTTCCAGCCCGACCGCGTTGCCGCCGAGCACCAGCAGCGATTCGGGGATCCGGTCCAACTCCAGGGCGGTGGTCGAGGTTAGGTACCCCGACTCCGCCAACCCGGGAACGGGCGGCACCCACGGGGCCGAGCCGGTGGCGATCAGGTATTGGTCGGCCTCGATGCGCCGGGTGCCGCCCTCGATGAGTTCGACGTCTAGGACGGGGCCGTAGGCGAAGGCCGCGGTGCCGGCGACGATTTCCCAGCCGTAGTCGGTGGCCAGGTCGAGATACTTGTCGGCCTGCAACTGGGCGACGAGCGCGTCCTTGCCGCCGATCAGCGCGTGCGGATCCACTGGGCCGGCGCTGGTAGAGATCCCGGGAAACGCCTGATCGGCCGCGACGTGGCGGGCCTTGGCGGCGGCCAGCAGCGCCTTCGACGGCACGCAGCCGACGTTCACGCAGGTGCCGCCCACCTTGCCGCGTTCGACCATCACCACCCGTGCGCCGGTGCCGGTGGCAGCGATCGCCGCCGCGAACGCGGCCCCGCCCGATCCGATGATCGCCAAGTCGTAACGCATCGAAAGCCTCCAAGCCGCGGCGCCGGATGCGCCAGTTTTCCTTGATCGGCGGCGTCGACCATACCGCCAACATATTTGTCTCACCGAATATGAGGATAGTACGGTTGGATCCGTCAGCGCGAAATGTGGTGAGGAGTGGCGCCGGTGGCGAGTCGGGTCGATGCGAGCCTGGCGTTCCTGCCCGAGTCCGAGAGTGGCGTCGAGGTGGTGGCCAAGTTCTTCCGCGCGCTGGCCGACCCGACCCGGCTGCGGCTGCTGGAGTTCCTGCTCACCGACGAGCACACCGTCGGCGAATGCGTCGAGTACGCCGGGCTGTCCCAGGGCCGGGTCTCCAGCCACCTGTCCTGCCTGGCCGACTGCGGCTACGTGCAGGTCCGCCGTGCGGGCCGGTTCGCCCATTACAAGGTCACCGACCCCCGCGTCGCCGAGCTGGTGCTTCTCGCCCGCTCGCTGGCCGCGGACAACGCCGCAGCCCTCGCGGCCTGCGTGCGCATCCCACCCGCGACCACAGAGGAGACGTCGGCATGAGTGAGCCGCGCGGCCCGTCCCAGGCCGGACTTCTGGCCACCCTCGGTGTTGTGGTCGTTGCGGTGCTGTGTTGCGCCGGACCGGCGCTTCTTGCCGGCGGAGCGCTGGCCGGCCTCGGCGGACTGCTCCGCAACCCGTGGCTGATCGGTGTCGGTGCGGTGATAGTGGTCACGGCAATCAGCTTGGCGATGCGTCGACGCCGCCGCGCGGCGGGTACCACGACGGCGGAGGGCTGCACTTCGCAGGGCCGTCCAGACTCGCCCGAGCAGATGCCGATGCGTTGACGTGCCCGCACGCTCGTCAATGGGTGACTGGTTCGCGGCCCATTATCCGGGCGGTTCAGTGGCAATTCGTCGGCCAACACGGGCGCTGGGCTCGCCGAGGTTACTGGCGGGATCCACCACTGCGGATGTCGGCGGTGTTCTCCTTGCTGTGGATGATCGGGCAGTACCCGTCGGCGGCTGGGGGCAGCTGGGCTGCTTTGGCCTGTAGGTCGAGGAGTTCGGCGCGTAGTACGCGCAGGTCGCGGATACGCGCGTCGATCGCGGCGACCTCGGCCTGCAGTCGTTCGCGGACGTAGCCGCAGGGTGGCTCGCTGCGTTCGGCGAAGCGGAGGATCTCGCCGATCTCGTCCAGCGAGAACCCGAGGCGCTGGGCAGTCTTGATGAAGCGCAGCCGGCCGAGGTCGTCTGCGGTGTAGTCGCGGTAATTGCCGCTGGTGCGGGTCGGTTCGGGTAGCAGCCCGATCGTCTCGTAGAAGCGGATGGTCTTCGGGTTCACCCGGGCCTGCTCGGCCAGTTCACCAATCCGCATGGCGGCCCCTCTTTCCGTTAGTAGCGGCTCAGTTGGCCGACGGGTCAGTCGGTTGGCTCGAATCCCAGCTCGGACAGAGTGGTCCGCAGGTCCGCCTCACCGACAACGGCTCCGTCGTAGCAGACGCGGACCTGGTTGGTGCGCTGGCTCGGCTGGACGGTGTGTACCCCGTCGAGGCGGGACAAGGCGGTGCGGATGGTGTTCTCGCAGCCGCCGCAGTGGATCTGCCCGACAGCAATTGTGGTTGTCGTCATCGGTAGGCCTCCGTGATCTGCTTGACGGTTCTGTCTGACGTAGAGCTTCCACCGCGCTGGAAGGTCAAGTCGGGAAGGTGGGGCGACTGTGCGGCAGGTGCGTGGACGTCCCGCTCAGCGAAGCGGCGGCCGCCCGGACAGCATGGTCCAGGCGATGCCGGCGCCGACCGCGAGGACGACCAGGGCGGTGTAGGCGGCGGACTCGGGTCGGGTCAGCAGCGGGGTCATGCGGGCCGGGTGCAACAGCCGACCGAATGCTGCCATCTGGCGGGCGAGCCAGCGAGCGAAGTCACGCAACGAGCCGACGCGTAGGCGGGTGCCGAAGGAGTTGGCCAGGATCAGCGACACCGACGTGATCATCGCAAGCATCGCCCACACCGGGCCGACATAGCCGCTGATCGCGGCCGGTACGCCGATTCCGTTGAATGCAAAGGAGATGGCCAGGTTCTGCTTGGTCTTGGCAAAGGACTGCGTGGCGATGTCGCGGGCGTCGGCGACCGCGGTGAGCCGGTCGCCGACCAGCACCACGTCACTGGATTCGATGGCGATGTCGGTGCCGGCCCCGATCGCGATCCCGATATCGGCCTGAGTCAGCGCCGGCGCGTCGTTGATCCCGTCCCCGACGAACGCCACTCGGTGCCCGTGGGCTTGCAACTCGCGGATCGCGGCAACCTTCTGTTCCGGCAGCAGTCCGCCGCGCGCATCGGTGATGCCGACCTGGGCGGCGACTGCACCCGCGGTGGCCTGGTTGTCGCCGGAGAGCATGACCGCTTCGATACCCGCGTCGTTGAGCCGCTGCACCGCCTTGGCGGCGTCGGGTTTGACCTGGTC
The DNA here is from genome assembly GCA_035765515.1 of Jatrophihabitantaceae bacterium. Classification (GTDB taxonomy): domain Bacteria; phylum Actinomycetota; class Actinomycetes; order Mycobacteriales; family Jatrophihabitantaceae; genus DASRSS01. The sequence continues at coordinate 16,436 of DASTXN010000083.1, read as the reverse complement.
GGCGATCCCGAGCAGCCCCAGGGGCGCGCCGTCGCGCGAGACCGCCACCACGGTCTGCGCCTGGGCCTGCATCTGATCGCGCCGCTCGCCCAGAACATTAGGAGCGGCGCCATCGCTCAGTGCCCAGTCGGGCTTGCCGACTCGCACACAGCTGCTGCCCACCGTGGCCACGACCCCGTGAGCGGGCACCGCGTCGAACTCGTCAGCATCCGGGTAGTCCAGTCCGGCCCGACCCGCGGCCTCGGTGATCGCCCTGGCTAAGGGATGTTCCGAGGGCGCTTCGGCGGCTGCGGCCGCGGCGAGCAGCTGCTCCTCGGTCACGCCCTCGGCCGGCAGCATGGCGACCACTGTGGGTCGTCCGGCGGTGAGCGTGCCGGTCTTGTCCAGCACGGCGCGCGTGACTTGCCCGAAGATCTGGAACGGCTCCCCGGAGCGCATCAGAATGCCGCGTTCGGCGGCGATTGCGCCGCCGAACGTCATCGCTAACGGGGTGGCCATCCCCAGCGCGCAGGGGTAGCCCATCACCAGCGCCGCGAGCGCGGCGAACACTGCCCGCGCCCAGTCGAGGTGACCGGAGGATGCCCACGCACCCAGCGTCCACACCAGCATCGCCAACCCGGCCGCGGCCAGCACGGCGGGCACGTAGACCTTCAGGATCCGATCGACCAGTGCGATGATCCCGGGCTTGAGCGCCCGCGCCTCCTCAACCGCGCGGGCGACCTGCGCGAGGAACGTATCCTCGCCCACCTTGCTCACCTCGACCGTGAGCGCGCCAGTCTGGTTCACCGAGCCGCCGATCACCTCGGCCCCGGTGTGCTTGGTGATCGGCGCGGGTTCGCCGGTCACCATCGACTCGTCCACCGTCGAATGCCCGCCGACGACCGTGCCGTCCAGCGGGATCCGCTCCCCGGGCCGTACGCGCACCCGTTCACCGAGGGCCACGTCAGCCACCGGCACCTCGGTTTCCTGCCCGTCGCGGATCACGAACGTAGTGTCTGGCTGCAACTCCAGCAGCCGCCGCACCGCCTGCGTCGACCGGTTGCGCACCAACGATGAGGCGTATCCGGACAGCAGGTGGTAGGTGGTGATGAACACCGATACGGACAAGAAGTCCCCGGCCGGGAACGACCGCGGGGCGATGACCAGCCCAAGCACGCCGCCAACCAGCCCACCCCAGGCGCCGGCTTCGAGCAGCACATGCTGGTTGAAGATGCCCCGCCGCACGCTCTGCCACGCCATGGTCAGGATCGACCGGGCGACCACGAACATCATCGCTGTGGCGAACCCCAAGATCAGCCACGTGCCGACGTGTAACACGTGGCCGGACAGCGTCACCACCGGCGGGTGCCCGGTCCACTTGGCGATCATCAATCCCAAGGTCACCACGGTGGAGCCCAGGCCCACCTGGAACCGCGTGCGTTCCTCGGCGAGCTCGGCCTCGGCCGCCTCGTACCCGGCACTCTTGCGCGGATCGCGGACCGAGTAGCCGAGTTCCCGCAGTGTGGCCACGATCTGCGCCGCCGCAATCACATCAGGCCGGTAGACAACCAGCCCCTGCTCATGCGCCAGTGACACCGACACCGCCTCGACACCATCCCGGCGAGAGAGCGCCTTTTCGATCGTGGACACGCAAAACGAGCAGTGCAGCCGACCCAGTTTCATCGACAGCCGCGCTCGCCCCTGCTCGTCGGTGCGCGGCTCACTGGCCAGCCAATCCTCCTCGACCGGCTCGTCGCATTCAGTCGTTGTGGTCATCCATCAACCATGCAGCTTCCATCCGAGTGGGAGGTCAAGCCCGTAGCGACGGCGACACGCAACGCGGCACGATGTCGAGGAGCCGGCCTCATCGAAGTCGGCTCGCCAACTGGCGATGTCGCGCCGGCTATCTCTACCCACCGCACGTGCTGGGAGCGCGTCGGTCAGGGCGTGAACCGGCCGATCCAGCGCAATCCGCGGCCGAGGAGCTTGTTGTTGTGCCAGCCGTGCCGGACGACCGTCTTGCGTAGTCGCCGGAAGCTGTCGCGGGCGCGCACCGCAAACCCGGTGCTGGCCTGGTCTTCGAGTTCCCATGCCCACTTGCTCAGCGAATGTGCGCAGCGGATACAGACCACGACCTCGGGATGGTTGCCGAGGTGAACAAGCCGGGCGGGGTCGTCGACCCTCCCGCAGCACCAGCACTGCGACGGACCGCTCGGCTGCTCGTCCTCGATGGCCGTGCTTGCCGTCATCGCTATCACCTTTCGTCTCTCGGGGCCGGTCCGTCGAGCCCGTGCGGTGACCCCGAGACGTGAGCTGCTGACCACGCCCCTACGTTTGCTGATCAGATCGGACTCGGCCGAGGGTCCGGGCAGTGTCGTCTCGGCTACGGTATCGGCATAGCGCGACGACGGCGGCCGCTACGAGCCCGCCGCGAATGGCGAGGTCGGCGACGTTGAAGTACGGCGGGTAGGGCGCGATGTGTATCCAGTCGGTGACCGCGCCGTGGCGCAGTCGATCGACCAGGTTTCCGGCGGCTCCGCCGAGCACAGCGGCGGCACAGGCTCGCCAGCCGGCAGTCGACGCCGACCAGAGCCACCAGGCAACGAGCAGAACCCCTAGCACCTCGACCGCGCCGACCATTCCCGGATGGCCGGCGCCGATGCCCAAACCAGCGCCACGGTTACGCACCAACGCGACGCTGACCACGGGATGGTCACGTCCGACCGGGACAAGGTGAGTTCGCGCCCAAAGTTTCGATGAAAGGTCAAGCGCAGTCACGACCGCCGCCAGCAGCAGTCCGTAACCAGCGCGTCCAAGCCGCCGGAGTTGGCTCACGCTCTGGCGCGACGGACGAGCGGCCGCGGTCACCACCGGGCCCTCATCGACGGGCCGGCTATGCCTCGCCACGGGCGGGATAGTCATGTGCGCGCACGTACCGGACGGCGGCCAGGACGTCGTCGAGGCGGGGCCGGGCGAACGGCATCGTATTGATGACGCCGGCATACAGGGTGGTGTCCGGCCGGATCAGGAACAGGCCCGGTTCGGCGAATTGCTCGGGTTCGGCCGCAGTGCGTCCTTTGCTGATGAACAGTCCCCACTCCCGCGCACCCTCGATGGTCTGCCCGTAGGCGATCTGGAGCCGCGACAGCTGCCATGACTCGGCGGTTTCTTCGGCGCGTTGCTGCTCGTCGGTGCTGACAGCTACGACGGCGGTGACGCCGGCTTCGGCGAAGTCGTCCAGCATACGGTCCAGTTGCTGGAGGTAGCCGCGACAGACCGGACAGTGCAGGCCCCGGTAGAACACGATGAGCGTGAACGCCTCGGGCGCCTGGTCGGCGAGACACCATCGACCTCCGCCCACCAGCGGCAGGTCAAAGATCGGCGCCGGCGTGCCTGGTTTGATCACAAGATCTCTCCGTCCGAGTCAGGCGCCGAGTGAGCGCAGCGCGTCTTCAATGCCGCGGTGGAACGTCGGATAGGCGTAGATCATTTCGCGCAGCAGAGCAGTCGGCACCTGCGCGTGCACCGCGACCACTAGGGCGGAGAGAACCTCACCACCGACCGGGCCGACGCTGCTCGCGCCCACGAGCACGCCGCGGGAGGCGTCGGCGACCAGCTTGATGAACCCGTCGTTGCCGGCCTTATGGATCCATCCGCGCGCGGTGCCCGGCACCTGCGCAACACCGACGCGCACATCCACACCGACCTCGCGGGCCCGTGCTTCGGTCAACCCCACTGACCCGACCTCCGGGTCGGTGAAGGTGACGCGCGGCAGCGCGTGGTAGCTGGCCGGCGGTCCGTCCTCACCCAGGATCGTGCGCGCGGCGACCATCGCCTGGTACATGGCGACGTGCGTGAACGCGCCCCGCCCGGTGACGTCGCCGATCGCGTAGAGCCCGTCGGCAACACGCAGCCTATCGTCCACCTCCAGCCACCGGGCGGAAGGATCCAGGCCGACGGCTTCCAGACCCAGGTTCGTCAGGTCGGCGCTGCGCCCGGCGGCCACCAGCAGCTGGCGCCCCGCCAGCTGCTCGTCACCGACGGCCACGGTGAACCCGCGCGGGCCGTGGCGAACAGAATCCACCGCCGCGCCCGTGCGCACCGTGATGCCGTCGCGGCCCAGCACGTCCGCGAGCACCTCGCTGGACTCCGGTTCCTCGCTCGGAACCAGCCGCGGCGCGGCCTCGATCAGGCTCACGCGGCTGCCGAAGCGCGCGAACGCCTGCGCCAGCTCGACGCCGACAGCGCCTCCGCCGAGCACCAGCAACGACTCGGGAGGCTCTGTAGCGGACACGGCTTGCCGGTTGGTCCAGTACGGCGTGCCCGCCAGCCCCTCGATGGGCGGGATCGCCGGAGCCGTTCCGGTCGCGATGACGACGCCCCGGCGCGCCTCGTAGACCTCATCGCCCACCCGCACCCGCCGGGGTCCGACCAGGCGGGCCTCGCCGCGCACGAACCAGCCACCCTTGCCGACGAACCGGTCGACAGCCACCTGGTCGTCCCAGTCATCGGTCGCCTCGTCCCGGATGCGGCGGGCCACCGGGGCGTAATCGGCGTAGACGTCTGCGGTCCCGGCCATGCCGGGAATGCGGCTCGCCTCGGCTAGCAGGTTGGCGGCGCGGATCATCATCTTGCTGGGAATGCACGCCCAGTAAGGGCATTCGCCGCCGACCAGTTCCCGTTCGATCCCGACGACCCGCAGCCCAGCTTCGGCCAGACGGCCGGCGAGGACCTCGCCACCCACACCAAGCCCGACCACGACGACGTCCACCTGCTGCACGATGTCAACTCCTCACTACGGCACTACCCGGAAACCCGATCTGGCAGGCGAACCATTCCGGCACAGACGACGGGGCCATCCGATGCGTCGCGACCGCGCACATCTCGACGGCATATGGGAAGCCTGGCTGGCCCAGCCGAGCGCTTGACATCCAAGCCATCTCCACCCACGTCAGGGCAGGCTGTCCGGAACGCCCTCTTCTGGCAGGTGACGCGGCCTCCTCGCGCTGGCGAAGGCAGGTCGTGCAAGCACCGGCTTCACCGGGTGTCGGCGGTAGCGAGGAACTGGGTCAGGCTCCCTCGGCGTAGAGGGGATCGGTGGTGAGCAGCTCGGCGTGGGTGCCGACCGCGCGGGCCAGTCCAGCGTCCATGACGACGATCCGGTCGGCCATGGCGACGGTGGATAGCCGGTGCGCGACCACCAGCACCGTCGTGACGCGGGCGACCTGTGCGATGGTCTCTCGCAGTGCCGCTTCGTTGACTGCGTCGAGCTGCGAGGTGACCTCGTCGAGCAACAGCAGTCGGGGTCGGCGTAGCAGTGCGCGGGCGATGGCGACGCGTTGCCGTTCACCGCCGGATAGCCGCACGCCGCGGTGGCCGACGAGGGTGTCCAGGCCCTCGGGCAGTCGGGCGAGCAGGGTGTCCAGCCGGGCGGTGCGCAGCACGTCCTGCACGGCGTCGAGGTTCGCGTCGGGCGCGGCGAGTAGCAGGTTGTCGCGCACGGTGCCGGACAGCACCGGCGCGCCCTGTTCGACGTAGCCGATGGCAGTCTCCATAGCAAGTTGTGCCCCGGCTCGAACCAGACCTGCGACCGCGGCTTGCCGTCTCCATAGCAATCAGCCCTATACCGGTTCGATGGCCCGTTTCGCGGTCGAGCGGGCTTGCGTGTGAGAGGCGACAGCAGGCGTCTCGAGAACCGAGAGAGTCGAGAGGTGAGACCGTGTCGGCGACAACAGACGAGACACACGCGCCCCTGGCGCCGACCGCGCTTTCTGTAGAGCAGGCCGCAACGATGCTCGGCATCGGACGCACGCTCGCGTACGAACTGATCCGCAGTGGAGAGTGGCCAACGCCCATCTTGCATCTAGGCCGGCTAATCAAGATCCCGTCCGGGCCGCTGATCTCTCTGTTGCGAGACGGCCATCTGTCCGACGGCGACGCCGCCTGACAGCCCGTCCGGATACCTGCCTACTTCGGCACACCGTCGGGCCGCGAGTTATCAGCGTTCGCCGGCTCGGATCCCGTTACAAGTCGGAGCCTTGCCCGCCGCCGAGCATGCAGCGCTTCATCGAACCCGACGTCGCGACACTCGATCCTTCCGCCGATCACATCGGCAAGCGCGTCCATGTCGTCAGCCGAGACCTCGTAGTCGAGGTTCTCGATGGTCACGAACTCCGCGACCCGTCGAATGCTGACGCGCAACTGCTCTGCGCGCGCCTGGCGACGCACAACCCGTCGCCAACTGTCGAAGTCCCCGGGCACCCGATCGAGCAAGAAATGAACCGAACCGGCTCGTCGGACAACGTCGACCAGGCCGGCGATATCAGTCGGGTGCGGCTCCCTCATAGCACCCATCCTCCCCTGTCCGCACCCCGACTCCACTTGGACATTTCGGCTGGGCGCAGCTACTCACTTCTCCCTGAACCCGTGCTGGGTAGGGACGGCCGGTATCGGCTCGCTGCAACTGGTGCTGCACCATATCGCCAACGAATGAGCAACAAATGATCTTAGAGAAGTTCTGGCCAGCTACGGGAAACGGCTGGAGGCCCCGGAATCCTGGGCCTCCAGCGATGTTCACGGGTGGAGCTGAGGGGACTCGAACCCCTGACCCCCACACTGCCAGTGTGGTGCGCTACCAGCTGCGCCACAGCCCCAAACCAGCCCGTCGCGGCCGCCCGGGGGCGGCTTCAGGACCGAGACGCAATGCTACACGGCGGCGAAGGACCCGCTGCACGGGCCACCATCGCAATCGCGACACGCCGACCGAGATACCCCCCGAAACACGGGACCTCCAGAGCCTTCACCCATACTGGAGCCAGCAACACACCGACGATCAAGGGAGATCCCCGTGAACCGCAAGGAACTGGTGGCAGCCGTCGCAGACGCCGCAGACCTGGAGCAGAAGACGGTCGACGCTGTCCTGCGCGGCCTGCAGTCCACCCTCGAGAGCGCCGCCGCCAAGGGCGACAAGGTCAGCGTGCCTGGCTTCTTCGCCATGTCGGTCGGCAAGCGCGCCGCCCGCGAGGGACGCAACCCGGCGACGGGCGCGACCATCCAGATCCCGGCCGCGAACACCGTGAAGTTCACCGCCGGCAGCGCGCTCAAGGACGCAGCCAACAAGTAACACCCAGACGTCGAAGGGCCGGCTCCCAGCAGGGAGCCGGCCCTTCGTCACGTCAGCAGCAGCTACGGCGTGGCCGAACCAGTCGGCGAAGCGGAAACAGACGCGGACGCAGACGGCGACGAAGTAGCGGACGCCGGCGACGACCCGGTCGCCGAACCCGTCGGGGACGGCGACGGCGCCGGGCCCTTCGCGTCCGCCGCAGCAATCGCGGACTTCAGCGAGGACAGGTCGACCGAACCCAGCTTCTTGCCGTTGACGAACACGGTCGGCGTCGAGGACACGCCTCGCTTGCTGGCCTCCGCGGTCAGCGCCTGCACCAGCGCCTTGTGCTGCTCGCCCTGCACGCACGCCGCGAACGTCGTCTTCTGCTTGCTGGGCACGCCCAGCGTCTTGCCGTACGCGACCAGCTGCGCGTTCGTGCGTCCCGGACCGCTCTCGCCCGGCTGGATCTCGTTACCCGAGGAGTCCTTGCCGAACAGGTAGTTGTGGTACTTGACGAAGAAATCGACGCTGATGTCGGACGCGCACAGGGCCGCGTTTGCCGCGCGCGTCGAGTAGTCGTCGTTCGCGGACGAGTCCAGGAACGCCATCGGGTGGAAGCGCACCTGCGCCAGGTTCGCCCTCACGTCCGCATCCAGCGTCGCCGCCGCGCTCTGCTCGAAGTCACGGCAGTGCGGGCACTGGAAGTCCTCGTACACGTCCACCGTGGCCGCGGCCTTCTTGCCGTAGACCACGCCGTTGGACACGCTGGCGTTCGTGGCGCTCAGGTCGCCGGCGATCTTGGCGCGGTTGGACTGGACGCCGATCCCGATGAACGACACGAGCAGCACCACGATCGCGATGGACGAGTTCACGTACAACGCCCGGTCGCGGGCCGCCTTGCGCTTGGTCTCCAGCATCGAGTTGTACTTGCGCCGCCCCTCGGGCGTGCGCATCTTCTTCGGCGAGAGCGGTTCGACCGCGTCGTGCCGCGCCAGGTACTGCTCCAGCGACAGCTGCGTGAACGACCACAGCACCAGATAGACAGCCAGCACCAGCAGCCCGATGTCCCGCAGGATGTCCAGGGTGTACTGCGTGGACAGCGTCTCGCCACCCCCGCCGAAGCAGCCGCAGGACAGCTCCAGCCCGCGCGCGGCCGCCTGGATGATCCCGATCAGGAACACGACGAACAGCACCCCGGACGCCGCGGCCGCGATCCGCACCGAGATGCCGATGATCAGCGCGACACCGAGGCAGAACTCCAGCACCGGCAGCCCGTAGGCGATCGCCTCGGAGAGCCACTCGGGCGTCGCGTCGTAGGCGCGGACGGCCTCGATGAACGTGCGAGGTGAGCTCAGCTTCGGCACCGCCGCCCAGATCCAGATGGCGCCTAGCGCCAGACGGACAACGGTCCCGAGCCACGAGCGGGCGGCGTTCCAGTTCACGATCAGCGATTCTGCCTCACTGCACTGGGCAGCGCCCGTGCGCCATCGGCGACGGCCGCGACATTCACCGTCAATCGGACGGCGCGGCTCCAGAAGGAGCGGTTCCGCCCGGCGTGGTCGGCGCCGGCGCGCCCGGGGCGATCACCGGGGCGGTGACCTCGACCGTCCCGGCACGCTGGAACATCAGCGTCAGCCGGACGCTCTGGCCGGCGCGCATGGTTCCCACGAGGTGCTGGAGCATCACGTGGTCCTGCCCGGCGGTGAGCACCAGCTCGCCGTGCGCGGGCACGCGCACACCGGACATGAGCATCGTCATCCGGCCGCCGACGTCCTGGTGCAGCATCGACTCGCGTGCGGCACCGGTCGACACCGCGACCAGCCGGTCCGCGGAGCCGGTGTTGTTGTGCACCGTGAAGTACGCCGCGGCCTCCTTGGTCGGCGGCGCGGGTGCCCGCACGAACGCGCCGGTGATCGTGATCGGCGCGGCCGCCGTCCCGCCGCCATCGGACGGCACGGCGGCCCGGACGAGCCCGGCGGCGCCCAGCGCGGCCACCGCCAACCCGGCCACCAGCGCCGGCATCGGCAGGCGCATCACCGGCTCGCCGCCTTCGCCCGGTTCACCACCGACAGCCCGAGCGCGCCCGCGCCCAGGACCAGCGCGATGATCGCCAGCACGAGCGCGTCGGTGTCGCCGCCGCCGCCGCCCGACTTCGAAGTGGCCTTGGTCGACGCGGCCGAGGTCGCCAGCGTGATCGACGGCTTGGGGTGCTGCGGCTCGACGTCGCTGCCCGGCGCCGCGGTCTCGTCCCACTTCACGACACTGCCGTCGCTGTACGTCTGGATCGCCGAGAACGCCAGCGTCTTCACGTTCGGCAGCGGGCCGGCGCTGATCGCGAACACGTCGAACTCCCCCGGCTTGATCGCGGTCGCCGCACTGTCGGCCGTCCAGACGATCTGCGAGACGGCCGTCGTCAACGTGTCGCCGTCGTCGGTCGTGACCGGCTTCGACAGCTTCGCCGTGGTCGTGGTGAACGTCCAGCCCGGGTGCGGCTGCACGAGCACGGACGCGATCGGGGTATCCGCCGGAAAGCGCACGAGCAGCTTGGTGGTGCTCGCGGTGTCGCTCTCGGTCGGGACGCGGAACGTGAGCACGCCGTAGCCGCCGGCCGCCGCGTCGGTGCTGTGCACGGTGACGTGCGCGGACGCCGGGCCGGCGAGCGCGAACGAACCCGCGATCGTCGCGGCGGCCGCCAGGAACAGAGCCAGCTTGCGCCTCATCGTTTTCCCTTCAGTGCAGTGTGATCTTGACGTCGGTGGTGACCGCGTCGAACGCGGACGTGGTGACGACGAGCGTGATCACCCAGGTGCCCTTGACGGGCAGGTTCACGTTGCTCGCGCCGTACAGGTCAGTGCCGTTCGCGCGCAGCGGCACCGGGATCGGGCCGAGCTGCTTGGCCGGCTGCAGGGCGGTCGCGGTGACCCGCTTCGGCCGCGTGCCCGGACTGAGCTCGACGCTCACGCTGACCGGCCCGTGCACGCCGGGGTCGACCGTGACCATGACGCTGTGCCCGCCGCCGAGCTGCGCGCCTGCGGTCACCGGTTCGCGGTCGCTGGCGGCCAGGGCCTCCGTCCCGCGGGGCTGGTCGACGAGCACCGCGGTGGCCACCAGCACGAGGACGGCCAGGGCCACCTCGACGAGCACCGAGCGGCGCATGCGCTCGTGCGCGACCCCGTCCAGGGAACCGCCGTCGACCAGGCCGGCGCGGCGCTGGATCGCGCGGCGCGACAGCTGCCCGAGCGCGATCAGGCCGCAGAACAGCAGCACCTTCGCGCACACCAGCAGCCCGTAGTTCGTGCCCAAGATCGCCCGCCACGCGCCGATCCCCCGCCAAGCCGCGTACGTGCCGGTCACCGCGATCACGATCACCGCGACGAACGCGACGCGCGAGAACGCCGGCAGCACCGCGCGCAGTTCGGCCGGCTCGCGGCGCGGCAGCACGGCGGCGACGAGCAGCACCAGGCCGCCCACCCAAACCGCCATCGCGCACAGATGCAGCACGTCCAGCGTGATCGACAGCCAGTTCGGTTTCGTCGTGTCGGCGTGCCCGATCACCGAGAACGTCAGCGCGACGCCGACCAGTAGCGGCCAGGCCGCGTCCTCGAAGCGGGCCCGGCGGCGGGGCTGCAGCATCGCGCCGAACAGCACCGCGAGCGCGCCGAGCAGCAGCAGCCGCGCGCAGTGGTACTGCCCGTAGTCGGTGTGCAGGGTGTCGTCCAGCAGCGACCACCGGCCGACGGCGGACGGTCCGCGCCCGGCCGCATACGGCCCCTGCAGCACCAGCTCGCCGAGCGCACCCAGCGCGGTTGCGCCCCAGCCGGTCCAGATCAGCCGTCGCGCGCGCAGGTCGTCGCGGCCGCCCGGCCACACCGTGAGCAGCAGCCAGGTGCCGCCGAGCAGCGCGAAGCCGGCGTAGGACACCCAGCGGGCGACCGCGAACAGCGCGCTGGTGCCGTGGTTCACCGTGCTGCCGCTGGCCGTGGCCACGCTCAGCACGCCGGTGCCGACGACGAAGCGCACGACGCCCGCGACCGGGTGCGAGTCGGCGGAGATGACCCGGTAGCTCTCGATGTAGGTGCCGTCGCCCAGGCCGCTGCGCAGCTGCGTGGTGATCTTGGTGCCGTTGCCACCGGGATGCGAGGCCGTCCCGGTGTCGACGCGGTGGCCCTTCGCGTCGGTCACGTGCAGGTAGCCGAGGTTGCCCAGCGTGACGGACTCGTCGAACGTGATCGTCACCTGGTGCGGCGCGGCCTTGAGCCGGGATCCGTCCGCCGGGTCGGACGAGACCACGCTGGCGTGCGCGGACGCCGCTCCGGCCAGCGCGAGACCGAGCCCGAACAGCGCAGCGAACAGCAGCGCCAGCACTCCCAGCCGGCGGCGGTTGGGTGACTTCATGCGGGGTCCCCGCGAAGGTCTCGAGTGATCTTTGCGAGAGAACTTTGTGGGGTGATCACGCGACCCCGCGCAGGTGGGAGCCGCCACGGCCCTCGTCCTCGCCGGAACCACGGTCGCCGGACGCGTCGACGCGGCGCGGTGGCAGGGCGCGTTCGGCGCGGTCGAGCGCCACCAGCAGGACGAGCCCGGCCAGCGCGGCCAGGTGCGTCGCCACCCGGCTCACCGGCACCGCGCCGGCGGCCAGGTCGCGCACGCACAGTGCGGCGAGCGTGATCACGAACGTGCCGAGCAGCGGTAGCAGCCCCGCGGCCCGGCGCGGTCTGAGCACGCAGGCCAGCAGGGCGACGCCGATCGCCAGGTTCCAGGCGGCCGTCTCGTGCGCCGCGTGCAGCGACATGCTCATGCCCAGGCTGTCGCCGGGCAGCGCGGGTATCGCGATCGCCAGTTGCACGAGCCCGACCAGGGCGAGCGCCGCGCGCAGCCACAGCCGGCGGCGCAGGACGCGTCCGGCGGGCAGCGCGATGTCCGCCGTGATCGTCGCGGACAGATCGGGCACCGCCGGCTGGCCGAGGCGCAGCTGCCGGGTCAGCTGCGTGGCCCGCTCCACCCATCGGGCACAATCGGTGCAGGTCGCGAGGTGATGATCGAGCGCCGCGGCGGACATCCCGATCGGCTCGCCGTCCAGACGAGCCGAGGCTGCCGCACGGAACCGGTCGCATCTCACGCACGAATAGTCGGCAGAACCGCAGCAACGGTTCCCGGCGTGGTTCAGCTCACCCGGCCGACCGGTGACGAAGGGGTCGCATGGACGAGTCGCTCACTGGCGATGACGGCGAGCTCGATGCCGCCACCGCCGACGCGCTGCGAGCCCGTCGCGGCGACGCGGCGGCGGCCACCGCGTTCGTCCGCGCGACGCAGTCCGACGTCTGGAGGCTGTGCGCGCACCTCGGCACCCACGGGGCGGCCGACGACCTGACGCAGGAGACCTACGCGCGGGCGTTCGCGTCGCTGCACCGCTTCGCCGGACGGTCCTCGGCGCGCACCTGGTTGCTGTCGATCGCGCGGCGGGTGTGCGCGGACGCGGTGCGGGCGGCCGTCCGCGCCCGGGCCACCGACGTCGCAGCGCCCGGGAACGCACCGGACCTGGCCGAGTCGGTTGCCCTGCACGCGATGCTGGCCGCTCTGGATCCGCAGCGCCGCGAGGCGTTCGTGCTCACCCAGCTGGTCGGAATGTCCTACGCCGAGGCCGCGGACGTGTGTAGCTGCCCGGTCGGGACGATCCGGTCGCGGGTCGCCCGCGCGCGCGATGACCTGGTCGAGGCGTTCGGGGACGGCCGCCGCCGCGCGGTTTGATGCCCGCTTTCCCCACGCAGCGACCAGAAAACGGGCCTGAAAACGGTCAGATCGTGGGGGAAGGCAGCTGGGTGCGACTGCGGACGTAGCGCGTGATCACGTGCTCGGCCACGAAGGACATGGTCGGGATCGTTCCCGCCAGCGCGACCAGCACCATGCGCACCAGGTGCCAGCGGGCCTTGATCCCCAGGTTCAGCACGGTGATCACGTAGATCAGGTACAGGTAGCCGTGCAGCACCCAGAGCAGTCCGGTGCCCGGCTCCATGTGGTGCAGGCCGACGGCGTCCTTGAGGATCAGCGCGACGGTGCCGCAGACGAGCACGACGCCGGTGACGAACGCCATGATCCGGAAGCGCAGCAGGGCACCGTCCAGCTTCGACTTCGCCGCGACCGGTTCGGTCGCGGTGCCCACCGGTTCGCTCACCGGTTCTCCTCTCGCGCCGCGTTCCCGGCGGCCAGCCTGCCGAGGTAGTCGTTGTAGGCCGCGAGTTCGGCGTCGCCGGCGGGGGCGACCGCGTCCGAACTCTGCGGCATGACGTAGCGACGGTAGGCCACCGGCTCGGCGGCGGACGGTGCGGGCTCAGCCGGCTGTGATCCGGGCGCCGGTGCGCCGGCGGCGGACGCGGCACGCGCGCGGGCGGCGTCGCGCAGGATCCGGCCCCACAGCCACAGCGCGAACGCCGTGAACGCCCACCACTGCAGGGCGTAGCCGAAGTTCTGCAGCGAGAAGTGCTTGCTGTCCGAGACGTCCAGCTGCCAGCGCCCGAGCAGCACCATCGTCACCGCGGCCACGAGCACCAGGACGTGACCGATGACCCACTTGGGGGCAAGGGCGAATCGGTACGCGCGCGGCACGCGTCAACGGTACGTCAGCGGACGTCGACGACGACCGAGACGGTCACGTGCCGGTGCAGGCTGTCGTGCGCGGTCAGCGTGATCCGGTGCTTGCCGGGCTCGGTGAAGCGGTGCGTGACGAGCGTGACCCGCTTGCGGACGGTCGGCGTCGATCCGTCGCCCCAGTGCCAGACGTAGCCGGTGAGCTTGGCGATGGTGTCGGTGAAATGCACGGCCCGGTAGTGCTCGCGATGCCCGACGTAGATGTTCTTGGGCGTGCGGATCTTGACGTTCGGGAAGGCCGAGCGCAACAGCCGCACCATGTTCGGCGTCCCCACGCCGCTCGGGCCGTCGTAGCCCTTGGTCGCGGTGCACTGGGTGTTGTCCGCGACCGTCTTCTCGTCCGGGTGGAAGCGGTGGTAGCTGTAGCTGCAGTCCAGCTTGCCGAGCGGCGATTCGTCGTCGGAGTAGACGATGTTGTTCGGGTTGCCGGTGTCGCCAGCGGGCAGCAGCGTGCGCACGCCCGCCGAGCAGTCGGTGGTGCTGTCGCTGCCGCAGAAGCCGTTGCCGCCGGAGCGGACGTCGTACGCCCAGTACGGGTGGTACTTGTAGTTCAGGTACAGCGACTGGGCCGGGTACGGAACGCCGTTGCCCCCGCCGACCAGGCCGTACATGCCGGCGATCAGCGGCGCCGACAGCGAGGTGCCGCCGATCACCTGCCAGGCGTCCCTGCTCGGATCGTCCTGCGCCGGCGCGAACACCGAGTAGCCGGTCGCCGGGTCGCCGACCGCGGAGATGTCGCCGGACAGGCGCCGCGTGCCGCAGCCGGTTTTCGCGTAACCGGCCACCGATGCCTGCCAGGCCGGCGCCCTGAACCGGGTGCTGCAGCCCCCGCCGGACGCGCCGGGGAACACGTTCTCCTCCGCCTTCGTCCAGCCGACGGAGTCGTGCGGCCCGTCACCGTTCCACACCGTCTCGCTGGCGCGCGAACCGTCCGCGTTCAGGGTGAGCGTGGTGCCGCCGACGGCCACAACCGAAGGCAGCGACGCCGGCGCGTTGGGCTGGTTGTCGGAGTACCCGCCCTGGTTCACGAAGTCCCAGTCGTACCAGCCGTCGTCGCCGGTCGCGGCCGTGATCACGACGCCGTGGTGCCGGTAGGCCGCGCGGATGGTGGCGGACGCGCCGGCCTCGGGGGCGCCGTAGGAGTTGGTGATCACGTTCGCGCCGAGCCGCGCGGCCGTGTTCTCGGCCTTGGCCAGGTTGCCGTTGGCCGGGTTCTTGGCCTCGACGAGCAGGATCTTGCACTTGTTGCACATCCCGCGCACCGCCTGCACGTCGAGCGCGGTCTCGACGGCCCAGCCCCAGTTCGTCCTCGGCAGCGTGGTGCCGCCGGACTGGTTCACGATCTGCAGGCTGTCCTTGGTCTCGGTGGGCAGGCCGTACTGGCGGTCGAACTGGTTCAGCTCGTGCCGGATCCGCGGGCTGTCGTAGGCGTCGACGACGGCAACGGTCGCGGTGGTGTTGGCGTCGGTGATCAGCCGGTAGACCTTGGCCAGGTCGGCGGGGCTGTACCCGTTGCGCGGGCCGTGCGCACCGACGACGGTGCGATACGCGACGGCGCCCGCGGTGCCCTTGGGAACGTCCACCCGCCGCAGCGCCATGCAGCTGGACTGGCCGGGCTTCGCCGCGTGGCACAGTGCCTGCATCCGGGCGTAGTAGACGCCGCCCTGACCCGATGATCGCGGCAGGCCGGAGCTGGTCGCCGCCTGGGTGCTCGCCGGGACGGCCAGCCCGAGCGCGACCGTGGCCACGGCGGCCAACAGCGCGATAGCAGCGGGGGCACGGCGTTTCATACGCCGTCGCCGCAGTACGGGCGTTTCGCCCATGGCCGATCCTCCAACGCGAGCTCGTCGCACAAGCAGGAGTTCAGCCGTACTTGGCGCGTGACAAACTCCAGTGTGCCTTAGCTTCGGCTCAGTGAGCGGAAACGGTAGTGCAATCCGGTGCCGGATTTCTCCCAACTCTCAGCTGAGCTCGGGTCGGCCGGGATCCAGTCCGGTCCCAGGCGGGGCGCGTACGCGTCCCCGACGAACGACTCGCGCAGCTGGGTGATCACCAGCCGGTCGGCGTGGGGCAGCGCGGCGCGGTACACCTCGGCCCCGCCGATCACCCAGATCTCGGGGTGTGCGGCGAGCGCGTCGGCCAGCGCGTGGACGGTCTCGGCGCCGTCGGCCGTCCAGCCACGGTCGCGGGTGAGGACGAGGTTGCGCCGGCCGGGCAGCGGACGGAACCTCGGCGGCAGCGACTCCCAGGTGCGCCGGCCCATCAGCACGGTGTGCCCGCGCGTCAGCTCGCGGAAGTGCGCCAGGTCCTCGGGCAGGTGCCAGGGCAGCGCGCCGTCGCGGCCGATCACGCCGTTGGCCGCCTCGGCCCAGACCAGTCCGATCACGCCCGGCTCTAGACCGCGATCGGGGCTTTGATCGTGGGGTGGTGCCGGTAGCCGTCCACCTCGAAGTCCTCGAACGTGTAGTCGAACAGGCTCGGCGCGCGCCGCAGCCGCAGCGCCGGGAACGGGTACGCCTCGCGGGACAGCTGCTCGTGCACCTGCTCGACGTGGTTGTCGTAGATGTGGCAGTCGCCGCCGGTCCAGATGAACTCGCCGGGCTCCAGGCCGACCTGCTGCGCGACCATGTGCGTGAGCAGCGCGTAGCTGGCCAGGTTGAACGGCACACCGAGGAACAGGTCGGCGCTGCGCTGGTAGAGCTGGCAG
>DASTXN010000082.1:0-32850 GCA_035765515.1 Jatrophihabitantaceae bacterium | reverse complement strand
CCGATGTCGATGATCAGGCCGCCCTTGACGACCTCGATGACCGTTCCCTCGACGACCTCGTCGTTCTCCTTCTTCTCCTCGATCGTGCCCCAGGCCCGCTCGTACTGAGCGCGCTTCTTGGACAGGATGAGGCGACCCTCCTTGTCCTCCTTCTGGAGAACCAGGGCTTCGATCTCGTCACCGATGGACACGACCTCGTTGGGGTCGACATCGTGCTTGATGGACAGTTCGCGGGACGGGATGACACCTTCGGTCTTGTAACCGATGTCGAGCAGGACCTCGTCCCGGTCGACCTTGACGATCGTGCCCTCGACGATGTCGCCGTCATTGAAGTACTTGATCGTCGAGTCGATCGCTGCGAGGAAGTCGTCGGCCGAGCCGATGTCGTTGATCGCAACCTGCGGAGTGGTCGGGGCTTGAGTGGTGGACGTCATTGAGTAGTGGGTTTCCTAGAGTTGGTCGAGCCGGTGCGAACATGCCTTGATCGACGAACCGATGAAGGGAATCGACGAGCGGCCTACTCCATGTCGAGGCCACAGACCTGTCACGCAGGCTTCAGCCTACTCCGACCCCCGGAATTCGGCTAAATCGCGGGTGCGGCGGACGTCGCCAGCAGGCTCTCACGGACCACGTCGACGGTCTCCGCGAGCGCTTGCCGCGCGGCCGGGACGACGCCCGGGATGGAGATGTACCCGTGCACCGCGTCGATGTAGTTCGTCAGCCGGACGGGGACCCCGGCCGCCCGCAGCGCAGCGGCGTACGCCGGGCCCTGGTCGCGGAGCGGGTCGTGCTGCGCGGTCTGGATCAGTGCCGGCGGCAGATCCGCGTACGAGGCCGCGCGCAGCGGTGACGCGTACGGGTCGGACGCCTGGTCGGCCAGGCAGTACAGGCCGGTCGCGCCGGTGAGGTCGGCCTTGCGCAGCACCGGGGCGAACTCGTTCTCGTCCTCGGACGGGAAGCTCGCCGCGAGGTCGACCACCGGGTAGAGCAGCACCTGCAGCGCGATCGCCGGTCCCGACCGATCGCGGGACATCAGCGCGACGACGGCCGCGAGGTTGCCACCGGCGCTGTCTCCCATCACGGCCAGCCGCGAGGCGTCCACCCCGAGCTCGTCCGCGTGCTCGGCCACCCAGGCGGTCGCGGCGTAGCAGTCCTCGGCTGCCGCCGGGAAGACGTGCTCGGGCGCCAGCCGGTAGTCGACGGACACCACGACCACGCCGGCGCCGGCGGCCACCGAACTGCACCACCACTGCGACTGCTGTGGGTCGCCGGACGCGAACCCACCGCCGTGGAAGTTCACGACCACGGGTACCGGCCCGGACGCGTCCCGGGGGCGGTACACGCGCACCGGCAGCGTGGATCCGTCCGCGAGCAAGGCGGTGCGGTCCTGCACGGTGACACCGCGGTGGGTCTTGCCGGCGAGCAGAAATGCGCCGGGTAGGCGGGTCAGCCGGCGCCGGCGCTCGCTCGCCGCCCGCACCTGCTCGCGCGGCAACTGGAACATCGAGGGTCCCTCCAGCGTGGACACGAGCTTCCAGAAAACCCGGGTGCGCAACGGGATCGCCATGACCTGCCTCTCGTTCGTCGATGCCAACTGCGAGGATCGCAGAGTGACCGAGACTCCGCATTCGGCAGGTGTCGGGCGGCGCGCCGCGGACGGAGCGAGCACCGTCCGCGCGAACCGCCGGTGGTGGGACGGCGACGCCGACGACTATCACGCCGAGCACGGCGCGTTCCTCGGTGACGCCGACTTCGTCTGGTGCCCGGAGGCGCTGCGCGAGCAGGACGCGCGGTTGCTCGGTGACGTGCGCGGCAGGCGGGTGCTCGAGGTGGGCTGCGGTGCCGCGATGTGCTCGCGATGGCTGGCCGGCCAGGGCGCGCGGCCGGTCGCGTTCGACCTGTCCGCCGGGATGCTCCGGCACGCCCGGGCGGCCGCGGACCGCACCGGCGTCGCCGTGCCGCTGGTGCAGGCCGACGCGACGTACCTGCCGTTTCGCGACGCGCAGTTCGACATCGCGTTCACCGCGTTCGGGGCCGTGCCGTTCGTCGCCGACTCGGCGCGGGTGATGCGCGAGGTGGCCCGGGTGCTGCGCCCGGACGGGCGCTGGGTGTTCGCGACCACGCACCCGATCCGGTGGTGCTTCCCGGACGATCCGGGCCCGGGCGGGCTGACCGTCACCACGCCCTACTTCGACCGCACGCCGTACGTCGAATACGGCGACGACG
This sequence comes from Jatrophihabitantaceae bacterium, assembly GCA_035765515.1. Lineage (GTDB taxonomy): Bacteria > Actinomycetota > Actinomycetes > Mycobacteriales > Jatrophihabitantaceae > DASRSS01. The sequence continues at coordinate 30,624 of DASTXN010000082.1, read as the reverse complement.
GCGCGCCCACGTACGTCGAGCACCACCGGACCCTGGGCGATCGCGTCCGCGAACTGGCCGCGGCGGGCTTTCGGCTGCTCGACCTCGTCGAGCCGACGTGGCCGGACGGGCACACCGGGATCTGGGGCCAATGGTCGCCGTTACGGGGCGCGTTGTTCCCGGGGACTGCGATCTACGTCTGCCGCAAGGGCTAACGTTTTCGACGAATGGTCGTTATTGCGAGCAGGGGAACGCAAATCGCATCGAGGGGAGCTACCCGAATGACCGATCCGCAGCAGAATCCAGTGCGTCCGCGAAGCCGGTCGCGCCGAACATTGGCCGCGACGACCGTGTTTGCCGTGGCCACGTTGGGCGCGTTGTTGGGCTTCGCCGGACCGGCCTCGGCCGCGGGTCCGACGGTCACCGTGTCCCCGTCCAGCGGGTTGACGAATGGCCAGAACGTGACCGTGAAGGGCAGCGGATTCACCGCCAACTACCCGCAGATGGTGGTCGTCCAATGCGCCGCCACCGCCACCGGTGCGAACGGCTGCAACGTCAACGACGTCAAATTCCCCAAGGCCGACGCGAATGGCGCGTTCACGGTCACGCTGACCGTGCGGTCGAAGTTCGGCTCGACCGATTGCACAAAGGTCGAGTGCATCGTGCAGGCCCATGAGGGAATCAACCCGAGCTCCGGCAAGACGGGCACGTCTTCGGCGCTGCACTTCGGCGCTGCGGCGAAGCCGAGCCCGGCCCCGACGCACAAGAAGACCACCGCGGCGCCCGCGCCGGTGGTCACCTCGTCGTCGGCCGCGGCCGCCGCACCGGGGACGCATAGCCCGAGCGCCGGGGTGGGCGCCGAGCATGCCGCGGCCCCGCCCGCTGCCGGCGGTGCCTTGCCGACCGCTGCCGACACCGGCAAGGCGGTCTCGACATCGGTTCCGTTGATCAGCGAGGCCGGCGGCGCTGCCGCCCTGGCGCTGCTGGTCGCCGGGCTGCTGCTCTACCGCCGCCGCGCGAGCGTGCACGGCGACTGAACGCAGGTCTGCGGATTCGCACGGCCCGGCGCGGTTCATCCCGCAGCCGGGCCGTGCGGCTTGCTGCGGTTGCAATACCGGCCGCCTGCGCTAACCTTTAGCTCACATTTACGCTTCTTGCGCGCGGGGGAACGTGCGCGGGCAGTTCGGGGGAACCTCCATGCGCGATCGGCAACAACGGGGCCGGTTCGGTCCGGCCCGCGCGCTCGCGAGCGTGCTCGGCGGCGCGCTGATCGTGCTTGCCGCTGGCGCCGGCCCGGCACTGGCTGCCGATCCGTCCGCCACGGCTACCGCGCCAGCAACCAGCTCGCCCTCGGCGAGCCCCAGCCTGGGCATCGGATCGGCGATCTCGACGTCCCGGCGCCCACCCGCGTCCGCCATGGCCACCCTCGGCGTCGGCGCCGCGTCCGGTTCGGCGGCACCGATCGAGTCGGCATCGAGCGTTCCCGCGCTGCTGCCGACCGGGGTGAACGCCGGGCACGGCACGCGCACCCGGGTGCCGCTGCTGAGCGAGATCGGCGCAGCGGTCGGCGTGGCTTCGCTGATGCTGGCCTTCGTCCTCTACTACCGCCGCCGCCCGGGTTCACACTTCTGACCACCACTCGCGCGGGTAAGTCAGTGCGCGGCTTCGTGCCAGGTGCGGCCGACGCCTACCGACACGTCCATCGGGACGTCCAATCGGTAGGCGTTGCCCATCTGGTCGCGGACCAGGGCCTCGACCTGCTCACGCTCGCCGGGGGCGATCTCCAGCACCAGCTCGTCGTGCACCTGCAGTAGCAGCCGTGACTTGAGCCCGGCCTCGGCCAGGCCGCGGTGCACGCCGAGCATCGCCAGCTTGATGATGTCCGCAGCGCTGCCCTGAATCGGAGCGTTCAAGGCGGCACGCTCGGCCATCTCGCGCAGGTTGCGGTTGTCGCTGCTGAGCTTGTCCAGGTAGCGGCGGCGCCCCAGGATCGTCGCGGTGAAGCCGGTCTGCCGCGCCTCCTCGACGACCGAGCGCAGGTAGTCGCGCACTCCCCCGAACCGGGTGAAGTAGGCGTCCATCTGCCCGCGGGCCTCGTCCGGGCTGATCTTGAGCTGCTTGGACAGGCCGAACGCGGACAGCCCGTAGGCCAGGCCGTAGGACATTGCCTTGACCCGACGGCGCAGCTCGGCGTCGATGTGCTCAGGCGGCAGGTCGAAGGCCCGCGAGGCGACGAACGTGTGCAGGTCCTCGCCGGACTGGAACGCCTCGATCAGCCCGGCGTCGCCCGACAGGTGCGCCATGATCCGCATCTCGATCTGGCTGTAGTCAGCGGTCATCAGCGCCTCGTAGCCGGCGCCGACGGTGAACGCCTCGCGGATGCGCCGGCCCTCGGCCGTCCGCACCGGGATGTTCTGCAGGTTCGGGTCGGTGGACGATAGCCGTCCGGTCGCCGCGACGGTCTGGTTGAACGTGGTGTGGATGCGGCCGGCGTCGTCGACCAGCGGCAGCAGGCCGTCGACGACGGTCTTCAGCCGGGCCACCTCGCGGTGGCGCAGCAGCAGTTCCAGGATCGGGTGCTCGGTCTTGACATAGAGGTCCGCCAGCGAATCGGCGTCGGTGGTGTAGCCCGTCTTGATCTTCTTGGTCTTCGGCAGCCCGAACTGGTCGAACAGGATCTCCTGCAGCTGCTTGGGCGAGCCGAGGTTGAATTCGCGGCCGGCCACCGCATGCGCCTCCTGCTCGACGGCCTTGACGCCGGCGCCCAGCTCGCTCTGCAGGGCGAGCAGCGCGTCGGTGTCGACCGCGATGCCGGTGGCCTCCATGTCGCCCAGCACGTACGTCAGCGGCAGCTCCAGATCGCGCAGCAGGCCGACGGCGCCGTCGCGCTCCAGCTCGGTGTCGAACGCGTCGGCGAGGTCCCTGACGGCTACCGCCCGCAGAGTCTCGACCTGGGCAAGAGCCTCGTCCGACTCCTCCACCCCACCGTCCAGGGTGAGCTGCCCGGACTCCTCCACGTTGTTACGCAGCTCGCGCCGCAGGTACCGCAGCGCGAGGTCGGCCAGGTCGTAAGAGCGCTGGTCCGGACGCAGCAGGTACCCGCCGAGCTGCGTGTCGGCGGTGACCCCGGCCAGCTGCCAGTTGTGCTGCTTCAGCGCCAGCAGCGGGCCCTTCACGTCGTGCACGGCCTTCGGAACGGATTCGTCGGCGAGCCAGGCGGCCAGGGCGGCGTCGTCCGCCGGGCTCAGCGCGGCCGGCTCGACGAACGCCGCCGCTCCGTCCGCCGCCGCCAGCGCCACGCCGGTCAGCGTGCCGACCCCGCGCCCCCACTGGCCGCGGAACGCGACACCGGTGCGCTGCCCGGCGCGGGCATGTTCGTCCAGCCACTGCGTCAGCTCGTCCACGCCCGGCCGGGTGAGCGCGACGTCGAACCCTTGCTCGGCCTCCGGCTCGGGCGCCGACACGGTGGCGAACAGCCGGTCGCGCAGCACGGTGAACTGCAGGTCGTCGAACAGGGCGTGCACGCGGTCGCGGTCCCACTGCTCGCGCGCCAGCTCGTCGACCGAGACCTCGAGCGGGACGGTGCGCACCAGCTCGGTGAGCCGCCGGTTGCGCATGACCGCGGCCAGGTGCTCGCGGAGCGCGTCGCCCACCTTGCCCTTCACCGTGTCGACCCCGGCGACGAGCGCGTCGAACGAACCGAACTCGCGCACCCATTTCGCGGCCGTCTTCTCCCCCACGCCCGGGATGCCCGGCAGGTTGTCGCTCGGGTCGCCGCGCAGCGCGGCGAAGTCCGGGTACTGGGCCGGAGTGAGGCCGTACTTCTCCTCGACCGCCTCCGGGGTGAACCGCGTCAGGTCGCTGACGCCGCGCTTGGGGTACAGCACGGTGACGTCGTCGGTGACCAGCTGCAACGCGTCGCGGTCACCGGTGCAGATGAGTACCCGCAGCCCGGACGCGGCGGCCTGTGTCGCCAGCGTGGCGATGACGTCGTCGGCCTCGTAGTTGTCGACGGCCAGCGAGCAGATGCGCAGCGCGTCGAGCACCTCGCGGATCAGCGTGACCTGGCCCTTGAAGTCGTCCGGGGTCGTCGCCCGGCCGGCCTTGTACTCGGGGAACTGCTCGAGGCGGAACGTCTGGCGCGAGACGTCGAACGCGACGGCGATGTGTGTCGGGTTCTCGTCACGCAGCAGGTTGATCAACATCGAGGTGAAGCCGAAGACCGCGTTCGTGGGCTGACCGGTGGTCGTGGACATCTCGACCTCGCGCAGCGCGTAGAACGCGCGGTAGGCCAACGAGTGGCCGTCGAGCAGCAGCAGGGTCGGACGCTCCGGGTTCACCACGACGGTGAGTCTAGGAGCGACCTACGACCGGTGCTCAGGCGCCGCGGCGGGCCGCGCGCGCGGACAGACCGGCCCGCTGCGCGCGGATGAGCCGCGCCCGGCGCAGCACCGCCATGCGTTCGGGTGCCTCGGACATGCCGAGCGAACGGCGCAACACGCTGGTGGACGCGATCCGGTGCACGACCAGCGGCGCGAAGCCCAGCCGGGCCAGGTAGCGGTTGCCCTCGCGCGACCCGCTTGCCGCCGTCGCCAGCACGCGGTCGACACCGCGCTCCTCGGCCAGGTGGACGGCCGCGGCGAGCAGGGTGCGACCGATTCCGCGGCGGCGCTGCTTGGGCAGCACGATCAGGTGGGTGACGTGCAGGACGGGCGTGAGATCGATGGCCCCGATGTCGTCGGTCCGGGCGACGAGCAGGCCGACCAGCGCGCTCGTCATGTCGTCGACGGCCACGAGCAGGATCCGCTCGTTCTCGCGCAGGATTTCGGCGATCCGCTCGGTCAGGTGTTCAGCGCGGTCGTCCAGCAACGCGCGACCGCTGAAGGTGCCCGAGGACAGATCTGCCGAGCGGGTCAGTTCGACCAGGGCGGGCACGTCGGCGGGCTCGGCCGGGCGTACCCGTACGTTGACACGAGACACTGCGCAGCTCCCCATATTCGCGACGCCACCGGCTGGCTCGCACGCGGACCTGACACACCATAGAACCGATCCCGACCAGCGTCGCGGCCGGGGACCTCAGGTGGCAGCTAGCTGTAAGCGCACTAGCTGCCACCAGGGTTCGTGGCTACGATGCCGCCACCTCGCCACCGAGGTACACCGCGCGCACACGATCGTCGTTCAGCAGGTCCTGGCCGGAGCCTTCGAGCACCACCGAGCCGGTCTCGAGCACGTAGCCGCGGTGCGCCAGCGCGAGCGCTTTGGACGCGTTCTGCTCGACCAGCAGCACCGTCACACCCTGGCCGTTGATCTCGCGCAGGATGTTGAAGATCTGCTGCGTGATCTGCGGCGCGAGACCCATCGACGGTTCGTCGAGCAGCAACACGCGCGGCTTGGACATCAGCGCCCGGCCGATGGCGAGCATCTGCTGCTCACCACCGGACATGGTGCCCGCGAACTGCGAGCGCCGCTCCTTCAGCCTGGGGAACAGCTCGAACACACGCTCCAGTTCCGCTGGCAGGTTCTTGCGGTCCTTGCGGGCGTACGCCCCCATGTCCAGGTTCTCGTCGACCGTCATGCCGGGGAACACGCCACGTCCCTCGGGAGCCTGGCAGATGCCGCGGACCACACGCAGATCGCCGCGTAGCTTGGTGATGTCCTCGCCGGCGAACGTGATCTTCCCGGTGGCCACCGGGCGGATTCCCGAGATGGCCCGCATGGTCGTCGTCTTGCCGGCACCGTTGGCCCCGATCAGGGTGACGATCTCGCCCTCTTCGACGGTGATGGTGATGCCGTGCAGGGCGCGGATGCGTCCGTAGGTGACGGAGACCTCGGTGAGCTCAAGCAGCGCCATCGTCGGGAACTCCCAGGTAAGCGGCGACAACGGCCGGATCCGTACGAATCTCTTCCGGCAGGCCCTCCGCGATCTTGTGCCCGAACTCCAGCACGACGATCCGGTCGGTCACCCCCATCACCAGGCGCATGTCGTGCTCGACCAGCAGCACGGTGTAGCCCTGGTCGCGGATGTCCCGGATCAGCTGCATGAGCTGGTCCTTCTCCGCGGGGTTGAACCCGGCCGCCGGTTCGTCCAGGCACAGCAGCTTCGGCTCGGTGCCCAGTGCCCGGGCGATCTCCAGGCGGCGCTGGTACCCGTAGGGCAGGTTCCGCGCCTTGTCGGCCGCTCGGTCGGCGATGCCGACGAAGTCCAGCAGCGCCATCGCGCGGTCGATCGCCGACTTCTCCTCGTGGAAGTGCCGCGGCGTGCGGACGAGCGCGCCGGGCACGCTCGTCCGGTGCCGTGCGTCCAGGCCGACGACCACGTTCTCCAGCGCCGTCATCTCACCGAAGAGCCGGATGTTCTGGAACGTGCGGGCAATGCCGAGCCGAGTGATCTGGTACCGCCGCTGACGTTTCAGGGACGTGCCGTCGAACACGATCTGGCCCGACGTCGGCCGGTAGACACCCGTCATCGCGTTGAAGCAGGTCGTCTTGCCCGCGCCATTGGGACCGATGAGTCCCATGATCTCGCCGCGCCTGATGTCGAACGTGACGTCATCGAGCGCGGTGAGCCCGCCGAACTTGAGAGTGACGTTCTGCATCGACATCAGCACGTCACCGACATGCGCCTTGATGTCGCGCAACTCCTCGACGGCCTCGATGCCGTGCTCCTGCTCGTGCTGCGGCTCGCTCACGGCACCTCCCCTCCCATCGCGCCGGATCTGGACGCGCTGCTCATTGCGCCTGCGCCAGTGTCCACGGCCTCCGGCCCGCCGGTGAGTGCCTGGTAGGCCTGCCGGCCGTAGGTCAGCAGGCGCTGCCGTGCGCCGAGCAGACCCTGGGGACGGAACAGCATGAGCGCGATGAGCGCGATGCCGAAGATCAGGAACTTGTACTCGGCGATGTTGGTGAAGCGGTCCGGGATGTAGGAGATCAGGAACCCGCCGATCATCACGCCGACCTTGTTGCCGGACCCGCCCAGCACGACGGCGGCCAAGAACAGGATGGACGTGACCGGGTCGAACTTCTGGTTGTTGACGAACCCGATCTGTCCTGCGAACAGTGCGCCGGACAGGCCGCCGATCGAGGCGCCGATCACGAACGCCCACAGCTTGAACCGGAACGTGGGCACGCCCATGATCTCGGCGGCGTCCTCGTCCTCGCGGATCGCGACCCAGGCGCGGCCGACCCGGCTGCGCTCCAGGTTGCCGACGAGGATCAGCACGATGACGATCAGCGCGATCGTCAGCCAGAACCACGGTTTGCCGTTGGTCTGCGCGAAGATCGCCGTGCCGTCCGAGTGATGCCCCGGCGGGCGGGCGATGTTCTGAAAGCCGATGTTGCCCTTGAGCGGACTGACGTTGTCGGCCAGCAACCGCACGATCTCGCCGAATCCCAGCGTGACGATGGCCAGGTAGTCACCGCGCAACCGCAGCGTCGGCGCGCCGAGGATCAGACCGGAGATCATCGTGATCGCCATCGCGATCGGCACACAGGCCAACCAGGCCCACGGGTTGCTGGGATCGTGGAAGACCTGCATGCCGGAGTCGGTGCTGGTGAACAGCGCGACGACGTAGGCGCCGATGGCGAAGAAGCCCACGTAGCCGAGGTCCAGCAGTCCGGCCTGGCCGACCACCACGTTGAGGCCGACCGCGATGAGCGCATACCGCGCGGCGTTGAACAACGAGATCGGGAAGTCGGTCCCCGGCTCGGTGTTGATCAGTCCGAACAGCGGGAAGTCCGATCCGATGTACGGCAGGATCACGATCACCGCGACGACGATCAGCGACCAACTCCACTGCTGCTGGCGACTCAGGCTGTTCCACCGCTCGCGGACGAGGGTCACCGGATGTGCCGGAGCCGTCCATTCCGCACCGAACCACCGCTCGGCCGAGGCACTGAAGACGGGCGCCAGCACAGCCAGGCTCAGCACGAAGAACACGGCGGCCCAGACGACGACCGACTCCTTCTGTGCCATCAGCAGCCAGAACACGCACATGCACACGCTGATCCAGCCGGCCGGGACGAGCAGGCGCCGGCCGCGCGGCTGATCGTGCATGACCTGCGAGGCTCCGGTGAGCAGCGCGGCCGCCAACCCGAGGTTGATGATCACGGCAACGATCAGGTCGCCGTAGTTGCCGGAGCGCGCCTTGGCAGCGTCGTGGAATACGTGCGCGGGCCACAGGTCGAAGGCCAGGGTGATCGCGGCGGCAACCAGGAAAAGGGCGAGCAACGCCGCGACCGCGCATGCCCCGACGAGCACCGTAGGACGGTGCTCGGGAGGGTCCTCGGTGACGCCGCTCGCGCTCTGCGCCAGATCCACGCTCATGCGCGTGCCTTCCCGAGTGACTCGCCGAGCAGACCGGTGGGCCGGAACATGAGCACCAAAATCAGCAGCACGTAGGCGACGACGTCGCGCCAGCCACCGCCGAACAGGGTCTGTCCGTAGGTTTCGGCAAGGCCCAGAATCAGGCCACCGAGCAGCGCGCCGCGCAGGTTGCCGATGCCGCCGAGGACGGCCGCGACGAATGCCTTGATACCGAGGATGAAGCCGCCGTTGTAGACCACGCCCGATGGGATGTACATGATGTAGAAGCTCGCCGCGAGTCCCGCCGCAACGCCGCCGATCATGAACGTCTGCACGATCACCCGCTCGCGGTTGACGCCCATCAGGGTGGCCGTCGTCGGGTCCTGCGCAACGGCGCGGATGCCACGCCCGATACGGGTGCGCCGGATGAACTGGTCGATCACGAACATGAGCACGATGGCCGCGACGACGATCGAGATCTGCAGGTTATTGATCGTGGCCGAGAAGACCTGCAACTCGGGCTGCGGGATCACCAACTGAATGGAGGGCTCGGCATTGGCACCGCGCCAGACGAAGAAGATCTGCTGGATCGTCAGCGACGCGCCGATCGCGGTGATCAGGAAGACCAGCGACGGTGCGTTGCGCGACCGCAACGGCTTGTAGGCAACCCGCTCGACCACCAGCGCGACTCCGGAGGAGACGGCGGCGGCCACAACAGTCGCCAGCACCAGGAAACCGATGATGCCGAGGGTCCCGGTGGAGTAACTCAGGCCCGGCGAGAAGCCGCAGAGCTTGAGCGTGAAGTACGCGGCGAACGCACCGGAGATGAAAACCTCGGAGTGCGCGAAGTTGATCAGCTTCAGTAAGCCGTACACAAGCGTGTAGCCGAGGGCGATCAGCGCGTAGATGGCGCCGTAGGTGAGTCCGGAGAAGGTGTCGACCCAAAACAGGTTGTGCAGGCTGGTGGTGTCGAAGTGGATCCAGTCATTCGCGAGGATCGTGTTCGACGCGTGGATCATGGGCAGAGCGGACACGAAGGGTGAGCGTCCTTTCGGAATAGGTGCGACGGAGCCGGTTCCCCAGGGAGGTCATCCCCGGGGAACCGGACCCATCAGAAAACCGCGCTGACTAGGTCAGCCACCGATCTGCTGGTACTTCACGATCTGGCCGTTCTGGACCACGTAGGACCAGATGGCCGGCTGACCAGCGAGCTCACCGGTGCCGTCGAACTTGATGTGCTTGGTGATGCCGTCCGCGTCGTAGTTGTTCACCCAGTTGAGCTCCTTGGCCCGGGTGGTGTTGCCGGCATCGATACCGCTCAGCAGGATCGTCGCGGCGTCGTAGGACTCGGCCGAGTACGTCTGCGGGTCGGTGCCGTACTTCGCCTTGTACTGCGCGGCGAAGGTGGCGCTGGCGTCAGCCGGAACACACGGGCAGGTGAAGTACGCGCCCTCAGCGGCGGCGTCACCGGCCAGCTTGATGAACTGCGGGTCCTTCACGCCGTCCGGGGCGACGAACTTGCCCTTGTAGCCGGCGCTGTGCAGCTGCTGGTCGAACGGACCGCCCTCGGCGTAGTAGCCGGAGTAGAAGACCGCGTCAGGCGCGGCCTGCACGACCTTGTTGACCGTCGCGGAGAAGTCCTTCTGACCGGTCTTCACGTCGTCGGTGCAGGTGACCGCGCTGCCGAGCGCGCTCTCGACGGATGCGGCAAGGCCCTTGCCGTAGTCGGAGTCGTCCTCGATCACGCAGACCTTCTTGGCACCCAGCGTCTTCGTCATGAAGGAGGCCGCCGCGGGACCCTGCGCGTTGTCGTTGCCCAGCACGCGGTGGAAGGTCTTCCAGCCGTTCTTGGACAGGTCGGGGTTGGTCGCCGACGGCGAGACCGTCACCAGACCCGCCGCGGCGAACGCCGCACCGACGGCCTTCGACTCGCCGGAGAACGGCAGGCCGACGACGCCGATGATGTCCTTCTCGTTGATCGCCTGGGTCGAAACGCCCGGAGCGATCGACGGGTCACCCTGCGAGTCGAACTTCTTGTAGGTGACCTGACAGTCGGGGTTGTTCTGGTTGTGCTGGTCGACCGCGAGCGCGGCCGCGTTGCTGATCGCGATGCCGAGCGCGGCGTTCGCGCCGGTCAGCGCGCCGATGTAGGCGATCGAAACGCCGCTGCACTTCGCGCCGCCCTTGCCGGCCGGCAGGACCGGGTTGAGCTGCGGCGCCGAGGCCTGCGTACTGGTGCCGGTGTTCGCTGGCGGCGCCGGGTTGCTGTTGCCGCCGCTGTTGCCACCGCTGTTGCCCTTGCTCGCGCAGCCGGACAGCGCCAGCGCGGCAGCCGCGATGAGCGCCGCGCCAGCGGCCAATGAACGATTTCGCACTGCGTTTGCCTCCTTGGGGAGCTCGCCTTGCCGAGCCCCATCCAGTCCTGTGACCCGCCGCACGTTAGCTCACGGACAGGCCCCTTGGCACGCATTGGGCGGGCTGCCACACGGTCGTGACCAAATCTCAACCGAGCGGCACGACCGCGGGACGCGAAGTTACTCCGCGGTTTTATGGTCCTTGTCCGATTCGCCGTCGGACTCGCCGTCCCCGGAGAGTACGAGTTCGGCGACGGCGCGCATCGAGGTCCGATTGTCCATTGCGGCGCGCTGAATCCAGCGGAACGCCTCCGGCTCGGTGAGCTGGTGCGCCGTCATGAGCGCACCCTTGGCCCGCTCGATGAGCTTGCGGGCCTCCAGGCGGTCGCGCAGCCCGGTGACCTCGGCCTCCAGCGCCTTGATCTCGGCGAACCTGGACATCGCCATCTCGATCGCCGGCAGCAGGTCACGCTTCTCGAACGGCTTGACCAGGTAGGCCATCGCGCCGGCATCACGCGCCCGCTCGACCAGATCGCGCTGGCTGAATGCGGTCAGCATGACGACGGGTGCGATGCGCTTGCCCATGATCTGCCCGGCCGCGGCGATGCCGTCCATCTTCGGCATCTTGATGTCACAGATCACCAGGTCCGGTTCCAGCTCGCTGGCGAGTTCGACGGCCTGCTCGCCGTCGCCGGCCTCGCCGACGACTTCGAAGCCCTCTTCGCGCAACATCTCGGCGAGGTCGAGACGGATCAGCGCCTCGTCCTCGGCGATCAGGACGCGGGTGGCGGGCTCACCCACCCGCGCCGGCATCGGACTGACATCGTCGGCAGCCACGGTGCGTCTCCCTGGGGGTTCAACGTGAAGAATTCGGCCCGGCACCACCGCGTCGGGCGCAGGCGTCCAGCCTAGCTTGGCTAGGATTGCCGAGGCGCCAGCCCCTGTGATGGAACCGGTATACATGATGGTCTCAAAAACCATTGCCGAAAGGCATGTGGGTTCGAATCCCACCGGGGGCACCGATCGACAGCGTTATCGCTCTGCGCTCGTCCCGAGCTCGAACCTCAGGCGGTTCGCCGTGCGCGTTCGTGTTGCTCGTGGTCCGCGTGGCCAAGGCAGTGCTCGCCACCGCAGAGTGCACAAGTCGTCCGCGCGGTCGCCGTACAGCCGGCGGTCTCGCAGTCGCCGTACATCGGTGTGACGCCGTACTTCGGCGCCGCGGTCGTGTCCAGGTGTCGCACGCTAAGACTCCCGTCTGCTGTCCAATCCGATTCCAACGGTCAGGGCGCGTTGCCGCCCCCAGCCAGGATGCTCTGGCTTGACGCCGGGTCGCCGTCGCGGCCAGCCTGACCCAGCATGCGCTCGGCAAGGTCGGTTTCGGCGCCGACCGGAACGATCAGGATCTCGAGCCGCCCGCGGCCCGAGTCGTCCAGCAAGGTGATCGTGCCGCGCCGCTGCTGGTGGTAGCCGCTCAACTTGATCGAGGTGCCCGAGACGACCATTCGCCGCGGCGGTGGCACCCATCCGTCGTCGAGGTTGAACAGGACACGGCGGACGTGGAAGCCGGCGCCGTCTGCATCTGCGAGCAACTGCGGCAACTCGCTGGCCAGATCCTTCGACTCCGGCCACCAGCCGCCGTCGAGGAAGGCATTGCCGTCGTGGGCGAAGTCCGTTCGCCGTATCCGCAGCCGGTGCTGCCCCGGGGCGCTCATCGAGCCGGCTGCAGTTCAACTACAGGAAGCTGCGGACTGGTCCGGACCGTGGCCGAATCCGGGCGTCTGCGGATGATCACCCGCGTCGACGCCGGGTCCTTCGTCACCGTAATCGTGAAGGCCATCGCTGGGGCCCCGTTCCGGTCGGATGTCGACCAGCCTTGGTTCGCCAGGGCCTGAAGCTGAAATCGAATGGTCGGCTTACGAGGCGGACCTGACACCTCACAGCCTACCGCGAAAGCCGCATCGGCAGAGAACTAACCTTGGTCATATGAGCGATCAGCGGTACTCGTTCGAAGCGTCCTATCCCGACGGCCTCAAGGCCATGTACGCGTTCAACGTGAGCAGCGCACGCAGCGGGTTGCCGCCGCTGCTCGCCGAGTTGATCAAGATGCGTGCCTCGCAACTGAACGGCTGCGCGTACTGCCTGGACATGCACTCGAAGGACGCCCGCGCCCTGGGCGAGACGGAGCAGCGCATCTACGCCCTGCCGGCCTGGCGGGACACGCCGTTCTACACCGACGCTGAGCGCGCCGTGCTCGCGTTCACCGAGGCCGTCACCACACTCGAGCATCAGGAGATCCCCGACGAGTTGTTCGGCGAGCTGCGCAAGCACTTCGACGAGGAGACGATCGGCAAGATCCTGATCGCGATCGTCGTCATCAATTCGTGGAACCGCTTGATGATCGCCCAGCGCGCGCCGGTCGGCGACTACGTCAGCAGACATCTGAAGTGAGTTCGAAGCACATGACGCCGGACGAGTTCCGGCGCTACGGCCGCGCAGTCGTCGACTGGATCGCCGATTACTACGAACGCATCGAGTCCTTCCCCGTGCTGTCGCAGGTCTCCCCCGGCGACGTCCGCGGTGCCCTGCCCGCAGATCCGCCTGAGCAGGGCGAGCCGTTCGAGACGCTGCTCCGCGACATGGACGAGATCGTGCTGCCGGGCATCACGCATTGGCAGCATCCGTCGTTCTTCGGCTTCTTCCCCGCGAACGCCAGTGGCCCGGCGATCCTGGGCGATCTGCTGGCTTCAGGCCTGGGCGTGCAGGGCATGCTCTGGGCCACCTCCCCCGCGGCTACCGAGCTCGAGACGCACGTGCTCGACTGGTTCGCCACCCTGCTCGGGCTACCCGACCGGTTCGGCTCGAAGGGCGACGGAGGCGGTGTCATCCAGCACTCGGCCTCGGACTCGGCGCTGGTCGCGCTGCTCGCCGCGCTGCATCGGGTCAGCGGCGGGGCGACGGAGCGGGCGGGCGTCGGTGCCGCGCGTTACGCCGTCTACACCTCGAACCAGACGCACTCGTCCGTCGAGAAGGCCTGCCGCATCGCCGGGTTGGGTTCGGACGCGCTGCGCAAGCTGGACGTCGACCCGAACACGCACGCCGCCCGCCCCGAGCATCTGCGCGAACTCATCGCTCGCGACCTCGCGGACGGCGTCGTGCCCGCGCTCGTCGTCGCGTCCGTGGGGGCGACCGGGACGGGTGCGGTCGACCCGGTGCGCGAGCTCGCGACGATCGCACGCGACGCGGATGCCTGGGTGCATGTGGACGGCGCCTGGGCAGGCGTGGCCGCGGTCGCCCCGGAACTGCGCTGGCTCAACGACGGGCTGGAGCTCGTCGACAGCTACTGCACCAACCCGCACAAGTGGCTGCTCACCAACTTCGACTGCGACACGTTCTGGGTCGCCGACCGGTCGGCGTTGATCGGGGCGCTGTCGATCCTGCCCGAGTACCTGCGCAACGCGGCGTCCGAATCCGGTGCGGTGATCGACTACCGCGACTGGCACGTCCCGCTCGGACGCCGGTTCCGCGCGCTGAAGCTCTGGGCGGTGATCCGCTGGTACGGCGCCGAGGGACTGCGCGAGCACGTTCGCGGACACGTCGCCCTGGCGCAGGAGTTCGCGTCCTGGGTCGCCGCGGACGAGCGCTTCGAACTGCTGGCGCCGCACCCGTTGGCGCTGGTGACGTTCCGGCTGCGCGCCGGCGACGACGCCACCCGGGCGCTGATGGAACGCGTCAACGCGAGCGGAGATATGTACCTGACGCACACGTCGGTCCACGGGCAGACCGCGCTGCGCATGTCGATCGGCGCCACCCTCACCGAGCGCAAGCACGTCCAAGCAGCGTGGCGACTGCTCAGCGCACCCTGATCATTCCTTCTTGGACGACGCTGACGAGGTGCCGGCCGCTCTGGTCGAAGAACCGTCCGCTGGCCAGGCCGCGTCCACCGGCGGCGGTGGGTGACTCCGAGGCGTAGAGGAACCACTCGTCAGCGCGGAACGGCCGCTGGAACCACATCGCGTGATCCAGCGACGCCATCGCGGTGACATCCTTGCCGGCAACGAGACCGTGCCGGGTAAGGACGGAGTCCAGCAACGTCATGTCCGAGGCGTACGTGAGCACGCAGACGTGCAGCAGCGGGTCGTCCGGGAGCCGTCCGTTCGCGCGCATCCACACGCGGTTGAGGCCGGTTCGCGCGGGCGGCGGAGGCACCTGCCACTGCGGCGGTTCGACGTAGCGCAGCTCGATCGGGCGCGGCATCGACAGGAAGTACTGCGCCGTGGCCGAATCGGTCTGCGCCAGCCGCTCGTCGATCGTCGGCACGTCCTCCGGGGCGGGCGTGTCCGGCGGCATCTGCGGCTGATGCTCGATACCCGGCTGCTGCAACTGGAACGACGCAGAGAGCGCGAAGATCGCGCGTCCGTGCTGGATCGCGGTCACCCGGCGCGTGGTGAACGAGCGCCCGTCGCGCACCCGGTCGACCTCGTACACGATCGGCGCTTCGGAGTCGCCCGGCCGGATGAAGTACGAGTGCAGCGAATGGACGTGCCGGTCCGGGTCGACCGTCCGACCGGCCGCGACCAGAGCCTGGCCGGCGACCTGCCCACCGAAAGCCCGCTGCCACCGGGTGCGCGAACTCTCGCCGCGGAAGATGTTCTCCTCGATGCGTTCGAGATCCAGCAGTTCGACCAGCCGGTCGACCGGGACGTCGTCGGCCGGCGCCGGCACCGCAACCTCGGACGGCGCCGCCGACTCAGGCGTCATGGCGCAGCACGTCACCGATGTGGTGGATGCGGATCGTGTTGGTGGCACCGGGCGTTGCCGGTGGCGTTCCCGCGACGACGATCACCAGATCGTGCGGATGGCAGACGCCGCGATTGATCAGCGCCGAATCGACCTGGCGGACCATGTCGTCGGTCGTCTTGACCGTCCACACCAGATGCGCCTCCGCGCCCCAGAGCAGCGCCATCTGCCGCTGCACCTGCTCGACCGGAGTGAACACGAGCAACTGCTGCTGCGGCTGCAAGCGGGACAGGCGCCGCGCCGTGTCGCCGGTCTGCGTGAAGGCGACCAGCGCGACGGCGCCGAGCGCGTCACCGATGTCGCGCGCCGCCTTCACGATCGCACCGCCCGGCGTGCGCGGGTTGTGCCGCAGCTTGCCGACCCGGAAGCCCGAGGCCTCGACGGACGTGATGATCCGGCCCATCGTCGCGACCGCCTGCACCGGGTACTTGCCCACGCTCGTCTCGCCCGAGAGCATCACCGCGTCCGCGCCGTCGATCACCGCGTTCGCGACGTCGGACGCCTCGGCGCGCGTGGGACGCGAGTGGTTGATCATCGACTCGAGCATCTGGGTCGCAACGATCACCGGTTTGGCGTTGTCGCGGCACACCTCGATCGCCCGCTTCTGCACGACCGGCACCTGCTCCAGCGGCATCTCCACGCCGAGGTCGCCGCGGGCCACCATCACGCCGTCGAAGGCCAGGACGATCGCCTCGAGGTTCTCGACGCCCTCCGGCTTCTCGATCTTGGCGATGACCGGCCGCCGGACGCCGACGCGGTCCATCACCCGGTGCACGAGCTTGACGTCCTCGGCGTGCCGTACGAACGACAGCGCGATGTAGTCGACGCCGAGCCGCAGCGCGAACTCGAGGTCCTCGGCGTCCTTCTCGCTCATCGCGGGCACGCTGACGTCGACGCCGGGTAGCGACAGGCCCTTGTTGTTGCTGACCATGCCGCCCTCGGTCACGTCACAGACCACGTCCGTGCCGTCCTCGACCTCGACCGCGATCAGCGCGACGTTGCCGTCGTCGACCAGCAGCTTGTCACCGGGTTTCACGTCGTCGGCGAGCTGCTTGTAGGTCGTCGATACCCGGTCGTGGGTGCCCTCGACGTCCTCGACCGTGATGCGCACGCGCTCGCCGGTCGCCCACATGACCGGTCCCTCGGCGAACCGGCCGAGGCGGATCTTCGGGCCTTGCAGGTCGGCGAGCACCGCCACATTGCGGCCGGCGGCCTGCGCGGCCTGACGCACCTCGCGGAACCGACGACCGTGCTCGGCGTGCTCGCCGTGGCTGAAGTTCAGCCGCGCGACGTCCATGCCCGCCTCGACGAGCGCACGGCACCGCTCGGGGGTGTCCGTTGCCGGGCCGAGGGTGCAGACGATCTTCGCGCGACGGCTCACAGGATCAACCTTATTGGTTACCGACCGGTCAACTGCGCGCGGCGGCCATGATTGCCTCGTCGACGTCCGCCCCCACGGCCTGGGCCTGGCGCGTCGTCTCCAGCACGCGGACATAGTCGCGGGGCGCGAGCACCGAGAACCGGGCGACGGACGCCGGCCAGTCGGCGAGCAGCGCGCGGGCCACCGTCGAGTCGGTCAGCTCGGCATGCTCGGCGACGATCCGGCGCACCGCGTCCGCGTCCTCGCCGGTCAGCGGCTGCACGTCGACCAGTTCGCCGTTCACCAACTTCGGATCGAGGTCCAGGAGGTAGCCGAAGCCACCCGACATGCCGGCACCGACGTTGCGCCCGGTGGGCCCGAGGATCACCGCCGTGCCGCCGGTCATGTACTCCAGCGCGTGATCGCCGACGCCTTCGCACACGAGCGTCGCACCGGAGTTGCGAACCCCGAACCGCTCGCCGACGACACCGCGCAGGTGGATTGCTCCGCTCGTGGCGCCGTAACCGATCACGTTGCCCGCGATGACGTTCCGCTCCGCCTCGAACGGCGCCGACTCGTCCGGGCGAATAGCGATCACGCCACCGGACAGGCCCTTGCCGACATAGTCGTTGGCGTCCCCGAACAGCCGCAGCGCGATGCCGCGCGGCAGGAACGCGCCGAACGACTGGCCGGCCGAGCCGCGGAACGTGATGTCGATCGTGCCGTCGGGCAGACCCTCGGCGCCGAAGCGCCGCGTGACGAGCGAGCCGAGCATCGTGCCGACGGTGCGGTTCACGTTGCGCACCGGCAGCTCGAGCTTCACGGGCGAGCCGTCCAGCAGTGCGCCCTCGCACAGCTGCACGAGCGTGTTGTCCAGTGCCGCGTCCAGCCCGTGGTCCTGTTCCCGCGTGCGCACCGGCGAGTCGCCGTAGGGCGAGTCCGGCTTGGCCAGCACGGGTGCGAGGTCGAGACCCTGCGCCTTCCACAGCTCGGTCGCCTTGCGGGTGTCGAGGATCTCGGCGTGACCGATCGCCTCCTGCAGCGTGCGGAACCCGAGCGAGGCCAGGATCTCGCGGACCTGCTCGGCGATGTACTCGAAGAACGTGACGACGAACTCCGGCTTGCCGGTGAACCGCTCGCGCAGCACGGGGTTCTGCGTCGCGACGCCGACCGGGCAGGTGTTCAGGTGGCAGACGCGCATCATCACGCAGCCGGACACGATCAGCGGCGCTGTCGCGAAGCCGTACTCCTCCGCGCCGAGCAGCGCCGCGACCACCACGTCGCGTCCGGTCTTCATCGCGCCGTCGACCTGCACGGTGATCCGGTCGCGCAGCCCATTGAGCATCAGCGTCTGCTGCGTCTCGGCCAGCCCGAGCTCCCACGGCAGGCCGGCGTGCTTGAGCGAGGTCATCGGCGCCGCGCCCGTGCCGCCGTCGTGCCCGGAGATGAGGACGACGTCGGCGTGCGCCTTGGACACGCCCGCGGCGACCGTCCCGACCCCGGACTCGGCCACCAGCTTGACGTGGATCCGCGCGTCGGAGTTGGCGTTCTTCAGATCGTGGATCAGCTGCGCCAGGTCCTCGATCGAGTAGATGTCGTGGTGCGGCGGCGGGCTGATCAAGCCGACGCCCGGCGTCGAATGCCGGGTGCGCGCGATCCACGGGTACACCTTGTAGCCGGGCAGCTGCCCGCCCTCGCCGGGCTTGGCGCCCTGGGCCACCTTGATCTGGATGTCGTCGGCGTTGACCAGGTAGTGGGACGTGACGCCGAAGCGCCCGGACGCCACCTGCTTGACGGCGGACCGACGCAGGTCACCGTTGCCGTCCGGGACGAAGCGGACGGCGTCCTCGCCGCCCTCACCGGAGTTCGACCTTCCGCCGAGCCGGTTCATCGCGATCGCCAGCGTCTCGTGCGCCTCGGCCGAGATCGACCCGTAGCTCATCGCGCCGGTGGCGAACCGCTTCACGATCTCGCTGACCGGCTCGACCTCCTCGACCGGGATCGGCGCGCGTCCGGCCCGCTCGGGTGCGAACTCGAACAGCCCGCGCAGCGTGCCGCCCTTGCGGTTCAGCTCCTCGACCTTCTCGGTGTACTCGCGGAACACCTCGTACCGGCGCTGCCGCGTCGCGTGCTGCAGCAGGAAGACCGTCTCCGGGTTGAACAGGTGCAGCTCACCCTCGCGCCGCCACTGGTACTCACCGCCGACATCCAGCCGGCGGTGCGCCTTGGCAGTGGGCACCAGGGGGTACGCGGTGGCGTGGCGGGCCGCGGCCTCCTCGGCCAGCTCGGCGAGCCCGACACCGCCGAGGCGGGACGGCGTGTTGCCGAAGTACTCGTCGAGCAAAGGCTGCGCGAGACCGGTCGCCTCGAACACCTGCGCGCCGGTGTAGGACGCGATCGTGGAGATGCCCATCTTGCTCATCACCTTGAGCACGCCCTTGCTCAATGCCTTGACGTACTTGGCGATCGCGTCCTGCGCGGAGAGGCCGGTGATCGCGCCGGACGCGACCAGGTCCTCGATCGACTCGAACGCGAGGTACGGATTAACCGCCGCGGCGCCGTAGCCGATCAGCAGCGAGACGTGGTGCACCTCGCGCGCCTCGCCGGTCTCGACGACCAGCCCGACCTTGGTGCGCTGGCCGGTCCGCACCAGATGCTGGTGCACCGCGGACACGAGCAGCAGCGACGGGATCGGCGCGTGGTCGGCGTCGCAGTCGCGGTCGGACAGGATCAGGATGCGCGCGCCCGCGTCGACGGCCGCGGCACACTCGCGCCGCACGCGCTCGATCGCGGCGGCGAGCGCCTCGCCACCACCGTGCACGCGGAACCGGCCGTCGATGAGCTGGCAGGCGAAGCCCGGCATGTCGCCGTCGGCGTTGACGTGCCAGATCTTCGCCAGCTCGTCGTTGTCGATCACCGGACGCGGGATGACGATCTGCCGGCAGGACGCCGGGCCCGGCGTCAGCAGGTTCTGCTCCGGCCCGACCGTGCTGGCGAGCGAGGTGACCATCTCCTCGCGGATCGCGTCCAGCGGCGGGTTCGTGACCTGCGCGAACAGCTGGCTGAAGTAGTCGAACAGCAGCCGCGGCCGCTGCGACAGCACCGCCAGCGGAGTGTCGGTGCCCATCGAGCCGATCGGCTCGGCGCCGCCGCGCGCCATCGGCGTGAGCAGGACCCGCAGCTCCTCCTCGCTGTAGCCGAAGATCTGCTGGCGGCGGGTCACCGACTCGTGGCTGAACACGACATGCTCGCGCTCGGGCAGGTCGTCGAGCTGGACGAGACCGGCGTGCAGCCACTCCCCGTACGGATGCTCGTCCGCGAGCTCGGACTTCACCTCGGTGTCGGAGCGGATCTCGCCGCGCTCGGTGTCGACCAGGAACATCTTGCCGGGCTGCAGGCGTCCCTTCGCGACTACGCGTGCCGGGTCGATGTCGAGCACGCCCGACTCGCTGCCGAGTACGACCAGCCCGTCGGACGTCTGCCACCACCGCCCGGGACGCAGCCCGTTCCGATCCAGGACGGCGCCGATGACCGTCCCGTCGGTGAAGCTCACGCAGGCCGGGCCGTCCCACGGCTCCATCAGCGCCGCGTGGAACTGGTAGAACTCGCGGCGCGCGGGATCCATCGCGGGGTTGTTCTCCCACGCCTCCGGGATCATCATCAGGACCGCGTGCGGCAGGCTGCGGCCGCCCAGGTGCAGCAGCTCCAGCACCTCGTCGAAGCTGGCCGAGTCGCTGAAGTCCGGCGTGCAGATCGGGAACAGCCGCTTGAGGTCGCCGTCGATGACGTCGGAGTCCAGCAGCGCCTGGCGGGTGATCATCCAGTTGCGGTTGCCGCGAATCGTGTTGATCTCGCCGTTGTGCGCGATGTACCGGTACGGGTGCGCGAGCGGCCAGGACGGGAACGTGTTCGTGGAGAACCGGCTGTGCACCAGTCCGATCGCGCTCGCGAACCGCTCATCTGTCAGGTCCGGGAAGAACGTGCCGAGCTGGTCGGTCGTGAACATGCCCTTGTAGACCAAGGTGCGGCACGACAGCGACGGGAAGTACAGCTCCAGGTCGCTCGTCCGTGCACGGTTCTCGGCGACCTTGCGGGTGGCGAACGCGCGCCGCTCGAGCACCAGGCCGGTCTCGCCGGACGCGCCGGCGAGGAACACCTGCGCGAAGGACGGCATCACGCTGCGCGCGGTCGACCCGAGGCCGTCCGGGCACGTCGGCACGTCGCGCCAGCCGAGCACGCGCAGGCCCTCCTCGGCCGCGGTCCGCTCGACGAGCGCGCGCACCTGCTCGGCCGCTGACGCGTCGACCGGCAGGAACGCCAGGCCGACCGCGTAGGCCCCGGGCGCGGGCAGGTCGAAGTCGACGACGGCACGCAAGAACGCGTCCGGGATCTGCACGGTGATGCCGGCCCCGTCGCCGGAGGACGGCTCGGCACCGGCGGCGCCGCGGTGGTCGAGGTTGTGCAGCGCGGTCAGCGCCTGGCTGACGATGCTGTGATCGGCGCGGCCGTGCAGGTCAGCGACGAACGCGACGCCGCAGGAGTCCGACTCGAAGCGCGGGTCGTACAGACCCTGAGCCGCGGGCACGGCGGAGAAGGGCAGGCTCACGAATTCTCCTGACGATCGGCGCGGAAAACCGGAAACTTCCCAGCGATTGGGGTGTTCCGGACCGGGACGGCGTCGGCCCGTGAGGCCACCTCAGCGTACCGTCCGCCCTCCGGCCGACCGAAACCGATTGCGTGTGAGAAGCCTCAACCCTTGCCTGGCGGTGCAAGATCGGCTGCGTGCTGGTGGGACGCGATGCCGAACTTGCCGCCTTGCGGGCGGACGTCGCACGCGCCGCCGAAGGCAGCTCCGGGGCGGTGCTGCTCTCCGGCCCGCCGGGGGTCGGCAAGTCCGCACTGGCCCGCGCGGCGATCGCCGGCGCCGCCGAGCTCGGATTCGACACGTTCGCCGGCCGCGCCCGTCCGCTCAGCCGGGACGTCGCGTACGCGCCACTTGCCGAGGCGTTCGGCGCACTGTTGCGCGGCTTGGACGGTGACCGGCGCGCCGCCCTGATCGGCGACCTGCCGCAACTCGCCCTGGTGTTCAGCGGGATCGGGCTCAACGCGCCGCCGCCGCTGGGCGACCCGGAGCTCGAGCGCAGCAGGCTCCTGGACGCGTTCACCCGCCTGCTCGAACGGCTCGCCCTCGACCGCCCGCTCGCGCTGTTGATCGACGACCTGCCGCTCGCGGACGCGGCGACGTTCACGTTCGCCTGCCACCTGGTCGCCGGCGCTATCGAGCATCCGATGCTGCTGCTGCTCACCGCCCGCCCCGCCGAACCCGACCAGCGTCCGATCGACGCACTGCTGGACGCGGCCCGCGAATCGCCCTGGTGGCTCACGCCACGGGAGGTGGCACCGCTCGACACGGCGGACGCCACCAGGCTCGTCCAGGCGACCGTCGGCCGTCCCGTCGAGCCCGGCCTGGCCGCGCGCATCGTCGACCGCTGCGCCGGGCGCCCGCTGTTCCTGGACGCGCTCGCCCGCACCGTCGCCGAGAGCCCGCACCTGGTCGAGTCGGGTGGGGTGCTGCGGCTCGACGCCGACGACCTGCCACTGCCCGGCGGCGTGCGCGCCCAGCTGCTCGCCCGCGTCACCGGTTGCGGGAAGGACGAGCGGGCCGTCCTGGACGTGCTGGCCGCGGCGGGCGGCGAACTGGACGTCGTCAGCATCGCCGAGGTGTGCGAACTGGGCACCGCTTCGGCGAGCGCGGCGCTGGACGCCCTGCACCGGCGCGGGCTGCTGCAGCACGCGACCGACCCCAGCGGTTTCGAGGTGGTGCACGACCTGGTGCACGGCCTGCTGCGCGACACGCTGAACGCCGAGCTGTCCCCCGCGGCCGCCTGCGCGATCAATGCCCGCCTGCTCGCGACGGTGTCGCGACACCACCCCGAAGACCCCCGGCTGGCCGAGTACGCGCTCGGAGCGGGCGCGCTGGTCGACCCGGAGACCGCGCTGACGCACCTGCTGGCCGGCGCGCGGCGGGCGCGGTCGCAGGGTGCGAGCGAATCGGCGGCCCGCTACTTCGCGGCGGCCGTGCGGATCGCCGAGCAGCGCGGGCCGTCGTCCCTGTTGGGCGAGCTGCACGCCGACCACGCCGACGCGCTGGACCGGCTCGGCCGCGCCGACGACGCGCGAGCGGCGTGGGAGCGGGCACTTGCCGCGAGCCGGCAGGCCTGCGCGGCCGGCGCCGTCGCGCGCATCGAACAGCAGCTCGGCATGCTCGAGTGGAACCTGGGCGACCTGGACGCCGCCCGCCGGCACTTCGCACTCGCCGAGCAGGCGTTGGACGGGCTGGCCCCGTCCAACGACAGCGCGGCGCTGCTCTACACCCAGATGATCGTCGCGTCCCGGGTCGGTGACGGCGCGACGGTCGCCCGCACGGCCCGCGCGCTGCGCACCCTCGCCGGGGAGCTCGACTCGCCCGAGCTCACCGCGCAGGCCTGCTTCGCCGAGGCCGTCCTGCACTTCGCGGCGACCGACTACCTCGCGATGACGCGGCGCAACCTGGACGGACTCGCGGCCGCCGAGCGGGGCAACGACCCGCTGCTGATCATCCGCGCACACGACCAGCTCTCGGTCGGCGCGGCCAGCCAGCTGGATCTCGCCGGGCTGCGCCGCCACAGCATTGCGAGCCTGCGGGTGGCGCAGGACCTCGGTGCGGTGATGCTGCAACCGTGGCCGCGGGGACGGCTCGCAGTCGCTGACCTGCTCTCCGGCGACTGGGACGCCGCGCTGCGCGGGACCAGCGAGATGATCGCGCAGGCGGTGCGGCACGGGCACCACCGCGGCGCGGTCAGCTCGACCGCCGGGCACGCCTGGGTGCTGATCCACCGTGGCCGCCTCATGGACGCGCGCCGCTACCTGGAGCAGTCGCTCGGGACCGCCTCGCCGGAGCTGCGGGCCGATCGCAACATCTTCAGCATCGTCGCGCTTGCCGACGCGACGCTGGCGCTCGCCGAGAACGAACCTGCCCGCGCGGTCGGCTGGTCCGCCCAGCTGCGGACGGCGACGGGCGGCTGGTTGCCCCTGCTCGGCCTGGCCGTGCTCGGCGAGGCGCAGACGGCCTGCGGTGACCTGCTCGCCGCCGAGGAGACCGCGGAGCGACTGCGCTCGGTCCGCTCCTGCGCCACGTGTGCGCCGACGACGTTGGCCGACTGGGTGCTGGGACTCGCCCGCCTGCAAGCCGGGGCCGCTGCCGCTGCCGACGACCTGATCGCCGCCGCCACCGCCGGGTTCGAGACGCTCGGGCTGCCGTTCTACGCCGCGCGCGGACGCCTGGCGCAGGCACGCGCGCTCTGCCCGGTGCGCCCGGACGAGGCGGTCGTGCGGGCCCGCGCGGCGCTGGCGGTCTTCGACGAACTGGGCGCGCCGGTGTGGGCGAAGGCCGCGCGCGACCTGCTGCGGACGCTGGGCGTGGTGCCGTCCCGCGGCCGGGCGCGGGGCGCGGCGGACGGGCCACTGAGCGCGCGCGAGCTCGAAGTCGCCCGGCTCGTCGCGTCCGGCCGCAGCAACGCCGACGTCGCGTCCGAACTGTTCATCAGTCCGCGCACGGTGACCACGCACCTGGACCGCATCTACGGCAAGCTCGGCCTCGGCTCCCGGGTGGCCCTGACCCGTTACCTGGCCGACTCGGGGCTGTTGGAGGAACATGAGCGCTAGTGGGCGACTACTGGCATGACCGACGATCATGCATCCTGAAGGCGGAGGCCGGTCACGTCTCTGCCTGCAAGATGGAGCCTGGCGGCCGGCCGGCGTCGCGACGCGCCGGGATCACGGCTACACCTGCGGTGACGAGGACGACCAATGCCGCGGCGGCCATCAACTTCCAGGCCGCGGGCAGCGGCAGGGAATGGCTGCTGCCGGCCGCGGCGTACAGCCCGATACCCAAAGGCACCCCTGCTGCGGCCCCGATGACGGTGGGGACAATCTGCGCAGAGATGAGTGCGCTAGTAGCCTGCCCCGCCGTTGCCCCGACCGCGCGGATCATCGCCAGCGGGCGCCGGGAGTCGATGGCGGCTGCCAAGGCGATGAAGGTCATGTTGATTGCCGCAAGGACGGAAAGCATCACGGTGATCACGAGGAGCACCTGACTGTCACGATCGGTCTGAGGGTCAGCGATGCCGGAGGAGCCAAGCCCCTGACGGACGGCGTCGGCGTACTGGTGGAACATCAGTAGCGCGACGACCGTGGCGGCGGTGATGGCCACGCTGATTGCGGCGAGGATGGCGCGTCGGGGACGTCGAGCGGCCAATCGCACGCCCACGAGCAGCGGCGCGGGCAGCCCGGCCGTGAGGGCGACCAGTCGGGGCATGCGGCGAGGCGGTCGCGCGGAGTCCCGGAGGGACTGGATCGTTGTGGATCTGGCTGCACGTCGGGCCGGAACGAAGCTCGCGAGCAGGACCACCGCGACCGCAAGGGAGAGACTGGCCAGCATGGTCATCGCGCCGATGGACACGCTGCCTGGTGCACCTATCAGCCCGGCGCCGGGGTTGGTGAGCGCTGGCGCGGCCGCCGCGCCGGCGGCGAGCCCAAGGGTGGCCGCGATGACCGCGAGCAGAAGGTTCTGGGCGAGCAGCACGCCGGCGAGCAGCGTTGCGCCAATGTAGAGATCTTGCTGGGCGTTGGTGATCAGAGTCGCATCTTGGACCTGGATGTCATGGGCGGTCATGATCGACAGCTGCCGGTCGATCGGGGCACCGGATGCCAGTCCGGCGGCGAACGCGGTCGCAGTGGACGGGTCGGACAGTCGAAGGTCGAGTGTGTAGAAGACCGGGGACGCCGGCGCGCCGAGGCGTCGAGCGTCTGCGCGGGTGACCCATATCTGCCCGGGGCTAGACATGGGGAACGCCGGGCTCGCGGCGGTTACTGCTATCCCCGCGACGCGGAAGGGCTGTCCGTTCAGCGTCACGGTCGCACCGGCCCGCAACCGCAGCGCGTCGGCGAAGCTGCGTTCGATGACCACTCGGCCTGGGCTGACCCAGCTGCCCTCGATGAGCTTGGGCTGGTCGACAGCGGCGGCAGCCGTGTCGCGACCCTCGGCCGTCACCGGGACGGATGTGCCGCCAACGCGAAGGGTGGGCGAGGCGATGGGGAAGGGACCGCTGTGCGCCTCGACGCCAGGCCTTTCGGCCACAGCCGACAAGGCGGTCAGAGGGACACGATCAAACAGGTCGCTGACGACGATGTCTGGCCCCGCGGTCGCCGCGCGGGTCACCTCATACGGGTGCGCAGCGACGCCATGCAACACCACCGCGAGCGTCAAGGCTGCGGTAGCCGAGCCCATGACCAACACTACGAGAGCCGCCTCGACGGGGCGGCGGCGCAGGTCTCGAGCCGCTAGCCGCCACAGGAGGATGAGCCGGCCGATCATTCCCTGACCACTCCGAACAACCGGCCGAGCTCGCCTCGCGCGCCCCCGCTCATCCGGGTCTCGTCGACGAAGGCACCGTCACGCATCGAGATCAATCGGTCCGCCGTTGCGGCGATGCGCTCGTCATGAGTGACGATGACCATCGTCAATCCGGAGCAACGCAAGTCCTCGAGCAGACGGAGCACGTCTGCGGTGGCGGCACTGTCGAGGTTTCCCGTTGGCTCGTCGGCGAGCACGAGCGTCGGTTCGTTGACCAGAGCGCGGGCGATGGCTACTCTCTGCCGCTGCCCCCCTGACAAGGCCGACGGAAGATGGTCGACGCGGTCTGCCAGTCCCACCCGATTGAGCAGCTGCCGGGCCCGCCGGCGCGCCTCACCCGGTGAGGAACCCGCGAGCAGGGCGGGTAGTTCGACGTTCTCCTGCGCTGTGAGCTCGTCCATCAGGTGGAAGCCTTGGAAGACGAACCCGATCTCATCGCGCCGCAGCCGCGCGAGTGCACGCTCGGCCAGCTTGTCGACGTGCCGCCCGTTCAACCACAGTTCCCCGGCGGTCATCCTGTCGATGCCACCCAGGATTTGCAGCAGCGTCGACTTGCCACAGCCGCTGGGGCCCATGACGGCCACGCTCTCCCCCGCCCGAACCTCCAGGTCCACATTTTCAACGGCTCGGACTATCGCGGATCCGGAGCCGAAGGTCTTCGTCAGACCCGTCGCGTGAAGGACCGGAGCGGTCGATGTCATGAGCTTCTCCTTCGGCTAGTCCACGTCCGCTCGCACAGCTCGATCCACCGCAAGTCCGCCTGGAGCCTCAACACGATCCCTTCCAACAGGAGGGCGCCGTCGGAATCGTCCGGCTGCTCGAGCACCGCTCGCTGGCTCTCGCGCATCAGACGCAACAAGGCCCGGCGCTGTGCGTCGATGAGGCTGATCGGATCCGCCAGGCCGGCCCTCGCCGCCGCCAGCAGCTTGAGGTGGAACTCCGTAAGGTCGGGCTTCGGCCAACTCACCTCGTGCAGCCAAGCCATCACCCGTTCGTGCCCTGCAGGCGTCAGCGCGTAGCTTTTTGTCGGTTGACGCGCCGCAGCGCTGGCAGGCCGCTCCTGCGACACGAGCCCGGCTGCTTCCAGCCGGCCGAGGGTGACGTAGATGTGCCCGGGGTTCAGCCCTTCACCGAGAGGGCCCAGTGCTTCCTCAAGGCGAACGCGCAACTGGCTCCCCGGCGCTGGCTCCTTTGCGAGGAGGGCCAGTACAACTTCCTGCCGCATCGACGTCCGATCTAACAGTTATCCCGACTGCAACCTAACGGTTAGGTAGTCGCCGGTCAAGATGAGTGGATGGCTGCTGTCGCGCATACTCCGCCATTCGCCTGTCCGGCTCGACCCCTGGGCCTGCAGCCGGCGGCGCGGAACGCGCGCGGCGCGGCGAATACGCATCCCTGCCGATAGCCATCCGCGCGGCCCGGCAGCACGATGCTCAGCAGGAAGGGAGCGGCTCGGCGGCGAGCGGGCTTCCGGCGAGGAGGTAGGCATGACTACCGCGCGATCGACCGTGCTGACGCTCGCGCTGCATGCACCCGGTGCCGACGACCCGCTCGCCGTCGGGACGAAGGCCGCCACGCTCGCAATGCTCGCGGCGGCCGGCTTCGCGGTGCCCGACGGCGTGGTGATCACGACCGCGGCGTCGCCCGGTGACCTCGAAACCGCCATCGCCCGGGTGCTCGAACACTTCGGCGGCGCGACCATGGCCGTGCGGTCGTCGGCGGTGGACGAGGACGGCGCCCTGGCGTCGTATGCCGGGCAGTTCGCCACCGTGCTGAACGTGCGGGGCGCCGAAGCGCTCCGCGACGCCGTCCGCCGGGTGTGGGCCTCGGCAGCTTCGGACCTGGTGGCCGCCTACCGGCATCAGGACGGTCCCGTGCCGATGGCGGTGCTCGTCCAGCGGCAGGTCGAGGCGGACGTCGCCGGCGTGGCGTTCACGGCCGACCCGGTCACCGGCGCCCGCGACAGCGTGCACGTGTCCGCCGTGCCCGGGCTCGGCGACACCCTGGTCAGCGGCGCGACCGACGCGGACGAGTGGCTGGTGCGGGATGGCGACGCCACGCCGCTGCGCGTTCGGCACCAGGCGCTGACCGAGGGGCAGGCCCGCGCGGTGGCCGACCTCGCGCGGCGGATCGAGTCCGTCCGCGACGGCCCCCAGGACGTCGAATGGGCGATGGCGGACGGCCGGCTGGTCGTCCTGCAGGCGCGGCCGGTCACGGCACTGCCGACCGCCCCGGCCGTCGACCTGCCCGACGGCACTTGGCTGAAGGAGTCCGAGCGGCACCCCGAACCGCTGACCGCTCTCGGCGCGTCCGTGGTCCCGGCGCTGATCAGCCGCGGCCTGACCACGATGTCCCGCGAATCCGGCGGGCTGATCGACCGGTTCGAGGCGCGGGCGGTCGGCGGCGAACCGTACCTGCGGATCGTGCCGCTGGGTGGACGCGGCGGGCCGCCGCCACCGTGGTGGGTCTTCGGCATCCTGTGCCGCGTCGCTCCCCCGCTGCGCCGGCAGATGCGCCGAGCGAAGGCGCTGCTGCGGCCCGGGGTCCTCGCGGACCGGCAACGGCTGTGGGAACAGCAGTGGCGCGCGGACCTGCAGGCTCGGATCGACGCGCTGCAGTCCGTCGACCTCGCGGTGCTGGACGACAGCCGGCTGGTCGCGCACCTGGACGAGGTCGTCGACCTGCTGGACCACTGTCTGGACGTCCACTTCCGGCTCACCGTCCCGTACCTGGTGCCGATCCACGCGCTGCTCGTCGAGGGTGACCGGCTGGGCTGGCCCGAACTGCGCACGATGGAACTGCTGGCTGGGCTGTCGGCCGCCACGTCCGCGCCGTCGCGTGCACTCGCAGCGCTCGCGGCGTCCATCGCGCAGTACCCGGGTGCGGCCGATGCGCTCGATGCGCCCGGCGGTGATCTGGCTGCGCGCCTGCACGCGGTCGATCCCTCGCTCGGTGCCGCGTTCGACGACTGGTGTTCGCGCTACGGGCGCTGCTGCGTGAACGACGACCCCGGCTCGCCGATGCTCGTCGAGCTGCCGTGGGCGCTCGCGGCGCTGCTACGCGACGCGGTGCACGCAGCGGCGGACGAGGCCGACCAGCGCACCACTGCCGTCCGCGCCGAGCGTGCTGCGCAGGCACGGGCCGAGCTCGCCGGACGACCCGCCGCCGACCGCGACCGGTTCGAGCGGGCACTCGCGGACGCGACCCGCGCATACCCGCTGCGTGAGGACAGCGCGTTCTGGACCGGGTCGATGCCGGGCGGACTGGTGCGGGCCGCGGCGATCGAGATCGGCCGACGCCTGGTGGCCCGAGGTGCGCTGGACCGCCCGGACGACGCCGTCCAGCTCGCGCTGGACACGCTGCGTTCTGCGCTGCTGCACGCTGGCGAGGCGCCGGCCGGATTGCGCGCGGCCGTCGCGCGGGCTCGGGCAGAGCGGGCCTACGTCCGCGCGAACCCGGGCCCGCCGTTCCACGGACCCGAGCCGCAGCCGCCTCCCGACCTGCGCGCGCTCCCTGCCGCGGGGCGCGAACTGAACGAGGCCATGCTGCGGATGCAGCGGCGGCGCCCGAAAGCCCGGATCGACGCCTCGGCCGGCGAGGTGCTCACCGGCGTGGCCGCGTCGCCCGGCAGATACACCGGCCCGGTGCGACTGGTGCTCAGCCCGGCCGACTTCGCCCGGGTGCGGGCCGGCGACGTCCTCGTCTGCCCGACCACCGATCCCGCCTGGTCGCTGCTGTTCGGCGTCGCCGGGGCGCTGATCACCAACGGCGGCAACGTGCTGTCGCACGCTGCGATCGTCGCGCGCGAGCACGCGATCCCAGCCGTCGTCGGCACGGCCACCGCGACCCGCGACCTGCGCGATGGTCAGGTCGTTACCGTCGACGGGAGCACAGGCACCGTCACCGTTCCGTCAGGACGCCAACCCGCATGACCACAGCGCCGACCCACGCGGTTTCCGAGCAAGCCCCGCGCGCCGACCTGTCGACGGCACGCCGCCGCGTCGACACCGCCTTCGCGATCCTGGTCATCGCGTTCACGCTCGCGATCTTCGGGCAGCTCTACCTCGCCGGTGCCGGCGCATTCGCCCACCACGGGGTGCAGCACCCGTTCGCGGCGCACGAGGACCTCGGGCACTACCTCGGTGTCGCCAGCGGTGTCCTGCTGATCCTGGCGCTGATCGCGCGGGCCACGAGGTGGACGATGATCGGCTCGCTGCTGCTCGTGCTGACCACCGAGGTGGCCCAGGAGGGGTTGGCCAGCGCCGGGCACGACAACCGCTGGATCGGTGGGCTGCATGCCTTCGACGGCGGCCTGATCCTGCTGCTGGCGCTGGCCCTGAGCGTCGCTGCGTATCGCCGGCGGTTCGCCCGCTGATAG
>DASTXN010000081.1:0-57744 GCA_035765515.1 Jatrophihabitantaceae bacterium | reverse complement strand
GGCCACGGCCCGGCGGACGGCGGCCCGGAACTCCCCCGGCGTCTGACCGCAGCCGCGGGGCAGCACCCGCTCCTGCACCTTCGCCGCCACGTCGTCGGTCAGGCCGAGAACCGCGCGGGCCAGGATGCGGGCATTGACCGGCGACAGGTAGCCGCCCGCGATGAGTTCGTGCGTGTCGCTCAACCGGCCCGTCAACTCGACAGCCTCATCCAGGCGTTGCACGGCGGTGCCGGGGGCGATCTTCAGCGCGCACGCCGCCTCGTCCCGCAGGTACCGCTCACCATCGGGGTCGCGGTGGGCGAGTTCGGCGAGGAACTCCTGCTGTTTCGCCGCCACGGTCGCCAGCAGCCTCTCCGAGGCGACCAGGGCGTCGATCAGGCCCGCGTCGGACAGCACCGGTGCGCGCAGCATGCTCAACGCGGTCAAGGCCGGACCGTCCGGATCCAGCACGGTCAGCGCGGCCGCCGACTGGTCCGGGTTTGCCAGCGCCTCGGAGGCGGTCGGCTTCGGCGTGTAGACGGTCGGGTCCCGGTACAGCACCTCGTCCGCGGCCGGGACAGTGTCCGGCCGGGTCAGCAGTCGAGGTACCGGGAACATGTGTCTGATTCTACTCTCCGGGTCCGACATGTCAAGGGTTCGGCGAAAGATTTCCCTTACTCAATAAAGAGATTCTCCCACCGGGGTACGACAAAACCCGCCGCCGAAACAAGCCGAAGAAGCGCAACCGGAGCCAGCCGCGGAAGGCGATCGAAGAGCAGACCTCCCCGTCGTCGCCGCCAAACCAAGGCGACCAGAGCGCGACGCAAGCCGGCAGCGGGAGTCGTCCGGAGCGCAACTCTCCCCGCGTCGGCGCCTACTCCAAGTAAGCAGAGCTGGAATCGCAGCCCGACAACGACAACGGCAACTCTCAGGCGTCGGCGCTGAACCAAGGTGACAACAGCGCGACGTAAGCAGAGCGAGCGAGAGCCGACCGTAGAGCAGGCCACCCACTCCCGCATACCGGATTGCAGATGCTCAACCCAGCCAGTTGATCCAGTCCCCGTGCGGGCTCGCCGTCGCCAGCGCCTCACCGTCGCGCGCGAGCACGAACGGGACCGGCCCATCAGGCACCTGCATGTCGACGACCACGCCCGGTCCCTCGTTGGACACCCACACGGTGGGACGCGACGCCGCGATCGACCGAACCGTCTCGACGAACTGCGCCCGCTGCTCCTCCGCGAGGTACCCGAGTACCGCAGAGTGATAGATCACCAGCGTCGCCTCCACCGGCGCATTCCGCGCGACCGAAGCGAGGTCCGTCAGCAGGTCACCGCGCACGATCGGTGCGGGGTCCGTCCGCGCGATCGTCACCGCGGCGTCCAGCACCGCGAACCTGTCGGTCTGCTCCGGCCAGATCAGACTGCGCAGCCATCGGACGTCGTCGTCGGAACAGACGTCGAGCGGATTCAAATCCAGACCTGCGCGCCATACGACGTCCGGCAGACGATCCGGCACCGGCACCGGTCCGGACGTCCGGCACTCGAGCACGAGCGCGGACGACCCGAGCACCGCACCGCCGTCGTACCGGTACGCATACCGATCCGGTTGCAGGCACAGCCCCGCCGACGCTCCCACCTCCAGCAAGGCAACGGGGCCGGGGATCGTCCCGAGCACCGGCATCAGCACCGCGCACCGCCGCGCCTCGTTGGTCTGCGTCCGCCGGGCCAGCATGGTCGCCGACAGCTCGTCCCACCGCGAGAGCACGAAATAACGGAATGCGTCGTACGACCCGATCGGGCCCGCGATGCCGTCCTCGCCGCTACCGCTCGACAAGAACCGAACCGCGGCCAGCAGCAAGTTCGGCTGCCGCTTCGGCGCGGGCAACGTGTCCAGCAGTGCAATCACCGCAGGATCCTCGGCCACGCCCAGGCACAGCCGCTCATAGCTCGGCGAGATGCCGCGAAGCTGCCGCTCGGCCATGGACCGATAGCGGTACTCGGTCGACTGTCCCGCGTGACCGGCCCAGTCGACCATGGCGACCTACTCCGCCGCCCCGAGCTTGCGCAGCAGGATGTCCTTGACCGCGCCGGCATCGGCCTGCCCGCGCGTCGCCTTCATGACCGCGCCGACCAGGGCACCGACCGCGGGCAGCTTGCCGGCGCGCACCTTGTCGGCGACGTCGGGGTTCGCGGCGATGGCGTCGTCCGCGGCCTGCTCCAGCGCACCGGTGTCGGACACTCGCTGCAACCCACGCTCGGCGATCACGGCGTCCACGTCATGACCGGAATCGAGCACCCCGTCGACAGCCTGGCGAGCCAGCGCGACGGACAGCGTCCCGTCCGCGACAAGCGCGATCAGCCGCGCGACCTGCGCCGCCGAGATGCCCAGGTCGGTGGGCTCGACCTCGCGCGAATTGGCCTGCTGCGCAAGGTATCCGAGCCACCAGTTGCGCGCTTCGGTCACGGGCGCGCCGGCCTCGACCGTTGCGCCCACGAGGTCGACCACGCCCGCGTTGGACAGCTGCTCCATGTCGTCGGCGCTCACGCCGAGCGACTCAATCAGTCGGGCACGCCGCGCCGCCGGCAACTCGGGTAGCCCCGCGCGGATCTTCTCCACCCACTCCGGATCGGGCGCGACAGGAACGAGATCCGGCTCCGGGAAGTACCGGTAGTCGGTCGCCTCCTCCTTGCTGCGGCCCGGACGGGTGTCGCCCGTCGCCTCGGAAAAGTGCCGGGTCTCCTGGAAGATCCGCTCGCCGGCGTCCAGCAGCGACGCCTGGCGCAGCATCTCCGAACGCACCGCCCGCTCGACCGAGCGCAGCGAGTTGACGTTCTTGGTCTCGGTGCGCGTCCCCATCTCCTCGCCCGGCTTGTTCAGCGAGGTGTTCACGTCGCAGCGCAGCGAGCCCTGCTCCATCCGCACGTCGGAAACCCCGAGCGTGCGCAGGATGTCGCGCAACTCGGTCACGTACGCGCGCGCCACCTCGGGAGCCAACGCGCCCGCACCCGGAACCGGCTTGGTGACGATCTCGATCAGCGGGATTCCGGCACGGTTGAAGTCGACCAGCGAATAGTCCGCGCCGTGGATCCGTCCGGTCGCGCCACCGACGTGCGTGTTCTTGCCGGTGTCCTCCTCCATGTGCACGCGCTCGATCCCGACCCGGTACGACTTCCCTTCGACCTCGACGTCCAGGTACCCGTCGAAGCACAGCGGCTCGTCGTACTGCGAGGTCTGGAAGTTCTTCGGCATGTCCGGGTAGAAGTAGTTCTTGCGCGCGAACCGGCACCACGGCGCGATCGAGCAGTTCAGCGCCAGACCTATCTTGATCGTCGACTCGATCGCGACCTCGTTGACTACCGGCAGCGCGCCCGGAAGGCCCAGGCAGGTCGGGCAGGTGTGCGTGTTCGGGGCGGCACCGAACTCGGTGG
Organism: Jatrophihabitantaceae bacterium; assembly: GCA_035765515.1. Lineage (GTDB taxonomy): Bacteria > Actinomycetota > Actinomycetes > Mycobacteriales > Jatrophihabitantaceae > DASRSS01. Next base: position 54,337 of record DASTXN010000081.1, on the reverse strand, counting down.
AGCAGCCGCAGAACATCTTCGACGCGGTGCCCAGCTCGACGTGCGTCTCGAGGCCGAACACGGGCTCGTAGCGCGCCACCACGTCCTCGTACGACAGCGTCATGCGAGCACCTCCGCCGGGGGGACGAGTCTGTCGGTCGCCGCCTCGAACGCGGCCGCCACGCGATAGCAGCGATCGTCGGCGAGCGCCGGAGCCATGATCTGCAGACCCACCGGCAACCCCTCCGACAGCCCACACGGGACGGAGATCGCCGGCGTGCCCGCGAGCGAGGCCGGCAGCGTGCACAAATCGTTGATGTACATGGCCATCGGGTCGGCCACGCGCTCACCGAGGCCGAACGCCACGAACGGGGAGGTGGGCGAGACGAGCACGTCGGCCTGCTCGAACGCGGCGGTGAAGTCGCGGACGATCAGCGTGCGCACCTTCTGTGCCTGGCCGTAGTACGCGTCGTAGTACCCGGACGACAGCGCGTACGTGCCGATGATGATCCGGCGCTTCACCTCCGGGCCGAAACCGGCCTCGCGGGTGAGCGACATGACGTCCTCGAGCGAGTTCACGCCGTCGTCGCCGACGCGCATTCCGTAGCGCACCGAATCGAAACGCGCGAGGTTGGACGAGCACTCGCTCGGGGCGATCAGGTAGTACGCCGGCAGCGCGTATTCGAAGTGCGGGCAGGACACCTCGACGATCTGCGCGCCGAGCTCGCGCAGCTTCGCGACCGCCGCCTCGAACGCGGCGAGCACGCCCGCCTGATATCCCTCGCCCTGTAGTTCGCGGACGACGCCGACGCGCACTCCGGCCAGGTCGCCGCGCGCGCCGTCACGCGCGGCGGCAACGACGGGCGCGACCGGCTGCGGGATCGAGGTGGAGTCGCACGGGTCGTGCCCGGCGATCACCTCGTGCAGCAGCGCGGTGTCCAATACGGTGCGCCCGAACGGACCGGCCTGGTCCAGCGAGGACGAGAACGCGATCAACCCGTAGCGCGAGACCGCGCCGTAGGTGGGCTTGTGGCCGACGATGCCGGTGACGGCCGCGGGCTGGCGAATCGAGCCGCCGGTGTCCGTCCCGATCGACAGCGGTGCCTCGAACCCGGCCACCGCCGCCGACGAACCGCCGGACGAGCCGCCCGGGATGCGCGAGAGGTCCCACGGGTTCGCGGTCGGGCCGTACGCCGAGTTCTCGGTCGAGCTGCCCATCGCGAACTCGTCCATGTTCGTCTTGCCCAGCATGACGATTCCGGCGTCCTTGACGCGCTTGCTGATCGTCGCGTCGTACGGCGGGATCCAGCCCTGCAGGATCTTCGAACCGGACGTCGTAGGCAGCCCCTTCGTGACCACGACGTCCTTCATCGCCAGCGGCACACCGGCCAGCGGGCCGAGCTGGTCGCCCGCGGCACGATGCGCATCGACCGCCTTCGCGGCCTCGAGCGCGCCCTCGGTGTCGACGTGCAGGAACGCCTTCAGCTTGCCGTCAACGGCGCCGATGCGATCCAGGTGCGCCTGCGCGACCTCGACTGCCGACACCTCGCCGGACGCGACCTTCTCCGCCGTCTCCGCCGCGGTGAGGCTGATCAAGTCACCCATGTCAGGCCTCCTCGGCGAGGATGCGCGGCACGCGGAACTTGAAATCCTCGACCGCGGGCGCGCAGGCGAGCACGTCCTCGCGCGGCAGCGACGGACGCACCTCGTCCGGACGGAACACGTTGGTCATCGCGACCGCGTGCGACGTGGGTGGGATGTCCGCGGCAGCGACCTCGGCTACCCGCGCGACCGCGCTCAGAATGACGTCGAGCTGGCCGGCGAACGTGTCCAGCTCCTCGTCGGAGACGGCCATGCGCGCGAGATGAGCCAGGTGGGCGACATCGTCGCGGCTGATTCGCCCTGCGTCGGCGGTATTCGCATCAGTCACGACGTCAGAGTCTACGGACAGCAGGCACCTCCGTTCCGGCGAGCCGCCCGGAACGTGCCACTGGCGAGGGCACGTAACCTGGCCGACACCCGGATCGGGCAGGCTGGTGGCGTGTCCTACCTCATGCGGGTCGTGCTGCCCGACCGTCCCGGTGCCCTCGGCGCCGTCGCGACCGCGCTCGGTACCGTCGGCGCCGACATCCTGAGCCTCGATGTCATCGAGCGGTCCGCGGACAGCGCGACGGACGACATCGTGGTCGAGGTCCCGCCGGACAGGCTCGCCGACTCGTTGGTGTCCGCCGCCGCGACCGTGCCGGGCGTGCGCGTGGAGTCGATCCGTCCGTACGCCGGGCAGATCGACCCGCACCGCGAACTGGAACTGCTGGACAGTCTCGCCACCCGCCCGGACGAGTCCCTGAGCGTGCTCGCGGACGGCGTCGCCCGCGTCTTCCGCGCCGCCTGGGCACTCGTGCTGGACGCGCCGGCGGGCGGCCACGCGACCGTCCTCTCGAGTGGCGGTGCCGCGCCCGAGCAGCACGCGCTGCCGGTGCCGTGGTGGCCGCCGAAGCCGACCCGCGTGCTCGACCCGGACGGTTGGGCGCCCGAGGACTGGGAGCACCTCGGCACCGAACTGGCCGTCACGCCGCTGGGGCACTGCGCGCTGCTCGTCGGCCGGCCGATGCTGCGCTGGCTGCCGTCCGAACTGGTCCGGCTGCAGCACCTGAGCGCGATCGCCGCTACCGTCACCGCCGGCTGAGATGACAGCGCGCCACGATCCCCTACGCTTCGCCGCATGACCAAGTGGACGGCCGCCGACATCCCGGACCTATCCGGGCGCACGTACGTGGTCACCGGCGCGAACAGCGGTCTGGGCGCGAGCACCGCTCGCGAACTCGCCGCGCACGGTGGCACGGTGATCATGGCCTGCCGCAACGTCGGCAAGGCCGAGCGGGTTGCCGCGACGATCGGGCACGACACGACGGTCCGTCCGCTGGACCTGTCCGACCTCGCGTCCGTGCGCGCCTTCGCCGGGTCCGTCGACAGCCTGGACGTGCTCGTCAACAACGCCGGCGTGATGGCGCTGCCGCTGGGACGTACCAAGGACGGCTTCGAGACGCAGTTCGGCACCAACCACCTCGGACACTTCGCGCTGACCGGACTGCTGCTGCCGAAGATCCGGGACCGGGTCGTGACCCTGTCCAGCGAGGCGCACCGGATCGGGCGCATCAACCTCGCCGACCCGAACTGGGAGCACCGCCGCTACAGCCGCTGGCGGGCGTACGGGCAGTCGAAGCTGGCCAACCTGATGTTCGCGTACGAGCTGCAGCGCCGGCTCACCGCGTCCGGCTCGCCGGTGATATCACTGGCCGCGCATCCGGGCTACGCGAACACGGACCTGCAGTCGCACACGCAGTCCATCCAGGACCAGATCATGGCGATCGGCAACCGCTACTTCGCGCAGTCCGCGGACATGGGCGCGCTGCCCTCGCTGTACGCGGCCACCGCGCCGGACGCCGTCGGCGGCGCGTTCTACGGACCGGACGGGTTCGCCGAGCAGCGCGGGTGCCCGCGCCGGGTCAGCTCGACCCGCGCCTCACGCGACGAGGTCGTCGCGCGCGCCCTCTGGCAGCGTTCCGAAGACCTCACCGGCGTCAGCTTTCTCTGACGCCCGAGCGGCGCGCCATGCAGTGAACCAGGCGCGTCCGCGCGCGAGCGATCGCTGCGCGAACCGTTCGCAGCGCGGCAGCGCGAACAGCACCAGTGCGCCGGCGAGCCAACCGCCGAGCACGTCCGTCAGCCAGTGCGTGTCGAGGTACAGCGTGCTGAGCCCGACGGTGAGCGAGATCCACGCGGCAGCCACGACGACGGGCGTGCGCCAGCGCCGCGCGACGACCATCGCGAAGACGCCGTACAGCACGACGGCGTTGGCGGTGTGGCCGGACGGGAAGATGTTGCCGCCGGCGAACACGTCGTGCGCCTGGCGCGTCACCAGCGGCCCCCAGCGGCCGGTCGCCACCTTCACCACGCCGACGGACAGGTTCAGCACGAACAGCGCCACGCCCAGCAGCAGCAACGGCCGCCAACTGCGGCGCCGCCAGCTCAGCAGCGCGAACAGCGGCAGCATGACGAACGTGGACGGGCCACGCTGGCCCAGCATCACGTAGTCGAGGAAGAAGCGGTGCACCTCCGGCCAGCGATGCCGCAGCCGCAGCAGGTCGACCTTCTGGTCCAGCGCGTCGACCGGGGTCCAGCCGGCGATCACCACGCCGATGAGGGCCAGATACGCGAGCAGCACCAGGGCGAATCCGATCCGGCGCGGGGTGAACTGACGGCGCAACCGGAGGGCCAGCCAGTGCGGCAGCGGATGCCGCAGGAGGGTTCCTGCGCCGAGCTGGATCGCCATGGTGCCCATGTTTCCCAAAACAGCTAGGCATCACCTGTTCGATCTCAACGTGGTCACACAACAAAGCGGTGTATTCGCTCGTATTCGAGTGCGGCTGTGACCACAAACACGCCTCAGCCGCGCCTAACAGCCCCCGGTCCCCCGTCGAGCAGCGCGCGGAAGCCGTCCTCGTCCAGGGTCGGCACGCCCAGCTGCTCGGCCTTGTCGGCCTTCGTCCCGGCGTTCTCGCCCACGACGACGAAGTCGGTCTTCTTCGACACCGAGCCGGCCGCCTTGCCACCCCGCGCGAGGATCGCCTCCTTGGCCTCGTCACGAGAGAAGCCGGCGAGCGACCCGGTGACGACGACCGTCAGCCCGGCGAGCGTCTTCGGCGTGGACGCGTCCACCTCGTCGGCCATGCGCACGCCCGCCGCCGCCCACTTGTCGACGATCGCCACGTGCCAGTCGACGGTGAACCAGTCGAGCACGGCTTCGGCGATCACCGGCCCGACACCGTCGACCGCGGACAACTCCTCCTGCGACGCCGCGCGGATCGCGTCCAGCGAGCCGAAGTGTGTTGCCAGCGCGCGGGCGGCCGTGGGGCCGACGTGCCGGATCGACAGCGCGACCAGCACCCGCCAGAGCGGCTGCGACTTGGCCTGCTCGAGGTTGTCCAGCAGCTTGATGCCGTTGGCGGACAGGACGCGGCCGTCGTGGACCGCATCGGCGGGATCGCTCTTCTTGGCCGCCCGGGTGAACAGGCCGACGGTGGCCAGCGATTCGGCGGTCAGCGTGAACAGGTCGCCCTCGTCGGTGAGCACGCCGGCGTCCAGGAGCGCGATCGCGCCCTCCCAGCCGAGCGCCTCGATATCGAACGCGCCGCGGGAGGCCAGGCTCGACAGCCGCTCGCGCAGCTGGGACGGGCACGAGCGCGCGTTCGGGCAGCGGATGTCCTTGTCGCCCTCACGCTCGGGGCGCAGCTCGGTTCCGCAGGACGGGCAGTGGGTCGGCATCTCGAACTCGCGCTCGCTGCCGTCGCGCAGGGCGACGACCGGGCCGACGATCTCAGGGATGACGTCGCCCGCCTTGCGCAGCACGACCGTGTCCCCGATCAGCACGCCCTTGCGGACCACCTCGTAGGCGTTGTGCAATGTCGCCATCTCGACCGTCGAGCCGGCGACCTTGACCGGCTCCATCACCCCGTACGGGGTCACCCGTCCCGTCCGCCCGACATTCACGCGGATGTCCAGGAGCTTGGTGTTGACCTCCTCGGGCGGGTACTTGTACGCGATCGCCCAGCGCGGCGCGCGGCTGGTCGCGCCGAGGCGGCGCTGCAGCGCGATATCGTCGACCTTGACGACCACGCCGTCGATCTCGTGCTCGACGTCGTGCCGGTGGGCGCCGTAGTGGTCGATGAACTTCTGCACACCGGTCAGGTTGGGCACCACCTTCGCCCGCGCGGACGTGGGCAGCCCCCACGACTCGAGCACGGCGTACCAGCCGGATTGCGTCTCGACCTGCGGTCCACCTTCGACCTTGCCGACGCCGTGGACGACCACCTGCAGCTGCCGGCTGGCCGTAACCCGCGGGTCCTTCTGGCGCAGCGAACCCGCGGCGGTGTTACGCGGGTTCGCGAACGGCGCCTTCCCGGCCTCCACCAGCGACGCATTCAGCTCGGCGAAGTTGGCGACCGGGAAGAACACCTCGCCGCGCACCTCGAGCAGCGCCGGGATGCCGTCACCGGTCAGCCGGTCCGGGACGTTGCCGATCGTGCGCACGTTCGGCGTGACGTCCTCACCGGTGCGCCCGTCGCCGCGCGTGGCACCACGCACCAGCCGGCCGTTCTCGTAGACCAGGTTGATGGCCAGCCCGTCGACCTTCAGCTCACACAGGTAGGCGGGCACGGTCCCGGCGTCCTTCTCGACGCGGTGCGCCCAGGCCTCGACCTCCTCGGTCGAGAACGCGTTGTCCAGGCTGAGCATCCGCTCCAGGTGATCCACCGCGGTGAACAGCGTGGAATACGTGCCGCCGACGCGCTGCGTGGGCGAGGACGGCGTGCGCAGGTCGGGGAACTCAGCCTCGAGCTCCTGCATCCGACGCATCGCGGCGTCGTACTCGGAGTCGCTGACCGTCGGGTCGTCGAGTACGTAGTAGCGGTAGGCGTTCTCGTCGATCTCCTGGGACAGCCGCGCGTGCTCTTCGCGGGCGTCAGCCGATGCGGCCTTCGGTTCGGTCACGCTGCTAGACGTTACCGATCCCGGCCGACAGCTCAGCCGAGCTCGTGCAGCGCGCGGCCGGTCTCCCGCAGCACGCTCAGCGCGTGCCGGACGTACTGCTGGCTCGCGCCCGCCAGCCCGCACGCCGGTGTGGGGACGACGGCGTCGGCGAGCATCGAGTCGGCGAAGCCCAGCTCGCGCCACAGCCGACGCAGCGGGTCGCGCGCCGTGTCGAGCGTGATCGCCGCATCGCTGGACGGAAGCACGCCCAGCCACAGCGAGACGCCCGCGTCGACGGCTGCGCCCAGGACGTCGTAGTGCGTGCTGCGCAGGAGCGCGGCGTCCACGGCGACCGCGTCGGAGCCCGCCTCGCGTAGCAGGTCCAGCGGCGCGTCCGGCGCGCAGCAGTGCACCACGCGGCCACCGGACGGGATCGCGTCCAGCACGGTCTGCAGCACGCGCGTGGCGTCCGGCGCAGCGACCGCGCGCACGCTGCCCCAGCCCGATGCCGTGGCCAGCTCGCCGGCGAGCACGGCGGGCAGCGAGGGCTCGTCCAGTTGGACGACGAGGCTCGCACCGGGGACGTGCCGCTGCAGGTCCGCGACCTGTGCGCGGATCCCCTCGGCCAGCGACTCGGCGAGATCGCGCACGGCGCCGTGGTCGGTGACGACACGATGCCCGGTCGGCAGCTCGAGGTTCGCGGCGAGCGTCCACGGGCCGGCCACCTGGACCTTGAGCGGCCCGGCGTAGCCCTCGGCCTGCTCGTGCAGCGCGTCGACGTCCCGCGCCAGGTAGTCCTCGGCCCGGCGCTGGTCGCGTCCGCGATGGGCGGCGAGCCGCCAGCCGGAGGGGACGATCTCGACCGGCAGGTCCACCAGCACTGCGGCGCTGCGCCCGATCATGTCTGCGCCGGCGCCGCGGGCGGGCAGTTCGGGCAGGTGCGGCAGGTCCGGGAGCTCACCGAAGACCAGCCGCGTGGCCTCGACGGGATCGGTGCCGGGCAGCGAGCCGATCCCGGTCACCGCGCCGCGCCCCCACGGCCGTTCGGCACTCATTCGGCACTCATTCGGCGGACGTGATGGTGGCCGAGCCGAGCACGGTGTCGCCGTCGTACATCACGAGCGCCTGGCCGGCCGCGACACCGCGCTGGGGCGTGCGCAGTTCGGCGAGCACGCCGTCGCCGTCGACGGACACGACTGCCGGGCTGACCATGCCGTGCGCGCGTAGCTGCACGAGGCACTCGATCGGCCCGGTGGGCGCGGGCCGGCCGGTCCAGACCGGACGCGTCGCATTCACCCGGCGGGCGTCCAGCAGCTCCCCCGGCCCGACGAGCACGGTGTTGGTCTTCGGCTGGATCGACAGCACGTAGCGCGGCTGGCCGTCCGGGGCGGGACGGCGCAGGTCGAGGCCGCGTCGCTGGCCGATGGTGAAGCCGAACGAGCCCTGGTGGCTGCCCAGCGTCTCGCCAGTGACCGCGTCGACGATCGGCCCCTCCTGGGCGCCGAGCGTGCGCGCCAGGAAGCCGCGGGTGTCGCCGTCGGCGATGAAGCAGATGTCGTGCGAGTCGGGCTTGTCAGCGACCGCCAGCCGGCGCTCTGCGGCCTCGGCGCGCACCCGCTCCTTGGTGGAATCACCGAGCGGGAAGATCGCGTGCGAGAGCTGCTCGGCGGTCAGCACGGCAAGCACGTACGACTGGTCCTTCGCGCTGTCGACCGAGCGCAACAACCGGCCGTCGACAAGCCGCGCGTGGTGACCGGTCACGACCGCGTCGAAGCCGAGTGCCAGCGCGCGGTCCAGCACCGCCGCGAACTTGATCTTCTCGTTGCACCGCAGGCATGGGTTCGGCGTGCGGCCCGCGGCGTACTCGGACACGAAGTCGTCGATGACGTCCGCCCGGAACCGCTCGGCGAGATCCCATACGTAGAAGGGGATTCCGAGCACGTCCGCAGCACGACGAGCATCGTGCGCGTCCTCAACGGTGCAGCAGCCGCGGGCGCCGTGCCGCAGCGTCGCCGGCTGAGCGGACAGAGCGAGGTGCACGCCGGTGACGTCGTGGCCGGCGTCGACCGCACGAGCGGCCGCCACTGCCGAGTCCACGCCGCCGGACATCGCGGCTAGAACCTTCACCGAGCTACGCCCTTCACGGTGCCAGCACCGACGTGATGCCCGCGTGCTGCGCGCGCTCGACTGCTGGACCGATCGCCTCGAGCACCGCGTCCACGTCGGCCTGTGTGGACGTGTGACCGAGCGAGAGGCGCAGCGAGCCGCGCGCCTGCGCCGGCGAGGCCCCCATCGCGATCAGCACGTGCGACGGCTGGGCGACCCCGGCCGAGCAGGCCGAACCGGTCGAGCACTCGACGCCGCGCGCGTCCAACAGCATGAGCAGCGAGTCGCCCTCGCAGCCCGGGAAGGTCAGGTGCGCGATGCCGGGCAGCCGCGCGGATGGATGGCCGTTCACCTGCACGCCGGGCACGCGCGAGCAGATGCCGTCGACCAGCGCGTCGCGCAGCGCGGCCACGCGAGGCGCGACCTCGTCACGACGCTCGACCGCGAGCGCTGTCGCGGTGGCCAACCCGACGATGCCCGGCACGTCCAGCGTGCCCGAGCGGACGTCGCGTTCCTGGCCGCCGCCGTGCAGCAGCGGGACGCAGTCGACGTCGCGGCGCAGCAGCAGTGCGCCGGCGCCGTAGGGGCCGCCCAACTTGTGCCCGGTCAGGCTCAGCGCGTCGACGCCGGACGCGTCGAAGTCCACGGGCAGCGCGCCCACGGCCTGCACCGCGTCCGTGTGGATCGGGATGCCGAACTCGTGCGCGATGTCGGCCAGCTCGCTGATCGGCTGAATCGTCCCGACCTCGTTGTTCGCCCACATCACGGTGACGACCGCGACGGAGTCCGGGTCGGACGCGATCGCGGCGCGCAGCAGGTCGGGCGAGACCCGCGCGGTGGCGTCGACCGGCAGCCAAGTCACCTGCGCACCCTCGTGCGCCGCCAGCCACTCGACCGCGTCCAGCACCGCATGGTGCTCGACCGCGCTCGCGATCACCCGGGTGCGGCGGGGGTCGGCGTTGCGGCGCGCCCAGTACAACCCCTTGAGCGCGAGGTTGTCCGACTCGGTGCCGCCAGCGGTGAACAGCACCTCGGACGGACGGGCGCCGAGTGATGCCGCGAGCTGCTCGCGTGACTCCTCGACCCGGCGGCGGGCCCGCCGTCCCGCTCCGTGCAGCGATGACGGGTTGCCCAGTTCGCCCATTGCCTCACCGACGGCCGAGACGGCCTCGGGCAGCATGGGTGTGGTCGCTGCGTGGTCTAGGTAGGGCATCGCGGGCTCCAGCTTACGGCGCACGCACCCGGCCGGCGGCCAGCGTGCCGAGTGCGGCGACGCCGGCCATCGCCAGCGCGAGGACGGTGAATCCGGTCGTGTAGCCGATCGTCGCGCGTGCGGCGGCGGCCACGAGCACGCCGGCAACGCCGGTGGTCACCGCGCTGGACGTCGCGTCGGCCAATTGCAGGGACGACGAGTCGGCCCCGCGGTCCGCGTCGTTGGTGTACTTCAACAGCAGCACGCTGACCGTCGACATGGCCAGCCCGGCGCCGAGGCCGGCGATCCCCCACGCCGGATACATCAGCCAGCCCGGCAGCCCCGGCTGTACCGCGATCGCGACGAGCACGGCCGCCGTTGTCAGCAGGCCCATGCCCGCGCGCACCAGCGCGATACGGTGCGCCTGCTCGTCCCCACGGTGTTCGCGGCCCTGCCACCAGGAGCCGACGGCCCAGCTGAGGCCTGAGCATGCCAGCGGCAGCCCGGCCAGCGTGGCGCCGTAATCGTGCTGGGTGCTCAGCGACAACGGGATGATCGACTCGATGCCGAAGAATGCGCCGGCGAGCAGGCCGCGCAGGGCGATAGGTGCGGGCACTCCGGGACGCGCCCGGAACGTCCCGTGCGGCAGCAGGGCGAGCAGGCCCCACGACAGCGCTGCCAGGCCGGCGACGCCGATCAGCACCGACACCGCGGACGGGTGCTGGCCGGCCTGCTCCAGCGCGGCGATGCCTGCGGCGACCGCCAGCGCGCGCAACACGCGGCGGGGATCGGCCAGTCGGCTGGTCGAGCTACCGACCGGGACGTGCAGGGTGCGCAGCACCGGCAGCATCAGCGCCGTGCCGAGTGCGACGAACGGGACGAGCCCGAGAAACACCCAGCGCCAACTGGCGTGCTGCGCGAGCGCCCCGGAAACCACCGGCCCGACGAGCGAGGGCACCACCCAGGCCGAGGAGATCACTCCGAACAGCTTGGGGCGCAGCGACTCCGGATACATCTGGCCGATCACGACGTAGACGGCGGTGATCAGCAGCCCGCCGCCGAAGCCCTGCACGACGCGGCCCGCCACGAGTTGGGCCATCCACGGTGCAGACCCGGACAGGATCAGCCCGCCCAGGAACGCGATCAGGCCGGCCGACAGCGGCAGCCGCGGCCCGCGGACGTCGCTGATCTGGCCGGACACCACCATGCCCACCACGTTGGCGACCAGGAAACCGGTGAACGCCCAGCCGTAGGCGCCGAGCCCGTGCAGGTCGCGGGCTGCCGTCGGCAGTGCGGCGGACACGGCCATCGCCTCGAAGGCGATCAGCGTGATCAGGATGACGATGCCGGTGCTCAGCGCTCGCAGCGGCCCCCGGAACAACGACGGTGCGGGGACAACGTCCACCGCACCGTCAAGATTCACGCGCAACGCAACGCCCAAGGCCGCGCCGAAATTCCCCGCGAGTGGCGCTTAATACGCCCGAGTGGCGCGAAATATCGCGCCACTCGGGACCAAAACGCGCCACTCGCGTGGGCTGTTCAGTTCTTACGCTTGGTGATCTCCTCGGTGAGCTGCGGGGCGACCTGGAACAGGTCGCCCACGACACCGAAGTCGGCCAGCTCGAAGATCGGGGCCTCGGGGTCCTTGTTGATCGCGACGATCGTCTTGGACGTCTGCATGCCGGCGCGGTGCTGGATGGCGCCGGAGATGCCGACCGCGATGTACAGCTGCGGCGACACGGTCACACCGGTCTGCCCGACCTGCATCGTGTGCGGCACCCAACCGGCGTCGACGACGGCACGCGAGGCACCGACGGCTGCACCGAGCGAGTCGGCCAGCTTCTCGATGATCGCGAAGTTGTCCGCGTTGCCGATGCCACGACCACCGGAGACGACCACGGACGCGTCGGACAGCTGCGGACGCGAACCCTTCTCCTCCACGACCGTGTCGACGATCTTGGCGGCCTTCGCGGCGTCGGACACCGACACCGACACAGCGACCTCCTCGCCGGCACCGGCGGACGCCTCGGGCGCGACCGAGTTCGGCCGGAGCGTGATGACCGGAACGCCCTTGCTCACCTTCGACTGCACGGTGATCGCGCCACCGAAGATCGACTGCGTGGCACCCTCACCATCCACGGCGACCGCGTCGGTGAGCACGCCGGAGCCGAGCTTGAACGCGGTCCGCGCCGCGATCTCCTTGTTCTCCGCCGTCGAGCTGACCAGGATCGCGGCGGGCGATGCCTGCTCGGCGACCGCTGCCAGCGCTTCGGCCTTCGGGGCCACCGAGTAGCCGGCGATGTCGTCGCTCTCGGCGACGTAGATCTTCGCGGCGCCGTACTCGGCCAGCGTCGCCTTCAGCGGAGCGGCGGTGCCGGGGGCGCCGATGACGACCGCGGCGGGCTCACCCAGCGAACGGGCGGCCGTCAGCAGCTCGAGCGTCGGCTTCTTAACGTTGCCGTCCGCCGAGTCGACCAGAACCAGAACTTCTGCCATGACTATGTCTCCTGTATCCAGCGGCCGAGATCAGACGAGCTTCTTGGAGGCGAGGTAGTCGGCGATCGCCACGCCGCCGTTGCCCTCGTCCTTCACTGTCTGGCCGGCCGCACGCGGCGGCGCGTCCTCGAACGACACGACCTCGGTCCACGCGCCGGCCAGGCCGACCTCGCTGCTGTCGACGCCCAGGTCGGATAGGGACTTGACGTCGATCGGCTTGCTCTTGGCAGCCATGATGCCCTTGAACGACGGGTAGCGCGGGTCGTTGATCTTCTCGACCACGCTGATCACGGCCGGCGTCGACGCCTGCACCTTCTCGTACCCGGTGTCGGTGACGCGCTCGATCGTGACGGTCGAACCGTCCACGTCGACCTTGCGCGCCTGGGTGAGCTGCGGGGCGCCGAGAGCCTCGGCCACCAGCGCAGGAACGATCGCCGAGCGCGAGTCAGTCGCCTCGGAGCCGGCGATCGCGACGTCCCACTCGATGGTGCCCAGCGCCTTGGCGATCACCTTGGCGGTCGCGATGGCGTCCGAGCCGTGAATGGCCTCGTCGCTGATGTGGACGGCCTTGTCGGCGCCCATCGCGAGGGCCTTGCGGATCGACTCGGTCGCGCGCTCCGGGCCCACGGTGAGGATGGTGACCTCGCCGTCGTGCGCCTCCTTCAGGCGCAGCCCCTCCTCGATCGCGAACTCGTCGATGTAGTTGATGACCGGGTCGACGGACGCACGGTCGAGCGTCTTGTCGGACGGGTTGAGCTTGCGCTCGGCCTCGGTGTCGGGCACCTGCTTGACCAGCACCACGATGTTCATGATCGCTCCACAAGCTGTCGGGTTCCTACCCCGCTCACGGGGCTAGACGTACTCGTAACACTCTGCCTAAGTTACTCACCGGTAGCAATATGACGGTGGTCTCGCTGGGCTCAGCATCGCAAACGGTGAGCTGCAGGCTCCATCCGGGTACACCGGCGCACCACGGCTCGGCGGCCCTGGCGGACACCGGGGCCTCAGTCCGGACCCCGCTGCTACTCGGCGCCGCCCTATTCGGCGCCGCCCTGCTCGGAGCCGGCACGCTGGTTCTCGTCCTGGTTCGCCGACCGCAGTCCGTGCAAATGGGCCGCCGCCGCTGAGCGAACGCCCGGATCAGGCGCCACTCGCCATGCTCACCGCGTGTCCGAAGGCGAACAGGCCGGCCGGGTCGTACGTCGCCCGTGCCCGGCACAGTCGCGCGTACGTCGGCTCGTCCCACGCCCGCGCCCGGTCCGCGTCGTCACCGGGCGTGCCGTGCAGGTTCACCATGGACCGTCCGGTCGAGCACGGCGCCATCGCGTCCAGTAACGAAGCCATCGCGGGCGGAACCAGCTCGGCCACCTGCGGCGCGAGCATGCCGATGGCGGAGACGGCGAACTGCGCGCCGCGCCCGGTCACCGCGTCGGCGACCAGCGGCGCGCGATCGAGCGCGCCGCCCAAGTGCCGGAGCTGGACCATCACCAGCGGGCAGTGCGCATCCGGACCGGCCTGATCCAGCAGCGCGGCGACCGCGTCCTCGGTCAGCTCGCCGAGCAGCGTGCACCCTTCCTTCGCGGGGACGGGGTGGTCCGGGTCTTCGAAGATGTGGTCGACGTCGGCATAGTCCATCTCGGCGACGGTGTCCATGATCGCGGGGGCGATCTCGCGCAGCGGAGCCAGCAGGCGGGCGCCGTCCTCGGCGGTGCCGGCGAACGCGATGCACAGGTGCACGACGAACTGGCCGCGCAACGGCTCGGGAATGTCCGGCAGCGGAGGCAGCCGCAGCAGGACCAGCGCCGAGCACATCGCCTCCGGCACGGTGCGAACCCATTCGCGGTACGCAGCGAGCAGCCGCGGGGCGTGCTCACCGGGGTAGAAGATGGCGCCCCCGTACAGCTGTGGCGTCGGCACCAGGTCGAACGTCAGCGAGGTGACGACGCCGACGTTGCCCTTGCCGCCGCGCAGCGCCCAGTACAGCTCCGGTTCGTGCTGCGCGTCGACGTGGCGCAGTACGCCGTCACCGGTCACGACCTCGAAGCTGCGGACGAGATTGGCCGCGAAGCCGTAGGTGCGGCCGAGCACCGGCAGCCCCCCGCCGAGCGTGTAGCCGACGACGCCGACGTCGGTCGTCGAACCGTGCAGGCCGACAAGACCGTGCGGTAGCGACGCGTCCAGCACGTGCTTCCACTTCGCTCCGGCCTCGACGGTCGCGGTGCGGTCACCCGCGTCGACGACGACACCGTCCAGGTGCCTGGTGCTGATCAGCACGCCGCTGTCGACGGCGATGTTCGCGCCGTGCCCGGTCGCCTGCACCGCAACCGGCAGTCCTGCACCCGCAGCCCAGCGCACGGTCGCGGCCACGTCGTCAGCGGTGCGCGCGGCAACCACGAAGGCCGGCGTGTGGGTCACCGCCAGGTTGAATCCGGCGATCTCGGCCGGGTATTCGGGATCGGCCGGCGTGTACACCGGGCACGAGACCGAGGCGGCCAGCTCCGGGCTCGCATCGAGCGTGGTCATTTCGGGGTCCCCGCGAAAGCACGAGGTGTTCTTTGCGGAGTGGTTCCGGGGGACGTGTTCATGGCCGTTCTCCTTCTGCGCTGCTTCGAACTGGTGCGCGGCGTTCCCTTCCACCGCCGCGTTCGGACGATCTTGCATCGGATTTCGGCCGTACGACATGGGTGCACTCCCCTAAATCCGCTCCCCTATCCAGCGGCGTCGCGCGGATGCACACTGTCTGCCGTGGATCTTGGGGCAAGTGTCGGGGTCAGCCTTGCGGCCGACGAGCTGTTCACTGCGCCAAATGCCTTGAATGCCCTTATGGAAAAGGGCGAAACGCCCGATCTACACCTTGCGTTGGGACTCGCAGTCTTCCTCGCGAACGACCTCGCCTCAGCCGAGCTGCACCTGCGCACGGCATACCTGGAGTTCGGTAAGCAGAAGCAGAACCGGCGCGCGGCGCTGGCGGCCAGCCATCTCGGCCGGCTGGAGCACTCCGGACGCGCGAACTCGATCGTCGCGGCCGGCTGGTTCGCGCGCGGACTGCGGCTGCTGGAAGGCGACGAGGAATGCGTCGAACGCGGCTGGCTAGCCCTGGGCATCCTCGGCTGCAGCAATCCGAGTGCAGTCGAACTGGAGCGCAACTCGACCCTCGCGCTGCGCCTGGCACGCCGGTTCGCCGACGGTGACCTGGAGTGCCGCGCGCTCGCCGACTCCGGTCTGGCGCTGGTGAGCCAAGGTCGTTGCGAGCAGGGAATGGGCCTGATCGACGAGGCGATGACGATGGTGCGCAGCGGCGAGTGCGCCAATCTGTTCATCACCGGGCAGGTGGAGTGCAGCTTCGTCGCCGCGTGCCAGCGAGCCGGTGATCTGCCGCGGCTGGAGAGCTGGCTGGCCCGCGCGGTCGTGGATCAGGCCCCGGTTCTCGGCCGGAATGCACCGCCGAACGTCATGCTGAGCCACTGCCGCAGGGAGTACGGCCTGCTGCTGTGCCAGGCCGGCCGGTGGACCGAGGCCGAGCGGACGCTGCGCGAGACGGTCGAGGGCAGCCGCGGGCTGCCTGCCGCCTCCTACAACGACGCGCGCGTCGCGCTCGCGGACCTGCGGCTGAGCCAGGGACGGATCGCCGAGGCGTCCGTCCTGCTGCAGGACCTCTCCGGGTATCCGGATGCGCAGCTGCAGATCGGACGGCTGCACGCGGCCCGCGGCGAGCACGACCTGGCGGTCGGTGTGCTGCGCCAGGCGGTCCGGGACTTCGCCGGCAACCGAGTGCGCGGGACGGCGCTGCTCGACGTGCTGGTGACTGCCGAGATCGGGCGCGGTGATCTTGCCGCAGCGCGTGCTGCGGTCGCCGAACTCAGCACGTGTGCGGACGAGGCAGGTCAGCCCAGCCTGCGGGCCACCGCGGCCCTGGCCACTGCGCGGCTGGCCCGCGCGGAGGGCCGGGACGCGGACGCCCGGCAGGCTTTGGAAGCCGGTTTGCGGGCCGTGGCGAGCGGGCACTGGCCACTTGTAGCCGGGGAGTTGCATCTCGCGCTGGCCGAGTTGTGCGCTGGGTCGGACCCCGCGCTCGCGCAGGCTGAGGCGCGGAGCGCGATGGAGGTCTTCGGACCGATAGGCGCCCCGCAACGGTTCGCGGCACAACGCGTGCTGGCCGCGCTGGGTGCACCGCCGCCGGCATTCGCGTGCGACCGGTTGTCGGTGCTGACGCCGCGCGAGCGCGAGATCCTGCCGCTGCTCGCGCAGGGACTGTCCAACCCGGAAATCGCCACACATCTGGTGATCTCGGTGAAGACCGCGGAGCATCACGTCGGCTCGATCCTGCGCAAGCTCAACCTTCGGCGGCGCAGCGAGGCGGCCGCCTTCGCCGCCACGCTCGGCGGCTAGTGCTAGGCGGTTGCGCCGGGTGTCATCGGCGGCGCCACGTGGGTGAGGTCGGCGGCGCGGTCGCCGAACTCCGAGCCGTTCCGGAAGGCCTCGCCGAGCACAGTGCGCTGCCCGTCCGCCCACATCCGTGGCCAGCCACGCGCGATGCTCAGCACCGCCGCGGCGTAGACCAGACCGCTGCCGACGCCTCGGCGGCGGGCCGCCGGCGCCACGTAGATCTGGTCGACCTCACCGGTTGCCGGGTACCAGCGCAGCGCGCCGAGCTGGTCGGCGCGGCGCACGGCGACGTTCGACAGGTCGGCGCGGTCGAGCAACTCACCGGCCCGCCGTCCATGCCCCGCGAACGCCATCAGGTTCACGGCAGGCGGCCGCGTTGCCGACTCCCGGAACTCGACGAACCACAGGTCGCGCACGCCCCGGTCTGCACTCAGTTCCAGGGCCGTCACGGAACCGTCCGCAACGACCGCTGCCGACCGCCAACCGGCTGTCGCGGCCCGCTGTTCCGGTCCCGCCTGCAGATCGACTAGTGCGCCGTCCGGGTGCAGGTCCGACTCCACCCATAGCACCCGCGTCGGCTCACCAGGCGCATGCACCCGCGCGTACCACCTGCCGCTCATGTCGGGGCCGAGCGACAGGTCAGTGGGCGCGGCGCGGGCGGCGCCCGGCGAGGGTGAGCAGGCCGCCGATCGCGACGAGGCCAGCGCCGACGCCGAGCTCGTCACCGGTGCGGGCGCCCGTGTTCGCCAGCGGCGGGGCCGGCGCACGCGAGGCCGACGTCGGCAGCACGCCGAGCGAACGAGTCGGCGCCGGCGTGGTGGGCACGGCGGTGGTGCTCGGTGCCGTGGGCGACGGCGTAGTCGGAACCGTGCTCGGAGCCGCCGCGCCGACGGTGACCGTGACGGTCGCCGTCGACGATCCGTACGCAGTGGTTGCCGCATAGGTGAACGTGTCCGTACCGACGAACCCGGCGGCGGGCGTGTAGCGCACGTTCAGGCCGTCGACCGCGGCTGTGCCGTGCGCCGGCGCGCCCAGCGACGAGACGTTCAGCGCGCCCCCGCCGTGCGCCAGGTCGTTGGCCAGCACGGGAACTTCGACGGGGGTGCCGGCGACCGTGGTGGCGGCGTCATCGACAGCGGTCGGCGGCGGGATCATCGCGGCAGGCGGCGCCGGGGGAATCGGCCGCACCACGAATACGACAGCGGGACCGCCACCGGCGACAGCGGGCGCGGCCATCGCGTTGTCGCGAGCCACCTCAGGCGCGGCGCCGATGTCACACAGCGGGAACTCGGCCGCGCCGCCGGGGGTGGGATCTTCGCTGTCGACGCATGGCTTGATGGTGTAGCTGTTCGTGTCCGCGAGCATGCCCGGCCCGTCGGGGGCGCCGGTTTCGGTGAACGTGACGTATTCACCAGGCCCGGCCATGTAGTAAGACCCCTGGATCGGCTCGCCCGCGTCGTCGGGCGTGCAGTCCGCGATGGGGTTGGGATCTTCCGCCAACCCGGCGTCGCCGGATCCGTCCGAAGCGTCGGGGTAGAGCGGGTCGGACGTCACCGTGCAGTGGGAAATCTGCGGATCGCCCACCGGTTCACCGGTCACGGGATCCGCCGCGCGCGTAGAGATCGTGATCGTCGCGCCCACCAGGGTCGACCCCGGCGGGAACGTGACGCCGTCCTCCCGCTGTACACCGAGGCGGATCTTCTGCAGACCGAAATCGGGCTGGCCCGCGTCGCTCGAATCGTCCAGCGGTCGCGCCGCCTCCAGCGCGCGCCCCGAGGTCCCGTCGTCCGCGCCCGGTCCGGAAGGAGTGCTGCCGCCGGCGCTCGTAGCGGCGGGCGCGGGAGTGCCCGCGTGAGCCACCGGAGCGGCCACGACCGCGGCTGCGACACCGACGGCTCCCACTGCGGCCAGACGCGACGGAACGGCCCCGCTGCGGACGGCAGCGAGCCAGGCAGATCTCGACATGTGGTTCCCCCTACCGCGCGCGAGTACGGCGAGTTCTTCTCGCTCCTCGCCGGCACCGGCGATCGGAGCTTACACATGATCTTGGGCAACGTCGCGACCAGTTAGGGTCGCAGCGGCATATGTGCGGACGGCGAGGAGGAACCATGGACAGCACCGCCGGTTCCCTGCCGCTGACCGGCGAGCGCACCGTGCCGGGCGTGCCCGCGGAGAACTACTGGTTCCGGCGGCACGAGGCGGCCTACCAGTTCGCCGTGCCGCTGGTGGCCGGTCGCGCGGTGCTCGAGGTCGGCTGCGGCGAGGGATACGGAACGGCGCTGCTGGCCGGCTCCGCGTCCCGCATCCTCGGCGTCGACTACGACGCGCTGACGGCCGCGCACGCGGCGGCCACCTACCCGCAGGCACGGTTCGTGCGCGGGAACCTCGCGGCGCTGCCGGTTCCGTCCGAATCCGTCGACGTCGTCGCAACGCTGCAGGTGATCGAGCACGTGTGGAACCACCCCGAGTTCGTGCGCGAGTGCCTGCGCGTGCTGCGTCCGGGTGGGCTGCTGTTCGTCACCACGCCCAACCGGCTGACCTTCTCCCCCGGTTTGGACGAGCCGGTGAACCCCTTTCACACCAAGGAGTTCACCGCCGCGGAGCTGGTCGAGTTGGTCATCCGCTGCGGCTTCGAGATCGAGTCGGTGCTCGGTCTGCACGCGAGGGAGCGGCTGCGCGAGCTGGACGCTGCGCACGGCGGCTCGTTCGTGGCCGCGCAACTCGCCTGCGCCCCGGACGAGTGGTCCGACTCGCTACGGACGGACGTCGCCTCCGTCGGGGTGAGTGACTTCGCCGTCCTCGCTGCGGACGTGCACGATGTGGACCAGTCGCTCGATCTCGTCGTCCTCGCTCGCCGTCCGGGCTGAGTCGCGCGACGACCCTTCGTGCCGCAGGCGCAGCGCCGAAAGCCCGAGCGCGGCGCCGAGCGTCAGCGCGATCACGCACAGCACCAGGAACAGCCCTGCGAGATCACCGCCGGCATCGTCCGCGTCGTCGACGAACACCGCGCCCCAGCCGGTGCAGTCGATGTGGACGTCTCCGGTGATGGGAGCGGTGAACGTCCCTACGGCGTCGGTGGCCTTCGAGTCCGGCCCGTACAGCTGCACGCTCAGCGGCTGCGCCGCCGACCCGCCGGTCGACCACTCACAGCGCAACCCGGACGGGCTCAGGTCTCGGTCCTGCAGGGCGGAAACGCCGCCTGGGACCGAGATCATGTAGCTGTGTCCGGCGGTCACGTGCACGTTCGCCGGCGGTACTGCGTCCGAGGCGTAGGAGTGCCGTTCGGTCCCGGACGTGACCCGGTACAAGCCGCCCAGCAGGATGCCCATGACCAACAACACGACGGCGACAGCACCGTGCTGCGCGCGCCGAGAAGGGAAGGTCACGGGCGTCAGACTAGCCTTCCGCCGTGCGGATCTTGCTGATGTCGTGGGAGTACCCGCCGCTCGTCGTGGGGGGTCTGGGCCGGCACGTCGAGGCGCTGGCCCGGCAGCTTGCCGCGTCCGGGCACGACGTCCGAGTAGTCACCCGTGGCGAGCGGGAGCACGGCGTCGAGGAGACGCGCGACGGCGTGCGCATCCGTCGCGCCGCCGTCGATCCGATCGCGATCGACTTCACGACCGAGACGCTGCTGGCCTGGACACAGGCGTCCGAGCACGCGCTCGTGCGTGCCGCGTTGCCCTGGGTGCGCCGGTGGCGTCCGGACGTGGTGCACGCGCACGACTGGCTGGTCGCGCAGAGCGCGATCACCGTCGCCGAGGCCACCGGGGCACCACTGGTGACCACCGTGCACGCGACCGAGGCGGGCAGGCACCAGGGCTGGCTGCCGCGTCCACTGAACCTGGCGATCCATTCGGTCGAGCGCTGGCTGGTTCATCGATCGCAGGCCGTCATCACCTGCTCACGCGCGATGCACGACGAAGCGACGCGGTTGTTCGAGGTCGATGCGGCGCACGTCAGCGTCGTGCCCAACGGCATCGATGCCGCGCGCTGGCGGGCGAACACGACCGCTCGGACCGCGGCCCGCGACCGCCACCACGGCAATCCCCTGATCGTCTTTGCCGGAAGGCTTGTGCACGAGAAGGGCGTGCAGACGCTCCTGGACGCGGTCCGCCCGCTCCGCTCGGTGCACCCGGGACTTCGGCTGGTGGTGGCCGGCACCGGAGTGCACGAGGCGACGCTGCACGCGCGCGCTCGCCGGCTGCGGATCGCGCGGTCCGTGGACTGGCTCGGCTTCGTCGCCGAGGACGATGTGGCCGCCCTGCTCGGTGCCGCGGACGTGGTCGTGGTGCCGTCGCTGTACGAGCCGTTCGGCATCGTCGCACTGGAGGCGGCGGCCGCGCACACGCCGCTCGTCGTGGCCGAGACCGGCGGCCTCATCGACCTGGTCATCGACGGTGTGGCAACGGCGTCGTTCGCGCCCAAGGACGTCGACGGTCTGGTGGCCGCGGTGAACACGGTGCTCGCCGATCCTGCGGCCGCGCGGCGGGCCAGCAAACGCGCGGACCGGGTGATCCGCCGCGACTACACCTGGCAGGCGGTAGCCGCGCACACGGTCGACGTCTACAAGTCGGCCCGCGACGTGCGGTAGCCGCGCACCGGACCCGGGAAGCCTTCGCCCATGGCTGCGTCGCGCCCGGACGTGATCGTGTTCGACGTCGTGGAGACGTTGGCCTCGCTGGATGCCGTGCGCGACCGGCTCGTCGCGGCCGGTCAGCCGGGTCACGTCCTCGAGTCGTGGTTCTCGCGGCTGACCCGCGACGGCATGGCGTTGACGCTCGCGGGCGGGTTCGCGCCGTTCCTGGAAGTGGCGGCATCGGCGCTCGCGGTCGAGACTTCCGGGGCGCTGAGTGCGGAGCAGGTGAACGAGGTGGTCGCCGGGTTCGGTGAGACCGGACCGCAGCCGGACGCGGTCGCTGCGGTGACCGCGGCCGCCGAGGCCGGCGTGCGCGTGTTCGCGCTGTCCAACGGCAGCGCCGAGTCGACGACCAGGTTTCTGGAGCGTGCCGGTATGGCCGATCACGTCGAGCAGGTCCTCTCGATCGATCAGGTGCGCGCGTGGAAGCCGGCGCCGCAGGTGTACCGGCTCGCCTGCGACGCAGCGGGGTTGCCACCCGGGCGGCTGGCGCTGGTGGCGGTGCACGCCTGGGACGTCCACGGGGCGCGGCAGGCCGGCATGAGCACCGGCTGGTGTCCGCGCCTGGAACAGGTTGCCGCGCCCGCGTTCGACGCGGCGGACGTCGTGGCGGACACACTTGACGCCGTGGTGCGCGCACTGGTCGCGCTCCCCGCCCCGTAGTCAGCCGAGCAGGATGCGCAGTTCGTCCAGGTGAGGTTGCAGGTCGATGCCCTGAGCGGCCAGCCAGTCGTCGTCGAAGTAGGTGTGGCCGTACCGTTCGCCGCCGTCGCACAGCAGCGTGACGATGCTTCCCTGCTGACCGCGTTCGTGCATCTCGCGCGCGATGTGCAGCACGCCGACGAGGTTGGTACCCGTGGACGCGCCCACCCGGCGCCCGAGTACCGGCTCCACAGCGCGCGCGGCCGCGATGGACGCCGCGTCCGGCACCGCGATCATTCGGTCGACCACGCCGGGCAGGAAGCTCGGCTCGACGCGCGGGCGACCGATTCCCTCGACGCGCGAGCCGCAGCCGGTCGTGATCGTCTCGTCGCCATCGCGCCAGCCCGGGAAGAACGCGGAGTTGTCCGGGTCGACGACCGCGAGGAACGTGTCGAAGCGGCGGTACCGGAGGTAGCGGCCGATGGTCGCGCTCGTGCCGCCCGTCCCGGCGCCGACGACAACCCAGCGCGGCACGGGGTGCCGCTCCAGCCGCATCTGCTCGAAGATCGACTCGGCGATGTTGTTGTTGCCCCGCCAATCGGTGGCGCGCTCGGCGTAGGTGAACTGGTCGAGGTAGTGGCCGCCGGTCTCGTCGGCCAGCCGCGCCGCCTCGGCGTACACGCTGGTCGGGTCGTCGACGAGATGGCAGCGGCCGCCCTCACGCTCGATCAGCGCGATCTTCTCCGCGCTCGTGGAGCGTGGCATCACCGCGACGAACGGCAGGCCGAGCATGCGGGCGAAGTGGGCCTCGCTGATCGCGGTCGACCCCGACGACGCCTCGATGACCGTCGTTCCCTCGGCGATCTGCCCGTTGCACAGCGCGTACAGGAACAGCGACCGCGCCAGCCGATGCTTGAGCGAGCCGGTCGGGTGTGTCGACTCGTCCTTGAGGTAGACGTCCACGCCGGGCAGCGCTGCCAGTGGCAGCGGTACGAGGTGGGTGTCGGCGGAGCGATTGGCGTCGGCCTCGACGCGGCGGACGGCCTCGTCCACCCAGTCGCGCGCGGCGCGGGAGCTGCGGTCGATGTCCGTCATGACACGCTCCTGCGGTCCTTGATCACGCGGGCCGGAACCCCGACCGCGACGCTGTGCCCGGGCAGGTCGCGGGTCACGACCGCGTTGGCACCGACCACGGTGCCCTCGCCGATGTGCACGCCGCGCGACACGGTCACCTTCGTGCCGAGCCAGACGTCGCGCTCGATGCGCACCCGCGATTTTGCGATTCCCTGATCCTTGATCGGAACGCCCAGGTCGGCGAACTTGTGGTCGAAGTCGGAGATGTAGACGTTGTCCGCGATCAGCGCGCAGTCGCCGATCTCCACGTCCAGGTAGCAGTTGATCGACACGTCGCGCGCCAGCACGCTCTTGTCGCCGAGGCTGAGCGTGCCCTCGTGGCAGCGCAGCGCGGTGTCGACGCCGAGGTGGACGAAGCGGCCGAGCACCAGGCGTCCGTAGCCGCGCCGCGCATAGAGCTCGACGCCCCGGTCCATGAACACGAAGCCGGTCGTGATCACGTGCCGGTTGCGCAGCTTGAACACCAGGAAGCGCCAGTAGCGGATCAGGTACCACGGCGTGAGCGCGCGGTGGCGGATCATCCAGCGCAATGACGCGAACGTCAGGAAGCGGGCGCTGCGCAGCGGTTCGCGCTCAGCACGCTGCAGCATCGCGTCCCGCCTCGATCAGCGCCGCGAGTTCCGCGGGGCTGGCGCAGATGGCCCATGCGCCGGCCGCCTCCAGCTCACCCGGCAGCGCGTAACCCCAGCGCACGCCGACGGTGTCGATGCCGTGCACCCGCGCGCCCTCGACGTCGTGGCGCCGGTCGCCGACCATCAGCACGTCGGCTGGGTCGGGGTCGCCGAGCCGTTGCAGCACGCGGCCGATGACGTCGGCCTTCGTCCCCGATCCGTCCGGCACGTCGCCGCCGACGACGCGGAAGTACGGGGACAGTCCGAGGTGATCGACGATCGCCGTCGCATAGAACTCGGGCTTGCTGGTGGCGACGGCCATCGTCACGTCCGCGTCCTGCAAAGCGGCGAGCAGCGGATGGATCCCCGCGTAGACCGAGGTGTCGAACATGGCACCGCCGAGGTAGTGCTCGCGGTACGCCGTGACGACGTCCGCCAGCGGAACGCCACCGAGGTACCCGGGCAGCGACTCGTGGAACGGCGGGCCGAGGATCGCGCGCTCGGTGGCGGCGTCCATCGGCGGCAGCCCGTTGACGGCGAACGCGTGCCGGAGCGCGGCCAGGATGCCGCGCGCCGAGTCGGACAGCGTGCCGTCCAGGTCGAACAGGATCGTCTGCGCGCGCACGGTTACGGCAGCGGCTTCAGGCCGGTGATCTCGGCGTTGTAGAACAGGCCCTTCGGCACGACGTGTTCCAGCACGCGGTCGATTGCAGACAACCGCGTCCACCCCGTCATCGCAAAGTTGGCCCAGCGCATGCCGAGCTTGCCCTTGGGCACCGCGCACTCGAACGTGCGCACCGGCCAGCCGAACCAGGCGGCGAACAGCTCGTTGGTCGCGACCTCGACGTCGTCCGCACCGGCCCGCCGCGCCGTCTCGGCGAGTTCGTCCGGCGGAAAGGTGTGCAGATCGACCACGGCCTCGAGGGCGGCCGCGCGCGAGGACTCGTCCAGCTCCTCCTGCGGACGGCGCCAGTCGGCCAACCGGGGCATGCGAGTGGCGTTCGTGGCGGCCCACCAGGTCAGCCGGGACAACCGCCGCGCGACGTAGTCACCGTGCCGGGTCGGCTCGCCGGCGAAGACGAACCGACCGCCGGGCTTGAGCACGCGCAGCACCTCGCGGAAGGCGAGTTCCACGTCGGGGATGTGGTGCAGCACCGCGTGACCGATCACCAGGTCGAACTCGTCGTCCTCGTAGGGCAGCCGCTCGGCGTCGGCAACGCGGCCCTCGACCTCGAAGCCGAGCGAGCGGGCGTTGCGCTGCGCGACCTCGACCATGCCGGGGCTCAGATCCGTGACGTGGCCGTCCTCCAGCACGCCGGCCAGCTTCAGGTTGAGCGTGAAGAAGCCGGTGCCGCAGCCCAGCTCGAGGGACTTCTTGTACGGCCAGCCGGCACGTCCGGCAACGTGCTCGAACCGGTCGCGGGCGTAGTCGATGCAGCGCTGGTCGAAGCTGATCGACCACTTCTCGTCGTAGGTGCCGGCCTCCCAGTCGTGGTACAGGATGTTGGCCAGCTTGGGGTCGTCCCAGGCCGCCGCAACCTGATCCTCGGTCGGGTGAGCGTTGGCGACGGACGTCTGCTCGGCCGTCACGTGAACACCGCCTTACCGGGGCCGTTCTCGATGAACGAGGCCATGCCGATGGTGCGGTCCTCGGTCGCGAACAGGGACGCGAACAGGTGCGATTCCAGGCGCAGTCCGGAGTCGAGCGAGCCGTCCAGTCCGCCGTCGATCGCCTGCTTGGCGGCGGCGAGCGCGAGCGCGGGGCCGGCGGCGAACTTGGCGGCCATCGCCAGCGCCGTCGAATAGACGTCGGCGGCGGGCACGACGATGTCCACCAGCCCGATCTCGAGCGCCTCGGCGGCGTCGACGAACCGGCCGGTGAAGATGAGGTCCTTGGCCTTCGCGGGACCGACGAGTCGCGGCAGGCGCTGGGTGCCGCCGGCGCCCGGGATGATGCCGAGCAGGATCTCCGGCTGACCCCACTTGGCGTTGTCGGCGCTGACCCGGAAGTCCGCGGTCAGCGCGAGCTCGCATCCGCCGCCGAGCGCGTAACCGGTGACGGCCGCGATGACCGGCTTGGGGACGTTCGCCAGCGCGGACAGCGACGACGACAGCCGGTGCGCGTCGCGGACCATGTCGGCGTGGCTCTGCCCGGCGAACTCCTTGACGTCCGCGCCGGCCGCGAACACCTTCTCGCCGCCGTAGATGACGACGGCGCGGATCGCAGGGTCGCGGGTGACCTGCTCGGCCACGGCGCGCAGTTCTTCCTGCACCTGGGTGTTGAGCGCGTTCATCGGCGGGCGCTCCAGCCGGATCGTCGCTACGCCCGCAGGCGCGTCACCGCCCGTCTCGAGGCGTACCAGCTCGCCCATCAGCCATCCCTTCACCACGAGAACCGGTTCTACGGAATCACAGCAGCCTAGACGGCGACCCGTCCGCTCAGGGTGCTGGGACCAGTCGGACGGGGCTCGCCGATGGCTGCAACTGGGCGAGGAACGCGTTGGCGATTGCGGTATAGCCGTCGGCATTCGGGTGGATGTCTCGCTGTTCGCACATATACGTCAGCGTGCAGACCGTCTGGACGCTCGCCGGCGATGCGTCGGGCCCGGTCGGCGTGAAGTCGTTGGTGCGGAAGGCGCCGGCAACGTCGGCAATCCTGAAGCCAAAGCGCTGATACAGCGCCTGCTCGGTTGCGTTGACACGCGCGAGCACACGGTCGGACGCAGCCGCTAGGTGCTGGCCGTCAGGGACGGTGAGCCATTCCGCCAGGAACGGGTCGTAGTAGGTCATGCCTACGGACAGCGGGGCTCCACCGTCCGCCTTCCGCACCGCCGCCAGGATCGTGTTGAGGTTGTCGGTGATCGACGCGAGGCCGAGGGTGACGCAGCCGGACCCGCTTGCACCGGCGCGCAGGCAGCGGAGGACATCGTTGATGCCGATGTTCAGCGTCACGTAGCCGACCTGGCCCCGGTGAGTAGCCAAGAACGTCGTGGCGGCCGCCAGTTGCGACCTGGCCCCATAGTTCGCGTAGTTGCAGATCCCGCCGCTGATCATCGTCTCGGTCGTCTCGCGCGGGCAGCCGAGCTTGATCAGACGCAGCGAAGGCTGTCCGTGCCGCAACGTCGTCGCCACGTCGTCGACATAGCCATCGAGGCTCCGCCCGCCCGACAACCCGTCGTGCGCAGGTTGGTAGCCCACGGACAGCGAGTCGCCCAGCGCTAGGTAATACGACGCCGGATCGGATCGGGCGCCTTGACTTGCGAACATCACCCCGAGTACCGCGAGTGCGCAGAACAGCCCAGCGAGGACTACCCGACGGAGCACGTCTGGGAAGGTGCGCATGGCTTCCTAGCTCACAAGAGCGGCAGGCTGATCGCGGTCATCCTGCCAGAGGCGCGCGCTTTAGTCCCGGCAATCGCAGGTTAGACGGCGCGGGCGTACCAGCGGCCGTCGCGGCGCTCGACCTGAAGCGGCAAACCGAACGTCTCGGACAACAGCGGCGCGGTGAGCACGTCGCGGGCCAGACCGGCGGCGACGATCCGGCCGTCGCGCAGCAGCATGACATGGCTGATCCCAGGCGGCAGTTCCTCGACGTGATGCGTGACCAGTACCGAGGCCGGGGCGTCCGGGTCGGCGGCGAAGCGGGTGAGCCGGCGGATCAGGTCCTCGCGTCCGCCGAGGTCCATGCCGGCGGCGGGCTCGTCCAGCAGCAGCAGCTCCGGGTCGGTCATCAGCGCCCGCGCGATCTGCACCCGCGCCCGCTCGCCCTGGCTCAGCGTGCCGTACGTGCGCTCACCCAGGTCGCCGACGCCGACGCGCTCGAGCAGCTTGGTCGCGCGCCGCACGTCCAGCCGCCCGTACGCCTCGCGCCAGCGGCCGAGCACGGAGTAGCCGGCGCTGACGACCACGTCCGTGACGATCTCGGCGTTCGGGATCCGTTGCGCGAGCGCCGAGCTGGCCAGCCCGATCCGCGGCCGGAGCTCGAACACATCGACCGCGCCGAGCCGCTCGCCGAGCACGTACACCGTGCCCGAGGTGGGGTGCAGGCCCGCGGCCGCGACCTGCAGCAGGGTGGTCTTGCCGGCCCCGTTCGCTCCGAGTACGGCCCAGCGCTCATCCTCCTCGACGGTCCAGCTGATCCGGTCGAGCAGGACCTTGGAGCCGCGCCGAACGGTCACCTCGTCGAGCTGTAGCACAGCGTCGGGGTTGATCTCGGCCACCCGCCCATCCAAGCGCACGCCGGGCGCCAGGTGGCACGCTCCCCCGGTTCGACTCCGGGATCAGTCCGCCGGGCCGCTCACCAGCGTGACCCTGGCCGTGTGCTTCTTGCCGGACGCGTCCGTCCAGGCGATCGTGACCGCGTCGCCGGGACGGTGGGCACCGAGCGCCTTCACCAGCGCCGCCGACGTGCGTACCTCGACGCCGTCCACCGCGGTGATCGTGTCGCCCGCGGCGAGTCCGGCACGGGCAGCGGGCGTTCCCGTCACGACGTGCGCCACGCCGGCGCCCCGGCCGCCCGTGGCCCCGACCGTGACGCCGAGGAACGCGGGGTTGCCCAGGTGGACGGTGCTGGTCGACGCCGGCGCCGACTCGATCCGGTCAGCGATCGCAAGCGCGTGCTCGATCGGGATCGCATAGCCAGCCGTCGTCTGCGTGCCCGTGGTGGACGCGGCCGTGTCCATGCCGATGATCTCACCGGACGAGTCGTAGAGCGGGCCGCCGGAGTCGCCAGACTGGATGCCGGCGTCGGTCTCGATCAGGCCGGTGAGGCGCTCGGCGTTGCCACCGCTCTCGTCGCTCGCCGTGATCGACTTGTTCAGGGCTGTGATCTTGCCGTCCGCCGCGCTGGGCGTTCCGCCGACGCCGCCGGCGTTGCCGACACCGGTCACGCTCTGGCCCACTGCGAGGTCGTCGTCCGCACCGTAGTTCGCCGTCTGCAGTCCGGACGCGTCGACGAGTTGTAGCACCGCGACGTCCTCGGTCGGGTCGGTGCCGACGACCTTGGCGGTGTATGTCGTTCCGGTCGAGACGACCGTGACCGTGATCTTGGTGGCGCCGTCGACGACGTGGTTGTTCGTGAGCACCTCTCCGTTCGCGGTCACGACCGTTCCGGTGCCTGCGGCCTCGGCGTTCTGGTAGCCGAGCACGGTGTCGACGTCGACGACGCCGACCTGCTCCGCCGCAGTCGCCTGCTGCTGACTGCTGGCGTTGCCCGGGCCGGCGAATCCGCCGAACCCGCCGAACGGATCCGTGCTGCCGCCCGAGTTGGGGCTGTATCCCCAGCGCGGCAGGATCGTGCTCCCGGCCGCCACCGTCCCGGTGCCAGGCACAGTCCGGTCCCGCGTGGCCGCGACACCGATGCCGACAGCGGCGCCGACGACGGCTCGGCCGCTGCGGCTCCGGCGCCGCGGCGGCGCCGAACGCACCTGAGCCGGCGGGAGCCGCCGGGTCGGGCTGGGGAACCGGGGGCACTGGATACTCGGTCATGCTGACTCCTGTCGGTGCGGCTCAGATGTCGCCGTCTCGCACCGATAAGAGAACGCCACCTGTTCGGGTGCTCGCTGAGCGATTCCCAGGTGAAACCTGAGAAACCACGCGATTGGCTACAGTCACCGGCGATGTTGCCCGAGGAATTCACCGCCGCGATGGCCGCCCGCATGCAGCGCGCGTGGCCCGGCAGCCCCTTCCCGCTCGGCGCGCACTGGGACGGGGACGGCGTCAACTTCGCGATCTGGTCGACGACCGCCACCGCCGTTGACGTGTGCCTGTTCGACTCGTCCGGGCGCGAGACGGTCATCCCGCTGGGCGACACGACGTTCCACGTGTGGCACGGCTACCTGCCCGGCGTCGAGCCCGGCCAGCGGTACGGCTTCCGCATCGACGGCACGTACGACCCGTCCCGCGGCCTGTTCCACAACCGCGCGAAGCTGCTGCTCGATCCGTACGCGCGCGCGATCGAAGGGGACTTCACCGATCACCCCTCCGTCTACGCGTCCAACGACCAGGACTCGGCGCCGTACGTACCGCGCTCGGTGGTCATCCACGACGGCTACCCGTGGGGCGACGACCACCGGCCGAACGTGCCCTGGGACGACACCGTCATCTACGAGCTGCACGTGCGCGGCTTCACCATGCAGCACCCGGACATCCCGCCCGAGCTGCGCGGCACGTACGCCGGGCTCGCCCACCCCGCCGCGGTCGAGTACCTGAAGAGCCTCGGCGTCACGGCGGTGGAACTGATGCCCGTGCACCATTTCGTCACCGAGCCGGGTGTGCAGCAGCGCGGCCTGCAGAACTACTGGGGCTACAACAGCGTCGGCTTCTTCGCGCCCCACGAGGCGTACGCGTCGCGCAAGGGCAACCAGGTGCGCGAGTTCAAGTCGATGGTGCGCGCGCTGCACGCGGCCGGCATCGAGGTGATCCTCGACGTGGTTTACAACCACACCGCGGAGGGCGGGCCGGACGGGCCGGTGCTCAACTTCCGCGGCATCGACAACGAGTCGTACTACCGGCTCGATCAGGACCCGTCCCGCTACGTCGACTACACCGGCTGCGGCAACACGTTCGACCCGCGCCGCCCGTTCCCGCTGCAGTTGATCACCGACTCGCTGCGCTACTGGGTCACCGAGATGCACGTGGACGGTTTCCGCTTCGACCTCGCGTCGGCACTGGCGCGATCGCTGCACGACGTGGACAAGCTGTCCAGCTTCTTCGACACGATCCACCAGGATCCCGTTATCTCGCAGGCGAAACTGATCGCAGAGCCGTGGGACGTCGGCGCGGGCGGCTACCAGGTGGGCGAGTTCCCGCCGTTGTGGACGGAGTGGAACGGGCGCTACCGGGACACCGTCCGCTCGTTCTGGGCACACGGCACGGACGGCGTGCGCGACCTCGCGTTCCGGCTGACCGGATCCTCGGACCTGTACGGCGACGACGGGCGGCTGCCGTTCGCATCGATCAACTTCGTCACCGCGCACGACGGCTTCACCTTGCGCGACCTGGTGTCCTACGAGCGCAAGCACAACGAGGCCAACGGCGAGGGCAACCGCGACGGCACCGACGACAACCGCTCCTTCAACTGCGGCGCCGAGGGCGATCCGGCGCCGGACGGCGTGGTCGCGCTGCGACGCCGGCAGGCCCGCAACCTGCTGACCACCTTGTTGCTGTCGACGGGCGCGCCGATGCTCGTCGCCGGTGACGAGCGTTGGCGCACGCAGCGCGGCAACAACAACGCCTACGTACAGGACAACGCGATCTCTTGGCTGGACTGGACACCGTCCGAGCAGGCCGAGGACATGCTCGAGCTCGCCCGGCGCCTGCTCGCACTGCGGCGCGAGCACCCGGTGCTGCGCCAGCGCGCGTTCTTCGAGGGCCGTCCGGTCGCAGGCGGTGACGGCTGCAAGGACATCGCCTGGTTCCATCCGGCCGGTCGCGAGCTGACCGAGCAGGACTGGTTCGACGCCGGGCTGCGCTCGCTCGGGATGTACCTGGACGGCCGCGGCCTGCGCCATCGCGACCGGCGCGGCGAGGTGATCAGGGATGACTCGTTCCTGCTGTTGCTGCACGCCGGCGACCAGGCCGGGACGTTCACGATCCCGGCTATGCCGTGGGCGGGCGGCTACGAGCTGGTGATCGACTCCGGCTGTCCCGGCGGCCTGCCGGACCCGTCCCGCCGAACGATCGCGGCGGGCCAGCCGCTGCCGATCGAGGGCCGCAGCGTGCTACTGCTGCGCGTGGTCCGGGACTGACCAGCCCGAACGCCGTCTTATTGACTTTCAGACACCAGTCAGGTTAACCTCCCTCCTGCGCGAAGTGCCGGACTTCGCCTTACTGCCTCGATTGAGGTGTTGGGGGACTCAAATGCGCTTTCGTCTAGCTTGCGGCGTCGGGACAGCGGCCTTGTCCGGCGCACTACTGGTGCTGGCTTCCGCGTCGCCCACCGCTTCCGCGTCGCCCACAGCGGCCATAGGGGGACTCATCAGCGGCGCGATCGTCGGTACGGACGGCAGCCCGGCCGCGGACGCGACTGTGACTCTGAACGCCTGGCCCACTCCGCAGTTCTTGGCGGCGCAGGCCATCGGCGACAAGGTGCCGGTCAAGACGATCACCACGACGACGACCTCTGGGTCGGGTCGTTACGCACTCGACCCGGATCTGTCCTCACTCGGTCCGGATTACGTCAGCGCTGACGGATCCGTCAGCCTGGAGATCGACACTGCGCAAGGCGGCGCCAGTCAGGTGTGGTCGATTCCCGCAGCGATTCCCGGATCGCAGGCGGCCGAGGCGTCCGCGGACTCGATCGTTGCCGGCGCTCGACCCGGCGTCCTCGACTTCGACCTGCACCACGGCACGATCGCGCACCGGGTGGGCGCCGCTCCGATCCATACCGAGAAGCTCGCGGCGACAAGAAGCTCGGTCTCGAGCGACCACGTGGCCCCGATGGACAACACGGCTCCCGGTTGCCTCGGCTGGACGTCGTACAAGTCCTTTCCCGGTCGGCCGGAGGCGTTCCTGAACCTCTACACCTACAGTGGGCACGCCACAGTCCACGAGAAGGTCGGCTCCAGCCACTCGCTGGGCGTTTCGGCAAACTACGCCGGACAGGGCTGGGCGGTACACGGATCGATCACGTTGGAGAAGGACACGACGTCATACGGCACCGATTCGTTCACCGGAAATACCCGGCTGTGGAACGAGGTCAATGCCCGCGAGTATGACGACTACTGCTGGGATTCCGGGCACACCGACCCGCACTACAACTTCCAGATGCGCCCCGTGAGCTTCCATATGTTCCTGACCAGGCGAGACTCGATCGCCGGCAGGTTCTGGAACACGCTGTACTGCGATAGCGAGCACTCCGGCACATATGGCAAGACAAAGGGCAGCAACCAGACGTTCTCGCTCGGGCTCAAACTCCCCTACCTCAGCGTCGAGACGAGAGCGGCGTTCTCAGACGAGACCACGGTCAGTTGGTCGCCCGGTTCGGTCGGTGAATTCTTGTGCGGAAGCAACAGCTTGGGATTTGCAAGCGCTCCGTTCGCAGGCGGGGAACCGGTCCCGCACGGCGGCGGCGGATGCGGAGTTCAGCCGTACAACTCCGAAAGCACGAGCCTGCGTCCGGAGTCGACACCTTGCTGACGGGCGCATCCGGCAAGAACATGCGCCGTGGGGTCGCCAGCATGCGACGCACGACGGGCGCCGCTCTCGCGCTACTTGCGGGCGGCACCGTGCTTGTCGCGGGGTGCTCCTCGTCCGGGTCCCAGCACGATGCAACAAAGGCGCAGCTCGTCGCGATAGACCAGGGCGGCCCCGTCAGCGCTTCCGACACCGTCCCAGTGCACACGCCGTACATATTCAACATGCGCGATCTGTGCACGAGATCGGGCAAGGCCGTTACCGTCACGAAAGTCGTCCCCGCCCGCCCCGTCGGCGGCATACGAGTCGCCGACTGGGGCATCCGGTACGACCACCCGGGATCCGGGTTCCTGCACGGCGCTCCGGGTG
This sequence comes from Jatrophihabitantaceae bacterium, assembly GCA_035765515.1. Classification (GTDB taxonomy): domain Bacteria; phylum Actinomycetota; class Actinomycetes; order Mycobacteriales; family Jatrophihabitantaceae; genus DASRSS01. The sequence goes on along the minus strand of DASTXN010000081.1, from coordinate 21,123 downwards.
GCCTTCCCGGCCACGTCTCTGATCTGTCGGGCTTCAGCCCGCACACCGCAGTGACCGTGCCGTGCGGCGAACACGCCCAGCGTCGGGACGAGTTCGCCGTCTCCCTCGCACGATCGTCCCCGAAGGCGACGATGGCAGGCCTTTGGCTCTACTACGGCACGGGGCAGCGGACGTTCGCCCAGTACGCCTTCAAGCTGTGCGCCAGCAAGCGCTGTCCGCTTCCACGGATGCCGGGAAACTGATCCGCGTCAGCGGTGCGCGAGGGTGTGCGGCTTCGGGGTGACGGTCGCGAGCAGACCCTGCCAGGTGCGGGTGTTCATCGCACCGGTCACCGGCAGGTGGTGTTTGCGCTGGAAGCTGCGCACCGCGCTCTTGGTCGCACTCGCATACGTGCCGCTGGCCGACACGTGCAGCACGCTCTGCACCGCGCTGACCGCGGGGCCGTGCGAGCCCCGGTGCAGGTACGCGCCGGAGTACTGGGCGAGCGTCTTGACCGCGGCCGAAGCACCCTTGGGAACCCGCGCACCGGGGTAGTCGGGGCACGGCGTCGGGTTGTAGCCGGTGTACTTGCTGGCCCAGTTCAGGCCCTTCGCGCGACACGGCCCGTAATCGGTCGCCTTGACCCGGCCCGTCCAGAACGAGGTGCGTCCCATCGCGCCGTTCCAGGTCAGCGAGATGTGCAGGTGGGTGCGGTGGCACGAGTTGTCGTACGCGGCCTGCGGCGTCTTGGCGCAGCCGTTGTACGGATCCCAGCGACCGTCCCAGGTGCCCCAGATGCGGTTGTCGTAGATCAGGTACATCACGCCGAGCCGCCGGGCGTTCGCGAACTTGTTCCCGTCGCTGTCGGTGGCGAGCAGCCACTTGATCAGCCCGAGCGCCTCAGCATGCTGCTTCTTGTTGTCCACGGAGGCCATCCAGTCGATCGCGCGGCCCTCGTAGTGCTCGCTGACCGAGCCGTCGGTGCCGCACGCGTAATCGCCGCCGGCATACACGTCCGGGTAGGTGCGGTGTAGCAGCGCGATGAGCTCCCGGGTGCCGCGCTTGAACGCCGGGGAACACGAGTCCTGGGCGACGTACGGCGTCCATTGCGACTCGATGGCCGACGGCAGGTGCGCGGGTGTCTTCGGGACGGGCACGCGGACGGCAGCGCCGGCGGAGGTGGGGCCGACGACGACGCCGACAAGAGCAGCGGCGGCAGCAACGAACACGACGAACGACGACGCAGCGCGGCGCGCCGTGCGGGCAGGGGGGCGGTGCACGGGCGGTTGTCCTTCGAGCTTTCGGCGGCCGGTCACCACTGGTCCGGGCCCGGTACGCCACCGTGAGATCGGCCGGCCGCGCTCCATCTTGAGCGGCGAGCGAAACCTGAGGCCCGGCTGACCGCCGCGGGTTTGCCGATCAGTCCACGCGGGTAGGCGATTCGCCATGGCCGCGAACCCGCCGGGCAGGCACGACCTGCCGGCCGATCAGGCGCCCCCCGACAGTCCGACGGACATCCCGAAACCGGGCTGGGTCGGCGTGCTGCGGCGCTCTGTACAGCAGTTCAAACATGACGACGTGACCGACCGCGCGGCAGCGCTCACCTACTTCGGCGTGCTCGCGATCTTCCCTGCGGTATTGGTGCTGGTCGCGATCCTCGGCCTGCTGGGCCCGTCCGCCGTCCAGAGCGTGCTGAACAACTTGCAGCAGCTGACGCCGGGGGGCGTGAACACCTTCCTGCGCAGCGTCGTGAAGCAGGTACAGGGACGCGGCAGCGCGGCCAGTGCCGGCGCGATCGTCGGCGTGCTGATCGCGCTCTGGTCCGCGTCCGGGTACATCGCCGCGTTCATGCGCGCGGGCAACGCGATCTACGGCGTGGACGAGGGCCGTCCGATCTGGCGGACGATCCCGGTTCGTCTCGGCGTCACGATCGCGGTCGTCATCATGCTCGTCGCGAGCGCGGTCATCGTCGTGGTGACCGGCCCCATCGCTGCGCAGGTCGGCGGGGCGATCGGGATCGGCAATACGGCGGTCACTGTCTGGAACATCGCGAAGTGGCCGGTCCTGCTGATCGTGGTCAGCCTGATGTTCTCACTGCTGTACTGGGCCTGCCCGAACGTGAAGCAACCCGGTTTCAAGTGGATCACTCCCGGCGGCCTTCTCGCGGTGGTGGTGTGGCTGATCGCGTCGGGGCTGTTCGCCGCCTACGTCTCCTTCTCCGGTTCGTACAACAAGACGTACGGCACGCTGGCGACCGTGATCGTGTTCCTGGTCTGGCTGTGGATCTCGAACATCGCGATCCTGCTCGGCCTGGAGTTCAACGCCGAGAGCGAGCGCCAGCGGATGATCCAGGCCGGCCTGCCCGAGGACGTCGAACCGTACGTCGAACTGCGGGACACGGCGAAGCTGGACGACGCGGAGAAGCGGCGCGCGGACGAAGCCGCCCGGCTGCGCCGCCGAGCCATCAGCTGATCGCGATCGGAGCGCAGACACGCCGATCGCCTTCGGCGTGTCTGCACTCCGTCAATTCAGAAAGGCTGTGTCGATTCAGGGACGCTCAGCCGGTCTGCAGGCTACGGACCTCCAGGCCCTCGGGCTCGATCGCGATCGCCACGTCGATGCCGTCGACGACCAGGTCGAGCTGATAGCGGCCGGGCATCCGGCAGGTGATCCGCGCGGACCGCAGCGTGCGGCCGGCGAACTGCCCGAGCATCTTGTTCACGTCCGCGGTCTCAGCACTCAGCGCCTTGCCGCCGGGTGTGCGCCGGTAGACGCCGACCAGCAGCCGTTCGGTCTCGGCCAACCCCTGCTGGCGCGCCTTGCCGGTCTCCAGCGCGAGCACGCACACGCGTTCCAGGTCGGGCAGCTGGTCATCGTCCAGCTCTCCCCCGGCGGCCGCGTTGGCCAGCTCGCGGAACGGTGCCTGCCGCTCGGGCGGGAGCGCAGCGGCGAAAGCGGCCGCCGTCTCTGCGACGGCGACCGCCTCGTCCTCGGAAAGGCCGAAACTCACTGCTGGTGCTTGCGCTCGGCCTCGGCGAAGATCGCCTCGGCCTCGTGCTCGAAGCTTCCGGTCTCGATCGGGCAGTGGATGCCGCACTCCTTGGGAGCGCCGGTCTCCCACCACCACCGGCCGGCCCGGTCGTTCTCGCCGATCTGGATCGGACGGGTGCACGGCGCGCAGCCGAAGCTGGTGTAGCCCTTCGCGTACAGCGGGTGGACGGGGACTCCGTTCTCCTCGTTGTACGCGGTGACCTCGTCACCCTCCCAGTCGGCGAGGGCGTTGACCTTCACGATGCCCTCGTGGTCGTGGTCGAGCTGGACCTTCTGAATCGCGGCGCGCGACGCCCACTGGTCGCGACGCAGGCCGGTGAACCACGCGTCGACGCCCTGCAACGCCTTGACGAGCGGACGCACCTTGCGGATCTGGCAGCAGAGCATCCGCTCCTCGACCGAGTTGCGGAACAGGTTCACGCCGCGGCGGGCGACCATCGCCTCTACCTCGGAGTTGTCGGGCGAGAGCACGTCCCACTGCGACTTCGGGTAGTGCGCCCGCACCTCCTCGATGAAGTCGTACGTCTCGACAGGGAGCCGGCCGGTGTCGACGGTGATCACCCGGATGTCCGGCTTGATCTTCGCGGCCATGTCGAGCACCGCCATGCCGTCGGCCTGCAGCGCGGTGACGATCGCGATGCGGTCGTTGAACGTCTCGAGCGCCCACTCGACGACGTCCTGCGGGTCCTGGTCGTCCAGGTCGAGCGCGATCTCGCCGATCTCCAGGTCGTCGAAGACCACGCGGTCCTCGTGCCAGGCCGGCGCCAGATTCAGCTGTGTCATTGCCAATCCTCTTGTTGAGTAAGCCTTGCTGAGTAGATGTAGGGGTCAGCCGCCGGACATCGCCATGACGATGATGATGTCCACGGCCGGCTGGACCGGGGTCTGCAGGCCGTCGAGCCCGCGGATGTCGTCGTCGCCGATCGCGACCAGGAACGCGTCGGCCACCTTGCCGGGCCCGTCCGGGAACAGCGTCGAGCCGAACTCGGGGAACCGGGCTGCCACTGCGGCCAGCGCCTCGCCGACCGTCGCGGCGTGAACGTCGACGCGGTCCTCGCCGTTCACCAGCGGCAGCAGCGGGCCGGGCACGCGCACCGCGACCGTGGTGTCGGTCGCCGCCTCGCCGACCTCGGCGTCGTTCGCGATGGCGATGAGCTCCTCGTCGCTGTGCGCGTTGCAGAAGTCGCCGAGCGTGAACGACGGGTCGCCCTTCACATTGCGCTCGGTCAGCCATGAGCCGACGAGCCGGTCCATGACGCCGTTGATCTCGGTGGTCGGAACGCGCCGCAGCAGCCGACGCCCGATGGCGGTGCGGGTGCCGAGGCCGCCGCCCACGGTCAGGTCGTAGGCCTCGACGCGCTCGTCCGACCCCTCGACGCGGGTCGTGGTGCCCTGCAGCCCGATCTCGCCTACCCAGTGCTGCGCGCACGCGTGCGGGCAACCGTCCATGTGGACCGCCAGGTCACCGATCTCGGTTGCGCCGTAGTGCTCGGTGAGCTCGTCGAGCATCTCCTCGAGCTTGCCCTTGGTCTCGGCGACCGAGTAGTTGCAGAACCGGTGACTGGTGCACGCCAGTGAGCGGCCGAACGCACGCCCGCGGTCGACGTCGAAGCCGAGCTTGTCGAGGACGAGCTTGACCTCCTCGACGCGCTCGACCGGCACGTTGCCGAGGATGAAGTTCTGCTGGCGGGTGAAGCGCACGTCGCCGCCGTAGCTCTCGGCGAGATCGGCCAACGTCTCCAGCGCGCTGCCGGTGATCCGTCCGGACGACACCGGCACACCGATGTACACCAGGCCGGGCTGGCCCTGCGGGTGCACTCCGAGGTGATCGGCGTCGACCTTGGGCTCCGGAGCCACGCCGTCCTCGAGCGGGCGACCGAGCGTCTCCTCGATCTTGGCGCGCATGCCCTCCGGGCCGTAGTCGTCCATCATGAACTTGATGCGCGCCTTGGCCCTGCTGATGCGGTAGCGCAGGTCGCGCTGCCACGCGTTGGTCACGGCCTCGAGCACCTCGACGGTCTGCTCGCGCGGGACGAACACGCCGATGTCGCGCGAGATGCGCGGCGTGTTCGTCATGCCGCCGCCGATGCGCAGCGCGAACCCCTGCCGGCCGTCCTTCTCGACGGCGATCAGCGCGACGTCGGAGATCTCCGGCGCGTTGCACTGCGCCGTGCACGCCGCGATCGTGTACTTGTGCTTGCGCGGCAGGTTGGAGAACTCCAGGTTGCCGTAGAAGTGGTCGGCGACTTCGCGGATCACCGGCGTGACGTCGAACGGCTCGTCGTGCGTGAGCCCCGCGACCGGGCAGCCGGTGATGTTGCGGACGGTGTCGCCCTCGCCGCCGTTGGTGGTCAGCCCGGCCGCCTCGATCGCGGCCAGCACCTCGGGCAGCTTGGCCAGCTCGACCCAGTGCAGCTGGATGCCCTGGCGGGTGGTCAGCTCGGCCTCGTCGCGGCCGTACTTCTTCGCGATCTCGCCGAGGGCGCGCGCCTGGGCGGGAGTGACCAGGCCGCCGGCCACCTTGACCCGCACCATGAAGGTGCCGATCTTGGGCTTGTCGTGCGCGAGCGCCCACCAGTAGAGGCGGACGATGTCCTCTTCGGGAATGTCCTCGTAGCCGCGCTCGATGAGGGCGGGTAGTTCGTCGCGGACGTTGAGCGGCGGACGGTCGCGCTTGAGCCGCTCGATGTAGTTGCGCTTGTAGACCAGGTCCCAATCCGGCGGCGGCTTGTCAGCGGCCGACCGCTTGGGGCGGGGCAGTGTCGTGGTCACGGTTCCTCCGTGCGGATGCGTGCGCAGACTCAGGGCAGACGTGCAGAGAGCGGCGACGGCGCGCGGAGCGAATCAGCTCAGCGGAGGAGCAGCCCGCAGGGCGGGCAGGGCTCAGTCCGGAGCGGGTGCGTGATTCGATCGGCGCCTAGCGCATGGCGCGACACTGGCACAGCATCGGGATCATTGCCCCGACCAGTCCACTGCATCGCGTACGGATCACCGGCCAAGCATAGCGGGCTCTGGGCCCGGGCGCGCTGCGGGCCGGGTCGGATGGGTGGCGCAGGCAACGAGCACCGCCGCCGTGACGGGCAGGACGAACACGCCGACAGACAGCATCGCGGCCAAATTGGCCGCCGCCAGCAGGCCGGCGCACGACCAGGCGAGCGGCCCGGCGCCGGACTTCCGGGCGCCGCGCCGCCATAGCGCGCAGGTCACCGCGAGCGTCAGCAGCAACGGCGCGCAGGCGATCAGCAGCGCCGTCGCGCCGTTCTCCTGGACGAGGGTCGCCGTCGAGTGGGTAACCGTCGTCGTGGCGATCGTTGTGGTGGTGACCGAACCGGGTGCGGCGGCCGAACCGGTGACCGACGTGGAGCTGTAGGCGGGCGCGACACAGGCGGCGATCGGCAGCGCGAGGGCCCAGCAGCAGGCGATCGCCACGGCGACCCATTGCACCGGGCGCAGGTGGTGGCCGGCAACGGTCACGGCGCGGCCTCCGCCCCACCGAACAGGCCGCCCGCGCCGTCCAGCAGCACCGCGACCAGGCGGGCCCGGTCGAACAACGCGATGGCCGGCGCACTGTCGCCGTCCAGGGCGGCGAGCAGCTCCAGGCCCAGCAACCCGGCCAGGACGGCGTGCGCGGCTTCGCGGGCGGGCACCAGCAGTTGGACGGGCGAGCCGGCCAGTGCCGTGCTCACGGCGCGTTCGGCGAGTTCGCGCCACGGAGCCAACCGCGCGGCGACCTGCTCGCCCAGTCCGGGCGTCGACTGCGCACCGGTGATCAACTCCACGAGTACCGCAACGTGCCCGGCGGCGAGGTCCTCGGTGAAGACCGTCCGGGCCGAGTCGATCAGGCCGGTGAGCGAATCGGCCTGCTCGATCAGTTCCCCGTAGGCCGCCAACCGCCGGGAGCTCACCTCGTCCAGGGCCGCGAGCAGCAGGTCGGTCACCGAGCCGAAGTGGTAGAAGACCAGCGCCTGGTTGCAGCCGGCCCGCCGCGCGATCTCGCGTGCGCTCGCGCCGGCGAACCCGACCTCGCGCAGGGCGTCCAGTGCACCTGCGACGAGAGCGGCACGCGTCTCGTCCGAGCGTCCCACCGGGCTCTCCTCATATTTGAGCGATCGCTCAAAAGCTACCACAGTAGCCTCCGGGGCGTGCGCACCGTGCCCGGACGGACCGACCGCGTCGTCGTCGTGGGCGCCGGCCTGGGCGGGCTGTCGGCGGCGCTGTACCTGGCCGGCGCCGGCCGCGAGGTGACGGTGCTGGAGCGCGAACCGGTCCCCGGCGGACGGTGCGGCCTGATCCGCGACGGCGGCTACGCATTCGACACCGGACCGACCGTGCTGACCATGCCGGAGCTGGTGGCGGCTCCGCTGCGCGCCGTGGGTGAGGAGCTGGCCGACTGGCTCACCCTGCACCGGCTCGACCCGGCGTACCGGGCGCGGTTCGCGGACGGTTCGAGCATCGACGTGCGCGCGGACGTCGAGGACATGACCGGCGAGATCGCCGCGAAGTGCGGGCCGCGCGAGGCGGCCGGCTACCGCCGCTTCGCCGCGTTCCTGGGCGAGCTGTACCGGACCGAGTTGCCGCACTTCATCGACCGCAACCTGGACTCGCCGCTGCAGCTCGTCGGCGCCCCGCTGGCCCGGCTGGTTCTGCTGGGTGGCTTCCGGCGGCTCGGCCCGAAGGTGGCGAGCTTCTTCGCCGACGAGCGGCTGCGCCGGCTGTTCTCGTTCCAGGCGATGTACGCGGGCCTGTCCCCCGCCCGGGCGCTGGCCATCTACTCGGTGATCACCTACATGGACACCATCGCCGGCGTGTACTTCCCCGAGGGCGGCATGCACGCGGTGCCACGCGCCCTGGCCGCGGCCGCGCAGAAGCACGGTGTGACGATCCGCTACTCGACCGAGGTCGCGCGCGTCGTCGTCGAGGGCGCGCGAACGACCGGCGTCGAGACGACGGACGGCGAACGGGTCGCCGCAGACGTCGTGGTCGTCAACGCGGATCTGCCCACGGCCTATGCCGAACTGATGCCGGGCGCGACGACCCGCCGCGCCAGGCGGCTGACTTACTCGCCGTCCGCGGTGGTGCTGCACGCCGGCTCGTCCGCGAGCTACCCGGACGCGGCGCATCACGTGATCAACTTCGGCACCGCGTGGGACGAGACGTTCGCCCAGCTGATCGAGCGCGGCGAGCTGATGAGCGACCCGTCGTTCCTGGTCACGACGCCGACGCTGACCGATCCTGCCCTCGCCCCGGACGGACGGCACGCCTACTACGCGCTGTTCCCGGCGCCGAACCTCGATCCGCGCCGTCCGGGCATCGATTGGGCACGGGAACGCGGCCGCTACCGGGACGAGATCGTGCGCACGCTGGAAACCCGCGGCTATCCGGGCTTCGGCGACGCAATCGATTGCGAGCACCTGGTCACGCCCGCCGATTGGCTCGCACAGGGCATCGCGGCGGGCGCGCCGTTCGCGGCCGCGCACAGCTTCGGGCAGACCGGACCGTTCCGCTCCCCGACCATCCATCCACGCCTCGAGAACCTGGTGTTCGCCGGCTCGAACGTCCAGCCTGGGGTCGGCGTCCCCATGGTGCTGCTGTCCGGGCGGCTGGCCGCGGAGCGAATCACCGGCGCGATGCGACGATAGAGGGGTGATCGCCCGCGCCGACCTGGACGCCGCCGGCATCACCGACCCGGCAACACGCGCGAGCTACGCGCTGTGCCGGCGCCTCAACGCCCAGCACGGCAAGACGTTCTACCTCGCCACGTTGCTGCTGCCGCCGGCGAAGCGTCCGTACGTCCACGCGCTGTACGGCTTCGCCCGGCACGTCGACGACATCGTGGACGAGATCTCGCCCGATCCGGACGCGGATGCGCGGGCGCAACGGTTCCGCACCTGGAGCGAGGACTTCCTGGCCGACCTGGAGTGGGGCACGACCAGCGATCCGGTCAGTCGCGCGGTGCTGGACACGATCACGCGCTGGCACATCCCGGAGAGCTATTTCGTCGACTTCTTCGACTCGATGCGGATGGACCTCACGGTCACCGGCTACGCGACCTTCGAGGATCTGTCGCGCTACGTGTGGGGATCAGCCGCCGTGATCGGCCTGCAAGTGTTGCCGATCCTCGGCCGGGCCGACGCGTCCGTGCGCTGGGACGTGATCGAGGAACATGCCACCGCGCTGGGCACCGCGTTCCAGCTGACCAACTTCCTGCGCGACGTGGCGGAGGACCTGCGCCGTGGCCGGGTGTACCTGCCGCAGGAGTCGCTCGACCAGTTCGGCGTCGACCGTGACCGGTTGCGCCGCGGCCGCGTGGACGAGCCGATCCGGAATCTGCTGGCGTGGGAGATCGAGCGCGCCCGCGGCTTCTACCGCGCCGCCGACCCGGGCATCGAACTGGTGCACCCGACGTCGCGAGACTGTCTGCGCACGGCGCGCACGCTGTACAGCGAGATCCTGGACGAGATCGAGCGCCGCGACTACGACGTGTTCAGCGGACGCGTCAGCGTGGGGCTGCGGCGCCGAGCCGACGTCGGGCTCAGCGGGCTGCGCGGCTCCTGGCGCGCGCGGCGTCCTGGCCGTAACGGCGGGCCGCGATCCGGCCCCACCACACCCACAGGCTGAGCGTCACCAGCACCAGCGCGAACCCGAACAGCAGGTCCTCGACCGGCGCGTAGACGATGCGGGCTCCGATGATGCGCCGGGGGTCGTACCGCACCACATCCAGGCCGGTCAGCAGCCCGTTCACGATCAGCTGGAAGAACGCGATGATCGCGTACGACGTCCAGAAGGCCCTACGCCGCAGGAGCATTGTCCGCAGCAGCACGAGATCGACCAGGCACGCCCCGAGCACGCCCAGCACCGCCGCCAACGTGTAGCTCATCCTTTATCCCCGATGACCCAGTGCGGCTTGCGGACGCGGACCGCTTCGAGGGTCAGCACCGCGCACGTCGGGATGACCAGGAAGAACAGCAGCTCCTCCACCGGCAAGCGCCCGGGCAGCGTCCAACCGACGAGGTAGCGCGGGTCGTACGACCAGGCGCCCTGATGGATCGCCGCGATGTCCCAGCCACCGAAGATCACGACGACCGGCACCAGCGTGAGCGCCAACCGCCGCCAGCGGGCGTAGACGTGCGTGCCGAGCAGCAATTCCAGCGGCAACGTGCCGAGCAGGCACGCGGCGAGGATCACCAGGTAGACAGCGTGCATCAGCGGGCCGCGCACTAGTAGCCGGCCGCCTGCGCGCGCCGCTTCACCTCGGTCCCCCGGTTCTCACGCAGCGCGGTGATGGGCGCGCCGGGCAGGGACTCGTCCGCACGAAACAGCCAGTCGACGATCTCCTCGTCGTCGTAGTGCGCGTCCCGCAGCAGGGTGATCACTCCCGGCAGGCCTTTGACCACGACGCCGTCTTGGACGAAGTCGGCCGGGACGCGGCGTACCCCGTCGTCGCCCCGGACGGCGATGAGCTGGCCGTCGCGGACCAGCTGGTGCGCCCGGGTGATCTGGATGCCGAGCGCCTCGGCCAGCTCCGGGATGGTCAACAGCTCCATGCGTTCTCCCCTGCCACCCGCGCGAAGATCGCGAACGTGCTGTACCGCAGGTGCAGCACGCCACCGAACTCACCGATCATCTTGTGCAGCGCGTCGACCAGCCGGCGGCGCTGGTCCGGCTCCAGCTGCAGATGGTCGCTGTGCGTCTGCAGCATGTCCGTCCACTCCACGGCGGAGTAATCGCGCTCCCACGGGTGGCAGCGCGTCTCGATCGCGGCGAAGCGACCGCTCTCGCGCAGGTGCGGCAGGTGGGCCCTCTCCAGCTCGTGGAAACCGCGGGCACCCCCGCCCGACCGGCTCAGCTGCGGCGCCACCGTTGCGTACACCTCGTCCATCGCCTGCTGGGTCCGCTCGTCCAGTTCGCCGTAGTTCCAGAACGGGACCAGCGTCCCTCCCGGGTTCAGCAGGTCGGCTGCCTTGTCGATGCCGCTCGCCGGGTCGATCCAGTGCCAGGCCTGGGCGCAGGTGATCAGGTCGAAGCGCCGCCCGGCCGCGTCCCACGACTCGAACGCACCCACCTCGACGTCGAGCCCGTGGCCGCGCGCGACGGCGGCCATCTCCGGATCGATCTCCACACCGAGGACATTCAGTCCGCGCGCTGCAAGCAGGGCCGTGGCCTTGCCGGTACCACAGGCGACGTCGAGCACCGCCTCGGGCGCGAGGGCCACCAGGTCGTCGATGATCGCGTCGGGATACGACGGACGGAACCGGTCGTAGTCGCGCGCAATCGTGCCGAAGGACTCGGCCCGCGCGCGCTGCAAGTAGCTCGGTTCGGTCACGGCGCTCAGCTTCCCACGCGCCACAGCTCGTCCGGCGGCTGCGGTGAGCGCAGCCCGTCGGCGTCCGTGAGCACGGCCGCACCGCCGACCATGTCGGCCAGCTCGGTGCCGTGGACGACGCGCTGGGGGAACATCGCGGCGGCGGCCGCCCGGGTGATCCGGTCCACCGGCAGCTCCGCGCGCGATGCGGCGAGTACGACGTTGCCGAAGCGCCGGCCCTTGAGCACGGACGCGTCCGCGCGCAGCAACACGTCCGGCAGCACGCTTCGGACGGTCGCCACCAGGCGCCGGGTGTAGCGCAGCTCACCCCCATCTGCCTCGTTCACCAGCAGGACGCCGGACGGCTTGAGCACCCGCGCAATCTCGGTGAGGCACTCGACGCTCGTCAGTTCGGTGGGCACACGTCCGCCGGCGAACGCGTCGAGCACCACGACGTCCGCGCCGGAGTCCGGCAGCGCGGCCAGCCCGGTGCGCCCGTCCACCGGCCGGATCCGCGGTTTGCCGCCCCGAGGGAACGGCAGCCGGGCGCGCACGAGGGCGATCAGCTCGGTGTCCGGTTCGAGCACGACCTGCGACGAGCCCGGGCGCGTCGCCGCGACATACCGCGCCAGCGTGCAGGCGCCGCCGCCGACATGGGTGATCGACAGGGGGCCTTGCGGCAGCGCGTCCAGGATCTCGGCGAAGGCCTGGACGTACTCGAAGTCGAGGTAGGTGGGGTCGTCCAGATCGACGTACGACTGCCGGATCCGGTCGATCAGCAGCAGCCAGCCGCCGGGCCGGTCGGCGGCGGCGAGCAACTCGACGGCGCCCGCCTGGTACGTCCGCTCGTCGGTCACGGCCGCCCAGAGTACTGAGTGGCTCCGGTGCGGCAACCTCACCCGAGGCGACACGTCCGTAGAATCACCACGTGCAGATGGCGACCGAGGACCTCCTGGTCGGCCGGACGCTCGAAGGCCGGTACCGGATCCTGGAGCGCATCGCCCGTGGCGGCATGTCGACGGTGTACTCGGCCGTCGACGAGCGGCTCGACCGGCTCGTTGCTGTCAAAGTGATGTCCTCGGCGCTGTCCACCGATCCCGCGTTCAGCGACCGATTCACCCGCGAGGCACGCGCCGCGGCCCGGCTGACGCACCTGAACACCGTCGCCGTGTACGACCAGGGCGCCGAGACCGGGCCGGACGGCCACCACGTGTTCCTGGTGATGGAACTGGTCCACGGCCGCACGCTGCGCGACCTGATCCGGGAACGGTCCGCGCCGTTCCCGCCCGCCGAGGCGATCTCGATCATCCAGCCGGTGCTCAGCGCGCTGTCGGCGGCGCACGCGGCCGGCATCGTGCACCGCGACGTCAAGCCCGAGAACATCCTGCTGTCCGACGACGGCGTGGTGAAGGTCGCCGACTTCGGGCTCGCGCGCGCGGTAGAGGCGGACGCGTCCTCGACCCGCACCGGGCTGATGATGGGCACCGTCGCCTACTGCGCACCCGAGCAGATCACCAAGGGCGAGGCCGACCCGCGCAGCGACGTCTACGCCGCGGGCATCGTGCTGTTCGAGCTGCTCACCGGGCGGCCGCCGTTCCAGGGCGAGTCGGCGATGAACGTCGCGTACCAGCACGTGAACGGCCGGGTGCCCGCGCCGTCGTCGAAGGTGCGCGGCATCCCGTCAGAGGTCGACGAGCTGGTCGTGCTGGCAACGGATCCGGACCGCGACGAGCGACCCGTGGACGCCGGCGAGTTCCTGGCCGAGATCGCCGACGTCCGCGAACGACTGCACCTGCCGATCGTGCCGGTGCCGACCCGGCCCGCCGCCGCGCGCCGCGGGCGGGCCGCGGCGCGCGGCAACGCCGACGCGGACACCACCGCGCTCGTCGGCGGCGGAGGCTCGCACGACACCAAGATCGTCCGGCAGCAGCTCGGCGCCATGAAGGCACCGGCGCAACCGGCCGGACGCCCGCAGCAGCGCGGGGACGGCCCGCCGCCACCGGTCGTGATCCCACCCTCGCGGCGCAAGCAGCTCAGCCCGCGGCAACGTCGGCGGCGCCGCGGCTTGATCGTGCTGCTGGTCGTGCTCGTCCTCGGGCTGGCGGCGGGCGCGGCCGGATGGTGGTTCGCGTCCGGCCGATTCAGCACGGTGCCGAGCGTGAGCGGCGACACCCAGGCACAGGCGCGGCAGGCGATCGAGTCCGCCGGCTTCGACTACGCCGGAGTCGCCGAAAGCCAGTACTCCGAGACGGTTCCCGCCGGCGACGTGATGGCCACCAAGCCGCGCAGCGGATCGCGCCACGTGCACGGCACGGACATCTCGCTCGTGGTGTCGCTGGGCCCGCAGCGGATCGGGGTGCCGGACGTCCGCAATCAGAGCGCGGAAGACGCCGCCGCCGCGATCAAGAAGGTCGGCCTGCCGGATCCGCAGGTCGTCACGCAGCACAGCACGCACGTCGACAACGGCAAGGCGATCAAGACGGTCCCAGCAGCGGGCAAGAAGGTGCGCAAGACGACCGTGGTCAAGTTGTACATCTCGCTCGGCCCGCCGATCGTCTCCGTCCCCGACATCGCGCCGGGCACGTCGTACCACGATGCCGTCGCAGCGCTGGAATCGGCGCACCTGAACCCGGTGCGCGGCGCCGCGAAGTACAGCGACAGCGTGCCGAAGGGCACGGTGATCTCGGTCAGCCCGAACGACCGGGCGACCGAGTTCAGCAACGTGACGATCATCGTGTCGCGCGGACCGCGCATGGTGACGGTCCCGGACATCGCGCGCGGTTCCTCGGCCACGGACGCGAAAGCGCAGCTCGAGGGCATGAACCTGAAGGTCGACCTCGAGCCGTTCCTGCCGTTCGCGGGAACCGATCACGTCTACTCGGTCGACCCCGGACCGGGACAGTCGGTGCCCGTCGGCTCCACCGTCACGATCACCACCTACTGATCGATGCCGCAACGCCGATCGCCCGTCGGGGCGAACACTTCGGTTGCCGGGGGGCTGGCACAGGCGTTGCCGCGCGCCGAGGCGATCGGCTCCGAGGCGATCCAGGTCTTCGTGTCCAGCCCGCGCGCCTGGGCTCCCCCGACGGGCGATCCCGACGGCGACGCAGCCTTCGCGGACGGATGCTCGTTGCCGGTGTTCGTCCACGCGCCGTACCTGATCAACTTCGGCTCGCCGTCCGCGGAGACGCTGGCCAAGTCGTCCGGGGCGCTGGAGTTCACGCTGCGGCGAGGTGCCGCGATCGGCGCCGCAGGCGTGGTCATGCACGCCGGCTCGGCGGTGCTCGGGAACTTGCGGGAGGACGCGATGGCGCAGGCACGTGCCTGCCTGCTGCCGCTGCTCGATTCGGTCCCGGAGGCGCCGCGGCTGCTGATCGAGCCGACCGCTGGTGGCGGCGGAGCGCTCGCCTCCGACGCGCCCTCGCTGGGCGCATACCTGGACGGGCTCGGTCGCGACGAGCGGATCGGGGTGTGCCTGGACACCTGTCACATGCACGCGGCCGGGCACGATCTGTCGTCCGCGGACGGATTCGCCGCCGCGCTGCGCGCGTATGCCAAGGCTGCCGGTAAGGGCACGATCGGCCTGATCCACGTCAACGACAGCCGCGATCCGGCCGGCTCGAAGCGCGACCGGCACGAGTCGATCGGGCGCGGGACGATCGGGCGCGACGCGTTCGCGGCCCTGTTCAGCACGCCGGCCGTGCGCGGGGTGCCGCTGATCGTCGAGACCGCCGAGGCCGACCACGCCGCCGACGTCGCCACGCTCAAGTCCCTCCGCGACGCCGACTGCGGCCTCTGACCTGCGATAGCGGGGTCCCGGCGCCGCTATCGCAGGTCGGAGTGTCGAACGCGTCGTTCGAATCGCTGTCCACAGATCCGTCCGGTGTGCTGCGGATGAGCTGTCCGCCACGCCAGCCTCGCCCTGTGCCCCTCGCTCTCGGTGACCCGCGGCTGATCACCACGTGGACCGCTCTGCGTGCTCGCGGCGTCAGCCCAGACCGGATCCGCGCCCAACTGAGGGCCGGACGCTGGCGCCGCTGGGGATATGCGATCGCCTTGCACAACGGCCCGCTGACGCGCGAGCAGCAGTGGTTTGTCGCCAGGGCGCACGGCGGGCCACAGGCGTTGCTCACTGGATTCACCGCCGCGGAGGCCTTCGGGCTAAGGGGATGGCAACGCGAGCAGGTTGACGTATTGGTACCGCTCGGCGCCCGACGCGTTGTCGGTTCGCCGGTGCCGCTGCGACTGCATCGGGTGCGGGACTGGGACAGCGTTCAACGGCACGGTCAGGCGCCGGTTCATCGCGCGGCCGATGCGCTGCTCCGAGCGTCCGCGACGTTCCCGTCGCCGCGCCCAGCATGCGGCCTGCTGGCGGCCGCGGTCCAGCAGCGGATTGTCTCCGCAGCTGAGTTGAGCGATGGGCTCGATCGTGCCTGCCGAATCCGTCACCGTAGCTTGCTCAGGGCCGCCGTGGCCGACATCGGGCAGGGCGCCCAAGCACTCTCGGAGATCGACTTCGTCCGGCTGTGCCGCAGGTACCGGCTCCCACCACCGGATCAGCAAACGGTCCGGCGCGAACGCGGCGGCCGCCGGAGGTACCTGGACGCGACGTGGCGCCGAAAGGACGGCCGGCTTGTTGTGGTCGAAGTTGACGGCGCACTGCACTTGGATCAGCGGCGCTGGTGGGACGACCAGCACCGGCAGAACGAGATCGTGCTCTCGGACGCGATCGTGCTGCGTTTCCCCAGCATCGTGATCCGTACGCAGCCGGAGCTGGTTGCGGCCCAGCTGCGGCGGGCGCTCGCCCTTTGACATGCAACAGCGGGGTTCGGGCGCCGCTGCCGCATGTCAAAGGGCTGTGGTTAGGCTGGCGCGCATGGTCATCGTCATGGCGCCGGGCGCCGCGGACTCGGATATCGCCGAGGTTGTCACGCACATCGAGACCCACGGCGGGCAGGCATTCGTCAGCCGCGGCGTGATGCGCACGATCATCGGCGTCGTCGGCACCGAGGAGGTGCTGGAGACGCTGGACGCGGGAGGCCTCCCGGGCGTCGTCGAGACCATGCGCATCACCGCGCCGTACAAGCTGGTGTCCGCGCAGAACCACGCGAAGCGCACCACGATCCGGGTCGGCGGCGTGCCGATCGGGCCGGACACGTTCACGTTCATCGCCGGCCCGTGCGCCGTCGAGACCGCCGAGCAGACGCTCGAGTCGGCGTGGATGGCCAAGCGCGCCGGCGCCACGCTGCTGCGCGGCGGTGCCTACAAGCCGCGCACCTCCCCGTACGCGTTCCAGGGGCTCGGCGTCGACGGGCTCAAGATCCTGGCCGAGGTGCGTGACGTCGTCCAGCTGCCGATCGTCACCGAGGTGATGGACGCCGCGGACGTCGACGTGGTGGCCGAACACGCGGACATGCTGCAGATCGGCACGCGCAACATGCAGAACTTCGGGCTGCTGCAGGCGGTCGGCGGCATCGGCAAGCCGGTGATGCTCAAGCGTGGATTGACCGCGACGTACGAGGAGTGGCTGATGGCCGCCGAGTACATCGCCCAGCGCGGCAACCTGGACATCGTGCTGTGCGAGCGGGGCGTGCGGTCCTTCGAGCCGGCGATCCGCAACATGCTCGACGTGTCCGCGGTGCCGATGGTGCAGCGCCTCTCGCACCTGCCGGTGATCGTCGACCCGTCCCACGCCGCGGGCCGTCGTGACCTGGTCGTGCCGCTCGCGCGCGCGGGCATCGCGGCCGGGGCCGACGGCGTGATGGTGGACGTCCACCCGCATCCGGAGACGGCGCTCTGCGACGGGGCGCAGGCGCTCTTCGGCGAGGCGCTGGACGAGCTGGCGCGCGCCGTGACGACCATCCCGCCCACGCTGGGGCGCACGTCCGCCGCGCACCTGGCAGGTTAGCGCCGGCTAACGCGGGTTGGTGCCGTCCAGCCGCCAGTGCCGCACCACGCTGGAGACCCAGCCGCCCTTGTCCGCCGCGATGACGCCGAAGCGCGTGATCGTGCGCTGACCACCTTCAGCGTCGGAGTACAGCACGTCCACGCTGATCGGCCTGCGCGCCTCGACAGCCTCGACGAATGACCGCACCTCGTCGGCGGGCAAATCGCGGAGCGCGCCCTGCCACAGGCCGATGTCGCCCGAGGCCACATACAGGTCGCGGGTGTGTGGACGGAACTCGTTGATCTCAGCGTGCGGGTAGGCCGCGTTGCGCCGCTCGGGGTGCGGCAACCAGGCCTGCATGACGGCGAGCCCGCGACCGACGTTGCGCACCGAGAGCACGAAGTAGACGACGCCGTTGCGGTACTCGAACCAGGCTCCCCCGCCGTCGACGTGCACCCAGTAGTCGTCGGCGAACATGATCTTCTGGCGCTCGTCGCTCAGCTTCGAGGCCATCAGCAACGGACGCTGGTCGATCTGCATCGCCAGCTCGGCCGTCCGCGCGGCGCGGTTCGCCGAACTGGTCGCGAAGAACGTGGCGATGGCCAGGATCAGCGTGCCGACACCGGTGGCCAGGGCGGAGATGCTTTCGATGCTCACGCGAGCAGGTTAGTGAAGCGTGCCGAACGGTCAGCCGCGAACGAGCGGACGTAGCACGGCGATCGCGCGCTCGAGGCCCTCGTCGTCGACGTCCAGATGCGTGACCAGGCGCAGGAAGCGCGGGCCCAGGGCCGAGACCAGCACGCCCTGCTCCGCGGCCTTGGCCGAGACCGCGGCGGCAGAAGCCGCGTCCAGCACCACGATGTTGGTGTCGACACTGGCTGGATCGCTGCCCAGCGCCTCGGCCAGCCGCTTCGCGCGGGCGTGGTCGTCGGCCAGCCGCGCCACGTTGTGCTCGATCGCGTACCGTCCGGCCGCCGCGAGGATGCCGACCTGCCGCATGCCCGCGCCGTAGCGCTTGCGCCAGACGCGCGCTTCGGCAATACGGTCCGCGGACGACACGAGCACCGACCCGACCGGGGCACCCAGCCCCTTGGACAGGCACACGGACACGGTGTCGAAGCCCGTGGCGAGTTCGCGCATCGGCCGGCCGGTGGCCACGTGCGCGTTCCACAGCCGGGCGCCGTCCAGGTGCAGGCCGAGACCGTTCGCCCGGGCCAACTCGGCGACTGCCGCGACCTGGTCGGCCGGCTGCACCGTCCCGCCGCCGAAGTTGTGCGTGTTCTCGACGGCGATCGCCGCGGTCGAGACCAGGTACGGTCCGGCGTCCGGGGTGATCAGCTCGCGGATTGCGTCGACGTCCAGCCGGCCGCGCTCGGCACGCCACGTGCGGAACGTGATGCCCGAGAACACCGCTGCCGCGCCCAGTTCGGCGCGCGCGATGTGCGCCAGCGAGTCGCAGACGAGCTCGTAGCCGGGACGGACCAGCAGCCGGATGCCGAGCTGATTGCCCAGCGACCCGGACGGGACGAACAGGCCCGCCTCGTGACCGAGCAGGTCCGCGACCTCCGCCTCGAGGGCGGCGACGGTGGGGTCCTCGCCGTACACGTCGTCGCCGACCTCGGCCTGGGCCATCGCGGCGCGCATCCCCTCGGACGGTCGGGTGACCGTGTCCGAGCGCAGATCGACGGTGCTCATCTCTCGCTCCGCAAGCGTCGCTCGGTGCTCATGCGCGCTCCCTGCGGCGGCGGTCGGCGACCAGTCGTTCGGCGACGCGGAACGCCAGCTCGAGGGACTGCTCGATGTTCAGGCGCGGATCACACGCGGTCTCGTAGCGGCGGCCGAGATCGGCGGCGGTCAGCTCGGCCGTCCCGCCGATGCACTCGGTCACGTCGTCGCCGGTCAGCTCCACGTGCAGGCCGCCGGGGTGCGTGCCGAGCGCGGCGTGCACGTCGAAGAAGCCGTCGACCTCGTCGATGATCCGGTCCAGGTGCCGGGTCTTGACGCCGTTCGCGGTCTCCTCGGTGTTGCCGTGCATCGGGTCGCACTGCCATACGACGAGGTGCCCGGTCGAGGTCACCTTCTCGACGATCGGCGGCAGCGCGTCGCGGACCTTGGCGTTGGACATCCGGCTGATCAGCGTCAGCCGGCCCGGCATGTTGTGCGGATCGAGGCGCTCGACCAGCTCGGCGGCGAACTCCGGCGTGGTGGACGGGCCGAGCTTGACGCCGATCGGGTTCGCGATGCGCGACACGAAGTCCAGGTGCGCGCCGTCCATCTGCCGGGTGCGCTCACCCACCCAGACGAAGTGGCCGGACAGGTCGTACGCGCTGGCCCCGCCAGCGGCATCGGTCTCGATGCGGGTGAGCGCACGCTCGTAGTCCAGGATCAGCGCCTCGTGGCCGGCGTACAGCTCGACGCCCTCCAGCGCGGCATCGTGCACTCCGCACGCCCGCATGAACCGGACGGCCCTGTCGATCTCAGCGGCCAGCTTTTCGTACCGCGTCCCGGTCTCGGTGGTCCGCGCGAACGCGGTGTTCCAGGCGTGCACCTTCTCCAGCGACGCCAGCCCGCCCGCCGCGTAGGCACGCAGCAGGTTCAGCGTCGACGCCGCGGTCGAGTAGGCGCGCAGGATGCGCCGCGGGTCCGGCGTGCGCTCGCCGTGCAGGTCGTTGACCATGTCGCCCCGGTAGGACGGCAGCCCGCTGGCGTCAAGATCGGACGAGCGCGGCTTGGCGTACTGGCCGGCGATGCGGCCGAGCTTGACGACCGGCATGGACGCGCCGTAGGTGAGGACGACGGCCATCTGCAGCAGCACGCGCACCTTGCCGGCGACGTCCGCCTGGGACGAGGTTGCGAACGTCTCCGCGCAGTCGCCGCCTTGCAGCAGGAACGCCTCGCCGCGGGCCACGGCGCCGAGCCGCTCGCGCAACTGGTCGACCTCGGAGGCGACCACCAGTGGCGGCGCGTCGGCCAAGGTCGCAGATACATCGCGCAGCACGTCCGCGTCCGGCCAATTCGGCTGCTGGGCCGCCGGCAGGTCACGCCAGGCGTCCAACCCGAGTTGCGAAGGGTCGGCGGCGGGCGCGGGCGTAACGGTCACCCGACAAGGGTAGGCGAGGGCTCAGCCGAAGAAGACTTCCGCCTCCGCGTACAGCTCGGGCCTGACCAGCTTGAGCTCGCTGGTCGCGTCCGAGAGCGGGACGCGCACGATGTCCGTCCCACGCAGGGCGACCATCTTGCCCCAGTCGTGGTCGTGCACCGCGTCGACGGCGTGCAGGCCGAACCGGGTCGCCAGCATCCGGTCGAAGGCCGACGGCGTGCCGCCGCGCTGGATGTGCCCGAGCACCGTGGTGCGGGCCTCCTTGCCGGTGCGCTTCTCGATCTCGCCGGCCAGCCACTCGCCGATGCCGCCGAGTCGCACGTGCCCGAACGCGTCCAGCCCCTTCTCCAGCGTCGCGTTCTCGCCTCCGTCAGGAGTCGCCCCCTCGGCCACGACCAGGATCGGCGCGTAGTGCGACTGGAAGCGGCTCTCGACGTACGAGCACACCTTGTCCAGTGAGAACGGCTGCTCGGGGATCAGGATCACGTTCGCGCCGCCAGCCATGCCCGCGTGCAGCGCGATCCAGCCGGCGTGCCGTCCCATCACCTCGACGATGAGCGCGCGGTGGTGCGACTCGGCCGTGGTGTGCAGGCGGTCGATCGCCTCCATCGCGATGTTGACGGCCGTGTCGAAGCCGAACGTGTAATCGGTAGCGTTCAGGTCGTTGTCAATCGTCTTCGGGACGCCGACCACCCGCACGCCCAGTTCGCGCAGCCGCGTCGCGACGCCGAGCGTGTCCTCGCCGCCGATCGCGATCAGCGCGTCGACGCCGAGCGCGTGCAGGTTCCCGGTGACCTTTTCGAT